>DIME01000144.1:34621-78209 GCA_002425405.1 Candidatus Accumulibacter vicinus
GAGAGCTGAATGTACTCCGGGCGAAAATCGTGTCCCCATTGTGAAACACAATGCGCCTCGTCAATCGCAAAGAGGGCGAGTTGCCGGCGCGCGACGAGTTGTTCGAGCAGGCTGATGAAACGGTCGCTGAGTAGCCGTTCCGGTGCCACATAGATCAGATCCAGCCCGTCGTCCAGCAATCGGCGCTCGGTATCGACCGCCGACCGGAAATCCATTGACGAGTTCAGGAAAGCCGCACGCACACCCGCCAACCGCAGGGCATCAACCTGGTCCTGCATCAGCGCGATCAGCGGCGAGACGACCACCCCAACGCCCTCGCGCAGCAGTGCCGGGATCTGATAGCAGAGCGACTTGCCGCCGCCGGTCGGCATCAGCACCAGCGCGTCACCGCCAGCGACGAGATGGTCGACGATTTCCTCTTGCTGACCACGAAACGACGGGTAGCCGAAAACCCGGCGCAGGATATCGACCGCGGGCTTGCTCATGGCCTGCGTGCACCGTGGTGACAAGCAAACGGAATCAGATCCAGCGCTCCCGGTACAGTTCCCGGCCATCCCAGCAGAGAAACTCGCCTTGCGTCTCCTGCCAGTCTGCCAGAACCCAGCGCTCGACGTGAATGCCGTCAACCAGGTGGGCATGCGTCGCCGGACGATGTGTGTGCCCGTGGATCAGTGTGGCATAGCCATGCGCACGCAGGAAATCATCCGTCGCACCGGCATTGACGTCCATCAGGTAATCCGCCTTGTCGCGCTTGGCAGATTCGCTTTTCTGGCGAGCCGCGATGGCCATCGCCTTGCGCTCCGGCAGGGATTTGCCCAGAAAGATGGCCTGCCAGTCGGGCCGACGCGCCAGCGCACGAAATGCCTGGTAGTCGTGATCGTCGGTGCACAAGGCATCGCCATGCGACAGGATGAACTGCCATGCCGGCAGCGACAGGACATAAGGATCCGGCAGCAGCCGGGCGCCACTGCGGGCAGCGAAGTGGTCTCCGAGCAGAAAATCGCGGTTGCCATGCATCACCGACACGCGAACACCGGCTGCCGCCAGCGCGTGCAGGGCATCGACGATGTCAGCGGCAAAAGAATCCTCCGGATCTTCCAGGCAGTCGTCACCTGGCCAGGCTTCGAACAAATCGCCAAGAATGAACAATTGCTCGGCGGCACGCGCACGGCCACCGAGAAAATCCAGAAAGATGCGGGTGACGCCCGGCGCCTGCGGCGCCAGATGCAGATCGGAAATGAACAGGATCACTACGGGGATGAATCGTGAACTGGTGCGGTCATCAGCAAACCTCGGCACGCTCGATCAGTACATCTTCAACCGGCACATCGCCATGCCCACCGGAAGAACCCGTTTTCACTGCCTGGATCCGATCGACCACCTCGCGACCCTCAACCACCTTGCCGAACACGCAGTAGCCCCAACCCTGGGCATTGGGCGCACGGTAATTGAGAAAATCGTTGTTCACCAGATTAATGAAGAACTGTGCGGTGGCCGAGTGCGGCTCAGAGGTACGCGCCATGGCAACCGTGTAGGCATCATTCTTGAGCCCGTTGCTGGCTTCATTTCGAATCGGATCCTTGCAGGCCTTCTGTTTCATGCCCGGCTCGAAGCCACCGCCCTGAACCATGAAGCCAGGAATCACGCGATGGAAAACCGTATTGTCATAGTGGCCAGCGGCGACGTAGTCGAGGAAGTTTCTGGCTGACAAGGGCGCTTTTTCGGCGTCCACTTCGATGGCGATGACGCCAAAATTGGTATGCAGCTTGATCATCGTTTTCCTTTCTCGGGAATGATCTTGACCGACTGGATGATGACCGGTTCAAGGGGAACGTCCTGGTGCATCGAGCGGTTTCCGGTCGCCACCTTGGCGATCTTGTCCACCACCTCCATGCCTTCTGTGACCTTGCCAAAAACCGTGTAGCCCCAGCCATCGCTCGCGGGATAGTTGAGGGCAGGATTGTCGCGGTGATTGATGAAGAACTGTGAGCTCGCCGAATGCGGATCCGCGGTACGGGCCATGGCGATCGTTCCGCGATCGTTTTTCAGGCCATTCTTGCCTTCGTTCTCCACCTTCCTGGCCGCCGACTTCTGTTGCAGGTCAACGGTAAAACCACCGCCCTGGATCATGAAGCCGGGAATGACGCGGTGAAAAACCGTGCCGTTGTAGAACCCCTCATTGACGTACTGGACAAAATTCTGGACGGTTCTGGGTGCCTTTTCGGAATCGAGTTCGATCACGATCCGGCCCATGCTGGTCTGCATGTCGATGCCGGGTGCAGCCAAGGCCGCCACCGACAGCAAGCCACCGGCAATCAGGGCAAGCTTCCTGTACATCATAGATTTCCTCCATGTGAATTGATCATCCACCGATGCGTTCCTGCTGGATCAGCCATCTGCCTCTGGATTTGACCAGGACGATGGTCTTGGTCACGGTGGATTTCAGGTACGGCGAACTGTAATGCTGAAGGAGTTTTACCGTCGCCTTGTCATCGGCAAACGAGACTTGGAGGTCCTCGATTTCGACCTGCAACTTGCCAGGCTTGCTCATCGGACGGGTGCGCTCGCTTTCCCATGCCTTGCGAGGAATCCCTCTGGGTGTACGAAAGTCTGCTGCATAGTAAGCGAGATAGGCCTTGGCATCCTTACGTGACCAGGCACTGGCCCAGCCTTGCAGGGTTTTCGTCACTGCCCTCTCGTCAGTGGCAGCCAGCGTTGCCTGCTGCACCGATTTGTCAGTCTCCGTCGCAGCAGCGAGCGCAGTGATACTCTTGCCCGCAGGTTCCCCGGCAGCAGGGACTGATGCTGTCGCAACCGGCATGACAGCCTGTTCAGTGCTGGTCATCCGGCTACTGGTCTCGCCAGCTGGCCGCATTGCCACTCCTGGGCTGCTTGTGGAGGGCTTGTTGAGTTCCCGAAGCCTGGCAAGCTTGGATTGTGTCACTCGCCTCGACGGATCCAGTTGCAGCGCCTTGTCATAAGCCTGGCCGGAGAGCATGGCGTAGACATCACCAAGGTTGTCGTAGGCAGTAGCGTAGCCCGGATGAATCCTGATTGCCATCTCGAGTGCCGTACGCGCCTTGTCGTATTGTTTCTGTTGGGCATACAGAACCGCTAGGTTGTTGTAAGTCTCTGGCAATTCGGGATAGTCCTCGGTCAGTTTGCTGAAGACGGCTATGGCTTCCTGCGGTTTGCCCATCTCGGTGAGGGCCAGGCCCTTGAGGAATCGCCCCTGTGCATCCGATGGCTTGCTCGCCAGGTAGGCGTCGACCTTTTCGAGCGCATGTGCAGGCTGGCCCTGGCGCATGAGCCGCTGCGCATCCGACAGCGTGTCGGATGTGGCAAAGAAACTGCTGCAGCCCAATAGCAAGCCGACGATCAAAGCCGGTAATGAAGCAGGCATAGGCATCGGAAAATTCGAGTGCATGGGTATGGTATACTTGCCTATGCAGCAGTTGGGTGTCACTAGACCGACTGATTCTAACAAGAAGTGCGTCCAAACCAAAGCACTCCACGTGTACGTGCAGGATGAATTTGTTCTTCCCGTAACCCTTCGACCTCCAGTCATTTCGGCGGGGCCAAGCCGGCATCCGGTCCGTCCCTTCAACTGGGGTTTAGAAGCCTGATTAGATTGAGGAATCTCGATTCCTCAAAGAGCACAGATTGACCCTGCGTGTACGTCTGTGCTGGACGCCATCGCGGACCTAAAAATGTTGAAGATCTACAACTCGCTGACCAGAGAAAAGCAGGACTTCGTACCGATCACGCCCGGCAGCGTCCGCATGTACGTCTGTGGAATGACCGTCTATGACTACTGCCACCTCGGCCATGCGCGCGTATTGGTCGTTTTTGACATGGTTCAGCGCTGGCTGCGAGCGAGCGGGTTGCAGGTGTGCTACGTCCGGAACATTACCGATATTGATGACAAAATCATCAGGCGGGCGTTGGCCAACAAGGAAAGCATCAGCGAACTGACCGACCGCTTCATTGGCCTCATGGATGAGGACGCGGCGGCACTTGGCGTAGAGAAACCCGACCATGAACCACGGGCAACCCAATATATTCCGCAGATGCTCGGCCTGATCAAGCTGCTGGAGAAAAACGGGCTGGCTTACCAAGCGACCACTGGTGACGTGAATTTCTCGGTGCGCAAATTTCCTGGCTACGGCAAACTGTCAGGAAAATCCATTGACGATCTGCGCGCCGGGGAACGCGTCGACGTTGACACAGGCAAGGACGACCCGCTCGACTTCGTGCTCTGGAAACAGGCCAGGCAAGGCGAGCCTTTCTGGCCATCACCCTGGGGCAATGGTCGCCCCGGTTGGCACATCGAGTGTTCCGCGATGAGTTCGGACCTGCTCGGCAAGCACTTCGACATTCACGGCGGCGGGCAAGACCTGCAGTTTCCCCATCATGAAAACGAGATCGCACAGTCCGAGGGCGCACATCGCTGCCCATTCGTTAACTACTGGATGCACAACGGCTTCGTTCGTGTCGATGACGAAAAAATGTCGAAGTCGCTCGGCAATTTCTTTACGATCAGGGAGATCCTCAAACAATACGATCCTGAAGTACTGCGTTTCTTCATCCTGCGAGCGCACTACCGCAGCCCGCTCAACTATTCCGATGCCCATCTCGACGATGCACGGCAAGCGCTGAGCCGGCTTTACACCGCACTCAAGGCGGCACCGCCGGCAGCAGCCGAGGTGGATTGGCATGAGCCGCACGCGATTCGCTTCAGCCAGGCAATGAACGACGACTTCAACACCCCTGATGCGTGTGCCGCATTGTTTGACCTGGCCAGCGAGGTAAACCGCAGCAGGTCTGCGGGACTGTCCAGCCAGTTGCGTGGGCTGGCGGGCCTGCTGGGCCTGCTCAAGCGCGATCCACAAGGATTCCTGCAGGGGACACCGGCACTGGGCACCGAAGAAATGTCCGCCGAAGCCATCGAAATGCTGATCGCCAACCGGTTGGCGGCAAAGAAACGCAAGGACTACGTCGAAGCAGACAGAATCCGTAGCGGACTACTGGCTGTGGGAATCGTCCTTGAGGATGATGCTCAGGGAACCAACTGGCGACGCGCCTGATCCCCGGATGGTGATTAACGAAGAACCCGGCCACTGTTGCCAATGACCGTCAGGTCGACAAAGCGGGAACCAAACCGATCATTGGCCGAATAGCTGACGCGATAGCCCCCAAGGTCATGGTTCTGCATGCTTTCGAGACTGTTCAGAAGCTTTTCGCGGCTGAGATCTTTGCCGGTTTTGCGCATTGCATCGACCAGCACTTTCGCCATGGCGTAAGCCTCGACGCCATAGTAGGAGAATTTTCCATGCTGGCCGAGCAGCTTCTGGTATTCGCGTACCAGCGGCGTGGTATCGTTCCAAGGATAGGGCATGACCTGTGAAATGCCGATCCCGCGTGCCTCGTCACCAAGCTCCTGCACCAGCAGGTCGGCACCGACGGGCGACAGGGTCATGAACTGCGGCTTTTGACCGATTTTCCTCATCGCACGAACGAAGGCGGCAGTAGGCTTGTACAAGGTCACCATGATCACCGCTTGCGGGTTCGCCTGGGCAATGGTCTGCACCGCCTGGCTGACCTCGGCTGAGTTACGTTCCACCGTGGCCACTGCCACCGGTGCCTGATTATGCTTTCTGAGCGCGGTAACGACGCCATCGAGACCAGATTTGCCGAATCCATCGTTCTGATACAAAACGGCGATGTTATTGAAGCCGAGGGAGACCAATTGATTGACGATCGCTTCGGTCTCATTCGCGTAACTCGCCCGCACATTGAACATGTAGCGATTTTTCGGGTTGTCCCTGGGCAACTGACGGATCGATTCGGCACCGGAAATCGCTCCGATCAGCGGTACCTTGGCAACGCCAAAGACTTCGTTCATTGCTGCCGTTGTGGGACTCGAACCGTACGATGCAAGCAGGGCAAAAACCTTTTCCTGGTTGATCAAGGCGCGGGTATTGGCGACCGCACGATCAGTTTCGTAGCCATCGTCGAGGGCGCGCAACTCCAGCCTTCTTCCATAAATCCCGCCAGCGTCGTTGATCTGGCGAAAATAGGCGTTGATGACCATCTTCATGTCCAGCCCGTATGCCCCGTTAGGGCCGGAAAACGGCGCAGTCATGCCGATCAGGATGCTGTTGTCGGTCACCCCGACCTCGGCCGCCAGCACACAGTTAACCCAACTCAAGCAAGCCAGCAGTAGTGCCCTGACGATCCTCATGCCCATTCTCCTTCAATGCGATTGCCGCGATCATTCACAGACCTGCGACTAGCCACGGTCAATGCTTTTCCAGGCCCCCCCGATCATGGAAGTGATGACCGTCTCCCTCCCCCGGCATTTCCCGTTCGTCTGGAGGAAATATTTGTGAGTCGCTGCAGCAACTTTCACATCAAAGAATGGCGAAGCAAACTGACACCCTCCTTACACGCAGCGACTGCGTGCAAATTATTCTCCTGCGATTGTCTTGCCGGACACTGCGCTGCTGCACCAACGGGTGCAGAGATGCCGGTTCTCAGGTGGCAGCGAAGAAATCGCGCACACGATCCATCCAGGATTTGGCGCGTGGGTTGTGGTGAGCGGAGTTTTCGCGGCTGGACTCCTCGAGTTCGCGCAACAATTCTTTCTGGCGTTCGGTGAGATGCACCGGGGTTTCCACAACCACATGGCAGAGCAGATCCCCGTGAGCGTTACTACGTACGCCCTTGATGCCTTTGCCTCGCAAGCGAAAGATTTTCCCGGATTGTGTCTCCTGGGGGACACGGATTTTCGCAGCGCCATCCAGCGTCGGAATATCGATTTCTCCGCCCAGAGCCGCGGTGGTAAAACTGATCGGCATCTCGCAGTGCAGGTCGTTCTGTTCACGCTGAAAGACAGGGTGTGCCTTGAGGTGAATCTGAACGTAAAGATCCCCTGACGGCCCGCCATTGATGCCGTGCTCGCCTTCGCCCGTGAGCCGAATCCGGTCGCCCTCATCAACCCCCGCTGGAATCTTCACCGCCAGGGTTTTGTGCTGCTTGACCCGGCCCGAGCCGTGACACGGAACACACGGCTCGGCAATAAAGCGCCCGGTGCCGTGACATTTTGGACAGGTCTGCTGAATCGAGAAGAAACCTTGCTGCAGGCGAACCTGGCCGCTGCCCTGGCAGGTCGGACAGGTCTTTGGCTGCGTACCGGCCTTGGCACCACTGCCATGGCAGGCGTCGCAAACCTCCATTGTCGGAATGCGGATCTTGGTTTCAGTGCCGAAGGCTGCCTGCTCCAGCGAAATTTCGAGGTTGTAGCGGAGATCGGCGCCGCGATAGACATTTGAACGCCCGCCACCACGACGACCCCCGAAGATCTCATCAAAGATGCCACCGAAGGCATCGGAAAATCCTCCTGCCCCTGCGGCGCCCATTCCGGCCTGTGGATCAATGCCGGCGTAACCGTACTGGTCATAGGCCGCGCGCTTCTCTGGGTCGGTGAGGGCTTCGTAGGCTTCCTTGACTTCCTTGAAATGCTCCTCAGCCTTGGGGTTGTCCGGATTACGATCCGGATGATGCTTCATCGCCAGCTTGCGGTAAGCCTTCTTGATTTCTTCATCGGAGGCGTCGCGATTGACGCCGAGAATGTCGTATAAGTCGCGTTTTGCCATAGGTTTATGAACAATTGGTGGGAGCACAGGGCGAGGCGCGATTATACGCCCCCCGCCTGGCAGGCAAAGACCTACTTCTTGTCTTTGACTTCGGTGAACTCGGCGTCGACGACATCGCTGTCGTCCTTCTTCGCTTCACCGGCAGCCCCGGCAGCATGCGCGGTGCCCCCCGTCTGCTCCTGTTGTTTGGCGTACATCTTCTCGCCCAACTTCTGCGCAGCCGTTCCGAGCGCCTCGTTCTTTGCCTTGATGGCCTCGATGTCGTTGCCACGAATGGCCTCCTCGGCTTCTTGCATCGCCTTTTCGATGACCTGTTTCTCGCTGTCGGAAAGTTCCTTTCCGTATTCGGCAAGCGACTTCTTGACGGTGTGAATCATGCCGTCACACTGGTTACGGGCTTCTGCCAGTTCATGCGCTTTCCGGTCTTCTTCGGCGTGCAACTCGGCATCCTGGACCATGCGCTGCACTTCCGCTTCGCTGAGGCCAGAAGACGCCTGGATCTTGATCTTGTTCTCCTTGCCGGTGGCCTTGTCTTTGGCCGAAACATGAAGTATCCCATTAGCATCAATATCGAAGGTCACTTCGATCTGTGGCATGCCACGTGGCGCCGGCGGAATGTCGGAAAGATTGAACTGTCCAAGGCTCTTGTTGCCGCTGGCCATTTCCCGCTCGCCCTGCAGCACGTGAATGGTCACCGCAGACTGGTTATCGTCAGCCGTTGAAAAGACCTGCGTCGCCTTGGTTGGAATGGTCGTGTTCTTTTTGATCAGCTTGGTCATCACTCCGCCCAGCGTCTCGATACCCAGCGACAATGGCGTCACATCGAGGAGCAGAACATCCTTGACCTCGCCCTGTAGGACGCCGCCCTGGATTGCTGCACCGACGGCAACTGCTTCATCCGGATTGACGTCGCGGCGCGGTTCGCGGCCGAAGAACTCCTTGACCCTCTGCTGCACCTTGGGCATCCGGCTCTGTCCGCCGACCAGGATGACATCGTCGATGTCGCCGATCTTGCAGCCGGCATCCTTCAGGGCAATTCGGCAGGGCTCGATGGTCCGCTCGATGAGATCGTCGACCAGCGCCTCGAACCTGGAGCGTGTGATCTTCAGCGTCAGGTGTTTGGGTCCGGAGGCGTCAGCGGTAATGTATGGCAGGTTGATTTCGTTTTGCTGACCGGACGAAAGCTCGATCTTGGCCTTTTCAGCGGCATCCTTGAGGCGCTGCAGGGCCAGCACATCGGCCTTGAGGTTGACGCCCGATTCTTTCTTGAACTCGTCGATGATGTGATCGATCAGACGCTGGTCAAAGTCTTCGCCGCCGAGGAAGGTGTCCCCGTTGGTCGACAGCACTTCAAACTGGTGCTCGCCCTCGACCGCAGCGATTTCGATGATCGAGATATCGAAGGTGCCGCCGCCGAGGTCGTAGACCGCGATCTTCTTGTCCCCCTGCTTTTTGTCCATGCCGAAGGCCAGGGCCGCTGCCGTTGGTTCGTTGATGATGCGCTTGACCTCCAGGCCGGCGATCCGCCCGGCATCCTTGGTCGCCTGGCGCTGGCTGTCATTGAAATAGGCAGGCACGGTAATCACCGCCTCGGTCACTTCCTCACCGAGATAATCTTCGGCGGTCTTCTTCATCTTGCGCAAAACTTCCGCTGAAACCTGTGGCGGTGCAATTTTCTTGCCGCGCACCTCGACCCATGCGTCACCATTCTCGGCTCTGAGAATCTTGAATGGCATCAGCGAGATATCCTTCTGCACCTCCTTCTCTTCAAAACGGCGACCAATCAGCCGCTTGATCGCGTACAGCGTATTTTTCGGATTGGTCACCGCTTGACGTTTGGCCGGCGCTCCGCAGAGAATCTCACCATCCTCCGCATAAGCAACCGTTGATGGCGTCGTACGTGCGCCTTCAGAGTTCTCGATGACTTTCGGTTTGCCGTTCTCCATGACGGCAACACAGGAGTTGGTCGTTCCGAGATCAATGCCGATGATCTTGCCCATTTCAGAATCCTTTCAATATTATTTTAAGAACATTCGCCAAAACCGGAATGTTTGATAACGCTACGCATTTGGGGATTGTCGTGACGATTTCAAGTGTCAAGTGCCGGTCCTGGCCACAACGACCAGTGCCGGGCGCAGTACGCGGTCGGCCAGCAAGTAGCCTTTCTGCAGTACGCTAACCACGGTATTGGGCTCCTGTGGTGATTCAACGACACTGATCGCCTGGTGTCGATGCGGGTCGAACTTTTCGCCCAGCGGATTGACTTCTGTCAGTGCCGACTTTTCGAAAGCGGCGACCAGTTGCCTGAGGGTCAGTTCGGTACCTGATCGAAGGCTCTCGACACTGGCTGTCTCGGTCGCCAGCGCAGCTTCGAGGCTATCCTTCACCGCCAGCAGTTCCCGAGCAAAGCGGTCAACGGCGAACTTCGCGGCCTTGCTGATGTCTTCCTGCGCTCGGCGGCGCACGTTCTCGGTTTCAGCTTTGGCGCGTAGCCACGCATCATGGTACTCCTCGGCCTGCAGTTGAGCTTGCTTGAGGGTTTCTTCGAGATTGGGCGCACCGCTTGCAGGAGGCGCTCCTGCGGATGGTGACTCAATGATCTCTGGTGTGACGGAAGCAGCTTCCGGCGTGGCAGGGGCGGCAGTGGTCTCTTCGGGTACGTTGTCGTTCGTTTGCATAGATGGTGATCTCCCTGAAAACAGAGAACAGTTTGGGGCGAGTTCTTCGATTTCAAGCTTTTTCTACCTGGATCTTGTGGGCTGCGATGCCACTTACGCAAAATTGTTCATGCAGCGGCGGTTCTGCTGCTAGCATCTCGATTCCTGCTGGCCATTGATAGGGGTGGGTTTTGGCATGTTGGAAAAGATCGGCAAATATCCAATCATTCGCTCCCTTGGCAAGGGTGCGACTGCTGTCGTCTATTTGGCCCGAGACCCAGACCTGGACTGCCCGGTCGCCATCAAGCTGATACGCTTCGGTGAAGAGAATGCAGCCATGTCACGACGTCTGCGCAAGCTTTTTCAGACCGAGGACGCAATCGGCCGTCGCCTGAATCACCCAAACATCGTCAAGATCTTCGACGCCGTCGTGGAACCTGATCAGGCCTATCTGGTCATGGAGTTCGTCGAAGGCACCGCGCTCGACAAGTATTGCGCGATCAATCGGCTCCTGCCGATGCACCGCGTCATCGGCATCATCTTCAAGTGCTGCCTGGCTCTCGATCATGCCTTCCGCCAGGGCGTCGTACATCGTGACATCAAGCCGGCCAACATCCTGCTGAATGCCAACGACGATCCGAAAATCACCGATTTCGGTCTCGGCCTCAATCTGCTCAAGGATACAGGCATGGACTCGACCTTCGTGATGGGGGTTGGTTCACCAGCCTACATGTCCCCTGAGCAGGTCAAGAACTATCCGCTCAATCACAAGACCGACCTCTATTCGCTGGGGGTCATGCTGTTCCAGTTGCTGACCGGACGACTACCATTTCGCGCCAACAATCCCGCGACACTGGTCTACAAGATCATCAACATGGACTCGCCTTCGGTCTGCGCACTCAACCCGACCCTACCAGCGGGCCTTGATCCGATCATCAAGAAGGCACTTGAGAAGGATCTTTACAGCCGCTACCGTAATGGTGCCGAGTTCGCCAAGGATCTTTCCTCAGTACGCTACCAGATGCTGGAAGAAGATCAGATCCAGCAGGATCAGACGCACTTCGAAAGGTTGCGCAAGGTGGAGTTTTTCGCTGAGTTCGAGGATATCGAGTTGTGGGAGGTGCTGCGCATCAGCGTCTGGCGAGAGTTGTCGGAGAAAGTCACGATCATCCGTGAAGGCGATAACCACCGCAAGTTTGGCGTGGTGGTTGACGGCTTTGTCGAGATCTCCACAAATGGACGGGTGATCTGTCGGCTCGGCGCGAGCGAGGTGGTCGGAGAGATGGCCTTCCTGCATCCGACCGACTCTCGACGTCACGCCACGGTGGTGACGCTGGAGCCGACCTTGTTCCTGGAGATCAATAGCGCAGCGCTGGAATTGAGTTCTGATGAAGTACGGGAACGCTTCAACAAGATTCTGCTGAGCAAACTGCTCGATCGCTTGCGTGAAGCCAACAAGGTGCTGGCCAAGTTCGGTCAGAACGCCGTTCAGGGCAGTTCTGCCTACGCCGCAGGCCTGATGCCGCCCCTGGAGTTAATGTGATGCCTGATCTCGCCTCGCCAACTTTCTGGATCGCCGTATTCCAGATCATTCTGATCGACATTCTGCTCGGCGGCGATAACGCCGTGGTGATTGCTCTGGCGTGCCGCAGACTGCCTGTGGCGCAACGCAACAAGGGAATTTTCTGGGGTGTCTTCGGAGCGATCGGGCTGCGTCTCGTACTGATCTACTTCGCCTTGCAACTCCTGGCCATTCCATACCTCAAGATCGTCGGAGGACTGCTGTTGTTCTGGATCGGTGTCAAGCTCATCCTGCCGGAAAACGAGGATGCACATGATCATGTGCAAGGAAGCAGTACGCTGATCGGAGCGATCAAGACGATCATCGTCGCCGACGCGGTGATGAGTGTAGACAACGTCATTGCGGTCGCCGGCGCGTCGCATGGATCGATCGTTCTGGTCACATTCGGGATCGTGGTTTCGATCCCGATCGTAGTCTGGGGTAGCAAACTGGTCCTCGCCCTGATGGATCGATTCCCGATCGTGATCACGGCTGGCGGTGGACTGCTGGGCTGGATCGGTGGCGGCATGTTGATGACCGACCCGGCATTGCCGGCAAGCTGGCGTGCAACCGTTCCGCACAGCGCTTACCTCGTATCAGCTTTCGGCGCGTTGCTGGTGGTGGTAACGGGGAAGTGTCTGGCCAACCGGCAAGCGGCGCGTGCGGCCGTTGAACTGGCAACTGCGGCCACCGAGGAACCTGGTGAAGGAAGAAAACAATGAATGCCCTCTGGCTGATCCCCGTCGACGGCTCGCCGCCCGCCTTGCGGGCAGTCGACCACGTCCTGCGCGAAGCTGCTCGCGACGCCATCGCACCGGCGATCATGCTGGTCAATGTACAGGCGCCCCTGCCCTCGGACGTCACCCGTTTCGTCAACTACAGCGTTGTCCAGGACTACCACCGTGAGGCCGGCGAAGCCGCATTGGCCGGTGCTCGCTTGAGACTGGAAACCGGCGGGCTCGCGTACTCGCAACATGTCCTGGTCGGCGAACCAGCTCCGACGATTGTCAATTTCGCCAGAGAACAGCACTGCACCTTGATCGTCATCGGGGCTCGAGGCCTTGGCTCGGTGGCCAGCGCGCTGCTGGGATCGGTCACGAGCAAGGTCATCCATCTCACAGAACTGCCGGTCCTGGTAGTGAAGTAGGCGGCAGACCTGCGCGCTACAGAACGTAGCGCGACAGATCCTCGTTCCGGGCCAGTTCGGCAAGCCGACTGTCCACGTAGGTCGCATCGATGGCAACGTTTTCCAGGCTTCCCTCGCAGGCGGAAAACGACACCTCCTCGAGCAGCCGCTCCATGACCGTATACAGTCGTCGAGCACCGATGTTCTCGGTGCGTTCGTTGACCGACCAGGCAATCTCGGCCAAGCGTTTGATACCGTCAGGAGCAAAGTCGAGGGTCACCCCTTCCGTTGCCAGCAGCGCCTGGTATTGCATGGTCAGGCAGGCGTCAGTCTGCGTCAGAATGCACTCGAAATCGGCAACCGACAAGGAATCGAGCTCCACCCGGATCGGCAGGCGACCCTGCAGTTCGGGAATCAGATCAGAAGGTTTGGCCAAGTGGAATGCACCGCTGGCAATAAACAGGATGTGATCGGTACGAATCATCCCGTACTTGGTCGATACCGTGGTGCCTTCAACGAGTGGCAGCAGATCGCGCTGCACCCCCTGACGCGAAACATCCACACCGTGCGTGTCGCTGCGTGAGGCAATCTTGTCGATTTCGTCGAGAAAAACGATCCCGTTCTGCTCGACATTGCGAACGGCATCATGTTTGACGTCCTCATCATTGACCAGTTTTGCGGCTTCCTCCTCGACCAGCAACCTGCGCGCTTCGAAGATCTTCAACTTGCGCGATTTCTTGCGGCCCCCGCCCATGTTCTGGAACATGCCCTGGATCTGCGAGGTCAGTTCCTCCATCCCGGGCGGAGCGAAGATCTCGGCCTGCATCAGCGGAGCAGCGACATCCACCTCGATCTCCTTGTGGTCCAGTTCGCCCTCGCGCAGTTTCTTGCGGAATTTCTGCCGGGTCGTACTGTCTTCTGTCGATTGTGCGTCGTTGAAGAAATTGCCGCGGGCCGGCGGCAACAGGGCGTCGAGAATGCGATCTTCGGCAGCGTCTTCGGCACGCACGCGCACGCCCGTCAGCGCCTGTTCACGAGCGCTTTTGACGGCAATTTCGACGAGGTCACGGATAATCGTTTCGACATCGCGGCCCACGTAACCGACTTCGGTAAACTTGGTCGCCTCGATCTTGATGAACGGCGCATTGGCCAGCCGCGCCAGCCGGCGTGCGATTTCGGTCTTGCCAACACCAGTGGGCCCGATCATCAGAATGTTCTTGGGGGTGATCTCCTGGCGCAGCGGCTCGGTGACCTGCGCGCGCCGCCAGCGGTTGCGCAGCGCGATCGCCACAGCTTTCTTTGCCTTCCCCTGACCAACAATATGTTTGTCCAGTTCGTGAACAATTTCCTGCGGAGTCATCGCTGACATGATTATTCGAGCACCTCGATGGTGAAGTTCTGATTGGTATAGATGCACAGATCACTGGCAATCTGCAGCGACTTGCGGACCACCTCGGCGGGATCGAGTTCGCTGTTTTCAACCAGTGCGCGTGCCGCTGCTTGGGCGAAAGCGCCCCCCGAACCAATGGCGACGATGCCGTACTCCGGTTCGAGCACATCCCCATTGCCGGTAATGATCAGTGAATTCTCCTGATCAGCGACTGCCAGCATGGCTTCCAGTCGGCGCAGGGCACGGTCACTGCGCCAGTCCTTGGCGAGCTCAACCGCCGAGCGGAGCAAATTGCCCTGATGCTTGTCAAGTTTGGCCTCGAAACGCTCAAAGAGGGTAAAGGCATCCGCCGTCCCACCCGCGAAGCCGGCGAGAATCCGCCCCTGATAGATGCGCCGAACCTTGCGCGCACTGGCCTTGATGATGAGGTGGCCAAGGGTGACCTGTCCGTCGCCACCCATGGCAACGCGCTTGCCGCGGCGAACTGACAGGATCGTCGTGCCGTGGTACTGGTCCATACAAAACTCCTGTTGATAATCCTAGTTTCTGGCGAGAATGATTTCCGCCACGGACTGCAGCCCGACAACGCGGAACAGTTCAGCAAGTAGGTAATGGGGATGACGGAAAATGATCTGCCGACCCGTTCGCCTGACCGTCGTCAGAATGTTGAGCAGGGCGCCAGCACTCAGGAAGTCCATACGGGTCACGGCCGAACAGTCGATAAGTACCGGATCGTTGGCAGCGGCGTACGCCAGCAAGTCGGGAAAACGAGCCGCCTTGACATCGCCCTTGATGACATATGCCTCGGTCAGCAACTGGTCGGCGGCAGCGAGAACCAGCGGCGGAGGCTCGGCTTCCATCACCCGCTTGGGTTCCCAGGAGGGTGGCGAAATCTCGAAAGTCACTGCATAGTTGACCGCCAGATCCTCGAAAACCTCCAACTCCCCACGCGACTGACAGATCTCGAGCTTCAGCAGCCAGCAGGCCTGGCCTTCTGCACGACCGGGCACGATCAGACAGTCAACCAGGGTCGCCAAATGATCACGGCCCAGTAGCTCGATCTCACGCCGATCCTTGCGAGCCTGTTGGAGCAGTTCCAATAGCCGCTGACAACCGGCAGCATCCAGTTTGCGCAACTTGGACATATCGAGACGAAGATGCGTGTTTCTTGCGAGGGCTTGGCGCGCGGCTGTAAACCCGGCATCGTTGTCGCCAGTCAAATCGCCCTTGAATAATACTGACCCAACCCCTTTGGCGTGTACCGATACGGCGACGACAGCATCGCGCCAACCTGGCGGCGATTTCTCGAAGGATTGAGCATAATCGATTCCCAGACCCTCAAAAGCGGCTTTTTGGCCGGTCAATCGGAAAAGGTCAAAAAGCATCAACCACAAGCGTTCGCCGGGGCCAGAGCGGTAGGAGCGCGTCGACCTCTCGAGCAACGCGCGGACCGCGCTCTCCTGGCCATTCGAATAGAGCATGGCCGCCTCTTCAGCTGCGGCATCGACCGGATCCAGCTCGGCCTCGATCTGAAATTCAGGTGCGGTCTCACTAAATTGAAACTCGCTGAGATCCAGTGACTGCCCCTCGGCCTGGGAAACCGGGGCAGCGAAGGGGAGGTCTCCCCGTACCAGGCCGACTGGCACTGCGGCGCCCGGTTTGTCTTCCGGTGCTTGGCCAAGGGCTCCGCCCCGCTCGTCACGTGTGCGGGGAACGGCGGCTGGCCGCGCAACCATTTTCTTTTCCGGCGGCGGCTTCTTGAAAAACGAAAAAACCATTTGACGAGGAGGACTGCGGTTGAATTCGCAAATTCGCGACAAGGCGATAAGTTTACCTTGTAACACATCGCCCAGCGCACTGCAATTGTCAATCCGGGGCCGATGCGCACTTCCGACCTGCATTTGGGAGGATGTTCACTGCCAACCGCAAGTCACCGATTCTCCACGCTTTATTTGGATCGACGAATTCAGCCTGATTTCGTCGCCGGGGATTGCACCTTGTCATCTGAATTCGGTATGATCCCCCGGAGAAACTTCCTGCACGATTTCCCTCGAACTTTCCACCGAACCACTCCTACGGAGCCCCATCATGGCAAAAGGCAACAAAGTCAAGAAAGCAGAAAAGGCCGAAAAGGCCGAAAAGGCCGAAAAGGCCGAGAGCGTCGAACAGCCCGAGCAAGCCGAGGCAACGGCGGCCGCCCCTGCATTCGTCAAGATCACCAAGGTCGTTGGCCGGCAGATCCTCGACTCACGCGGCAACCCGACCGTCGAGGTCGACATCGTCCTCGACGACGGTTTCATGGCCCGTTCCGCAGTTCCCTCGGGTGCGTCGACCGGGGAATTCGAAGCCTGCGAACTGCGTGATGGCGACAAGAAGGTTTACCTCGGCAAGGGCGTTCTGAAAGCAGTCGAATCCGTCAACACCAAGATCGCGAAACTCCTCAAAGGCAAGAATCCTCTCGACCAACGCGCACTCGATGAGGCCATGATTGCCCTCGATGGCACACCCAACAAGTCAAACCTGGGAGCGAACGCGATCCTCGGCGCTTCAATGGCAATCACTTTGGCGGGCGCACATGTCAGCAAGCTGCCACTCTGGAAATACATCGGCAAGATCCACAAGAATCGCGACTTTGCCTTGCCAACGCCGATGGCCAACATCATCAACGGTGGCAAGCACGCCGACAACTTGATCGACTTCCAGGAGTTCATGATCATGCCGGTGGGCGCGCCCACTTTCTCGGAAGGATTGCGCTGGATCACCGAGGTTTTCCACGCCCTGAAGTCGATCCTCAAGAAGGGCGGGCATGTCACCGCGGTCGGCGACGAAGGCGGCTTTGCACCCAACCTGACCAACGACGAATCACTGGAAGTCATCATGCAGGCGATCGTTGCAGCCGGTTACAAACCCGGCAAGCAGATCAGCATTGCCCTCGACTGCGCTTCTTCCGAACTCTTCGACGAAGGGAACCGCCAGGGCTACAAGTTCTGGAAGTCGAATCCAGAAAAGCTGTTCACCGATGACGAAATGATTTCCGTATACAGCGAATGGTGCAAGAAGTATCCCATCGTCTCGATCGAGGACGGTCTCGACCAGAGCGACTGGGAAGGCTATGTCAAGCTCACCAAGGCGCTCGGAGACAAGGTACAGATCGTCGGCGACGACTTTTTCGTTACCAATCCGGTTCGTCTCAAGCAAGGCATCGACATGAAGGCAGCCAATGCAATCCTCATCAAGGTCAACCAGATCGGTACCGTCACCGAAACGCTCGACGCCATCAAGATGGCCCAGAAAGCCGGTTACGGCGTCATCTCGTCACACCGCTCCGGTGAAACCGAAGACTCTTTCATCGCCGACCTGGCCGTCGGTACCGGCGCCGGGCAGATCAAGACTGGTTCGCTGTCGCGTACCGACCGCATCTGCAAATACAACCAGTTGCTACGCATTGAGGAGCAACTCGGGAGCAAGGCCGTCTTTAAGGGTCTGAAATCGATCAAGGGCGCTGGTTTCTAGCCTGCCAGCAAAGGGCATCGCCTGGGCGATGCCCTGCAGTGCGTTTTTTCACTCGCTCAGTACCGCAAAAAATACTTTGACCGCGTTGCTGAATTCTCGCGAACAATTCGCTGCAAACGCTTTGCGAGATCGGGAATCTTTCGGTATCGTTGGAACGATGACCCATACCGACGCCGTCACCGCGCTGGCCGCGCTGGCCCAGGAAAGCCGCCTCGCCATCTTCCGCCTGCTGGTGCAGAACGCGCCTGCGGGCTTGACCGTAGGCCTGATTGCCGAACAGTTGCAATTGCCGGCACCCACACTGTCCTTTCACCTGAAGACCCTGACTCACGCGGGTCTGGTCAATACCACGCAGGAAGGCCGCTTCGTTCGCTGTCATGCCGTGCTGGACAGAATCGACGACCTGCTTGGTTTCCTGACTGACAACTGCTGCGGCGGACATCCCGAGATTTGCAAACCACAGCTATAAGCGGTTATCAAAAAATTCTCCGTGCTTCCGTGCCTGGTTTGCCGAGGCCCGGAGCCTTCTGAAGATCGGAGAACTTATCCGATGGCGCTTAGTGGTCCCCGGAATTCAGACCGTGGTTCAAGCTGTGCGCCAACGGAGGGAACTTGCGCCTTGAATGCCGGTGTCTGGTTCCGCCTCGTCCTTCTGGGCATGCGCTTGCTCCGGTGGTAGCTGCTTCCACAGCCGTTGATTGATCCTGCTGTCCGAAAGGTGCCGTTGGATTTCCTGTCCTTGGCAGTGACCGCGGCGCGGTACTACCCTCAGACGGTTCCTCCGGGTTTCTTGTCGGGCCGAAACGGTGGCGTTTTCCGGGTGCTGCGAAGCGCCGCTTCGATCTCCTTGGGTGGCAAGCGCGACAGCATTTCCGACTGGCGATCGAGATAGACGGCTTTGACCAAGGCCACCGCCCGGCGTGCCCGGTTGTCGGTCAGCGCGGCTTCCCATGCGTAGGACCAGCCTTCCCACGGGTGGGTTTTCTGGTTGAAGCGGGCGACTTCGAGTGCCAGTTTCCTGAACTCGTTGTCGCCGGTCAGATCAGCGAGCATTTGCGCGACATCGGCGAGCTGGTATTCGGCTCCCAGCAAGCGGAGCTGCTTTTCGTTGAGGTGGTTGACTGCCTGCCGGAAGTTCGCGACCGCTTCGGCCTTGCCACTCAGCGCAGCCACGACGCTCTTGGCCAGCCAGTAGTCGAGATCCTGTTGTTCTTCCGGAATGGCGGCAACGAACTGTTCGGTTTCGGCTTGTTGGCCGCTCTTCATGGCGGCGATCGCGTAGTAGGCGAGGATCGTCCTCGCCGGCCGTGGGCCTGCGCCGGCCTGTGCCTCGTCGGTCTGCGACAGTGCCTCCCGGGCTGCCGGGAAATCCTTGCGTTTCAGTGCCGCCAGTCCCTCGACCACGAAGCTCAGGTCGGAGCGATGCGAGCTTTGCAACTGCAGCAGGCGGTCGATCGCCTGACTCGCCTCGGGGCTCGGCACGCGGTCGGTGACAAGCGCCATGGCCAGGAATTCGGCGGCCAGCCTCTGGACTTGCGGCCCCTGCGATCGACCAAACGGCTTGCTCCACTCGATCAGTCCCCGCTCGTCGAGCCCGCGGCGTTGGTTGCCGACCAGCGCCGCGCGCCACACATCCGGCGCGCTGACGCGCGTTGCCAGCGATTGAAAGCCGTTGTCGGCCGCCGCCGACTGGCCGACCAGGTAGAGCAGGCTCAGGTAATCGGCAATGTCGCGTGGCTGCGAGTAGCGTTGAACCGATTCGAACAAGGCCGCGAGCGCGGGCAGGTAGGCCTCGTCGAGCAGCGCCAGGCGGGCCCGGCTGATCATTTCGGCCTGCGACCCGTTGTTCTGCGCTGCGGCGATGCGGAAGAAGGGAATCGCCAGATCGGTTTCGCCACGCTGGTAGAAGCGGGATCCGGCGCGATACGCGTAGTTGCCGATCGCCAGCGAATTCGCGCTGCCATCGGTCAGCGCCGGCAGCGAGGCAAAGACGTCGGCCGCTTCGCGGTAGCGGCGCTCGCCGAGCAGCAGATCGCCGAGTCGCACATAGAAGTCGTCGGACTCCGGCTTGCTCAGCAATTCGGCGGCCAGGATGTCCATCGCCGCGCGACGATTGCCCTGCGCGAGCAGCAAGCCGGTCTTCAGCAAGACCACCGTCGAATCGCCGACGAAACGTCCCGCCATTTCCTGAAGCAGTCGGTCGCGTTCGGTGACGTCCTTGGTGAGATGAAAGGTGGCGACCAGAGGCGCGCTGTCGAAACGGGCATTGACCAAGGTCGCGTGGGCGGTGGCGAGGCCCAGCGGGTCGGGTTTGTTCCGCCCGTGCGGATCCGCGACGTAGTACAAGCGGGTGACATGGCTGGGACGATCGTACGGCACGTGCGCCGTGTTGTTTTCCCAGTACCGGGCACGTTCCGCGCTCAGTTCCGCCTTGTTGAGCATCGACTGTCTGACCTGCCCAGCGGCCCGCTTCGCCAAATCGTTCTCGGCGATGGCGCGTACGCGCATGATTGCCGGGTGGGTACCGAACAAGGCGTCGACCGCGTTGATGTAGTCCAGTGTCTCGCGCGGCAGCGCCTGCGTGACGGCCATCCGCTGCGCCTTGTAAATGACGTTGGCGACACCGGACTGGACCAGGAAATCCAGTACGTCGAGGCGGTCGAGCCGCCACTGCGAGGAATCACAGCAGCGCCGCCTATCGACGCCGGCCAGCGCGGGCGAGAAATACGCGCCGAGAGCCAGATCCAGATCGGCCGCTTCGGAGCGGCCGGTGACCTGCCAGCCGAGTCGCTGTTGCTCAATGCCGGCCCCCGCCTCCGGGAAGGTCTGACCGAGGACGAGGAGCGTCGCGTAGTTGTCGAAACGGTGCAGCTTGACCGGGTCGGCATCGGCGAAACGTCGCGCCACAAAGGGTCGCCAGTCGGCTGGCAGCGTGGCTAGAAAGGCCTGCCTTGCCTGCGCGTGGCGCGCACGATCGCGATCGTAGGCAAATCGGATGTCGGTGGCCTCGATTTCGGCCATGACCCGTTGCGGCGAAAGGGGAATTTCAGTCAGTGCCTGCTCGATTGCCGGCAGATTGCCGTTCAGGCTGGCGACCAGGGCTCGGTCCTCGGCATTTGGCGAATCGACTGCCGTCGTCGGCGCGGCAGAACCGGCAACTGTTGGCTCCGGCCGGAGGGCGGCCAGCGCGGCAGGGCGCATGTGCAGGCCCTGATACGCCCGCGCCAGCAGGCGTCGGGTCGCCGGCTGATCGGCTGGAAGCTGCCAGGCGATCAGCAGCGAACGCTCGTAAAGCAGCTCGCGAAGGCGTGGCGCGTCCGCCGGCACGAGGCTGCCGAGCAACTGAAGGTACAGGGCGTCGCTGGCGGCGCCCGGCGACGCTTCGGCAAGGGCGGCGATCCCGACCGGCAGTTCAGCCGCCAAGGGTCCCGGCGGGACGGTCGGCGGGGTCGCATAGCGGAAGCCGAGTGTCTCGACGATCTTCGGCAAGTGCTGCCGGAAGACGTTGATCGGCGGCAGCTCGTTGCTGAACTGCAGGTTGTCGATCAGGGTGCCGGGCAGGTTCGTCGCCTCCTTGAAGGCACCGGCGCCCTCGCGTGTCTGCACCTGGAAATAGAGATGCAGGCGGTCGTCGTTCTTGTGACCGACCCAGCACCAGACGATCCGTTTGGCGCCGAGCTGGGTCGCCAGGCGCAGGACGTTCTGCGGATCGAGGCGTCGTTCGCCGTCTCCCAGGGCACGCGCTACCAGATAAGGGTCGGCGATCTTCAGCGAACCCGACAGGGCCTGGGCCAGGCTGGCGGTCATCAGCGAGCGATTGGCGGTATCGATGCCATTCGCCTGGACCTGGAAGGGGACCAGCAGAGTGTCGATCTCGGGGCCATCCAGGTAGCCGGCGAAGCGGTTCTGCTCATCCCGGCGCCAATCGGAGATCCATTCCGGTCCCTGCGGCAAGGGGATGTCCTGTGTCGCATCCGGATAGGGCAGCGTCTTGGCGCGACGCTCCTTTTCCGCCTGCATGGCCTTGATACGCAGAAAGAGTTCCTGGGTATCGCGCTGCGCTTCGGCGTCTTCTTCCTCCTTGGTGCCCCCCCAGGCAGTCGTCAATAGCACCAGCAACAGGCAGCCGATGAGTTGTTTCATTGTCTCCCCCGATCGTCGAAAGGATAGGAAATCCCACGGCACTGGCGATAGTATAGGAGCCTTCATCAAACAGTGTCAATTACGCATTTGGGCCCGGAAGCCCCTGAAAAGCCGTCCGAATCCCGCCCAGCTCAGGGCCTGTGGTCATCCGCCCCGGACCAGTTCGGCCGCACGGATACCACAGGCACGAGTCGTTCCACGACGGGCGATGGCACGCACTGTGCCACACCTTGGTGTGCCGTCTTGTGGAGCACGAAAGTTCCCTCAAGGAGGTCGCCGATCTTCTGCGCCATCGTTCGCTGCATACGACGCTCATTCATTCATCTATGCCAAGCTCGACACGCCGATGCGCTCGCAGATGCCCCGCATTCGCAATGGACAGTAGTCTTTACAGGATGACCGGGGCGCGCAACAATCCGCACGAGAGGCGCCCATCCCAGGGCAGACCGCCGTCAAGGAGCACTGTTCATGTTCAGCCAGGCCACCTTCAACTTCCTCGACGAACTTGCGGCCAACAACGCGCGCGCCTGGTTTGCTGCCAACCAGGAGCGCTACGATGCGCTCGTCTGCCAACCCGCATTGAACTTCATCGCGTCAATGGCACCCGAGCTGGCAAGGTTCGCCCCGCATTTCCACGCCGAGCCGCGCCGGATGGGCGGCTCGCTGATGCGCGTGCACCGCGACACGCGCTTTACCCGCGACAAGCGTCCCTACAAGACCAACATCGGCATCCAGTTCCGTCACAAACTCGGCAAGAATATCCATGCGCCGGGCTTCTACCTGCACATCGCAACCGACGAATGCTTCTTCGGCGCCGGTTGCTGGCATCCGGATTCCGACATGCTCGCACGCATCCGCACGCGCATCACGGATCATCCGGAGCGCTGGTTTGCCGCGCGCGACGACAAGGACTTCGCCGCGCACTGGGTACTGGCCGGCGGAAGCCTGACGCGCCCGCCGCGCGGCTATGCGGTCGACCACCCGGCAATCGACGACATCAAGCGCAAGGACTTCATCGCGCTGGCCCCGCTATCGTTTGCCGAAGCCACCGATACGGGGCTGACCCGGCTTGCCGCGCAACGGTTTGCCGCCGCAACGCCGCTGATGGCGTTCCTCTGTGAGGCGCAGGGCGTCCCTTGCTGAAGGCTCATGTACTCTCGAAGGTGCCGTTGGATTTCCTATCCGATGGCGCCGGGGTGGACGTGAACATCGTCACGGTGTCGATCACGGCTTTCTCAGCAGCGTCAATCGGATGCCGGACGGCAAGCAGCCGCGTAAGCAACGGACCGGCAGCCGGTCCGGCCTGGCGCCGGCTGCCGATCGGCAGACCCCGCGCGGCGCGGTCTTGCCGGCGCGACCGCCAGGGGCGTGTCCGCCGTCGTGCCGGGTGGAGTCAGGGACCGACGGCGATCCAGCGACCCAGAACCTCCTGCAGGGCGGTCGCCGGAAAAGGCTTGCTGAGGTAGTCGTCCATTCCGGCCTGCAGGCACTGCGCGCGATAGCCGGCCATCGCATGCGCGGTGAGCGCGACCACGGGCGTGCGCGCCAAACCGTTTGTCTTCTCCGCTTCGCGGATTCGCTGCGTCGCTTCGAAACCATCCATTCCCGGCATCTGGCAGTCCATCAGAATCAGGTCGAAGCGTTGCCGTGCATGCTCGGCGACCGCCTTTTCGCCGTCGCCAGCCAGCACGACGTCGATTCCGTAATGAATCAGCATGGCGCGCGTCACCTCGGCGTTGACCGGCTCGTCCTCGGCTACCAGTACCCGTCGGTTGGCAAAAGACGTTGCCGGTACGCCGCTACGCGGCTCGGTGACCGCCGGCGCCGCCGGTAGTCTGACCCGGAACCAGAAGCACGAACCTTCTCCCGGCGTGCTCTGCAAGCCGATGTCGCCGCCCATCAGGCAGACCAGGTGACGGGCGATCGACAAGCCGAGCCCGGTGCCGCCGAAACGTCGCGTTGTTCCCTGATCGGCCTGCGCAAACGCGTCGAAGATCTGGGCCTGCTTTTCCGGCGCGATACCAATGCCCATGTCGCTCACCGCGAAGCGCAAGCTGCCGTCGGTCTCGCAACGCACATCGACACCGATCGTCCCGTGCGAGGAAAACTTGACGGCATTCGATACCAGGTTCAGCAAGACCTGCCGCAACCGTACCAGGTCGCCTCTGACCCAGCGCGGCACCTCTGGCGACACCGTCACGGCAATCCGTACGCCTTTGGCACGCGCCGCTTCGGCGAACAGATCGTCCATCTCGCGCACCATTTCCGGCAGGTCGAAGCCGGCCGATTCCAGCTCCAAACGCCCGGCCTCGATCTTCGAGATGTCCAGCACATCGTCCAGCACGCCCAGCAGCGTTCGCCCCGAACGCTGGATGGTTTCCGCGTAGTGCCTGGCGCGATCGTCCAGAGGCTCGCGCAAGAGCAGTTCCGCAACCCCGATCACGCCGTTCATCGGGGTCCGGATTTCGTGACTCATGTTCGCCAGAAACGCCGACTTGGCGCGGCTTGCCGCTTCGGCAGCGTCCCTGGCAGCGATCAGTTCGCGCTCGATCTGCTTGCGCTCGCTGACATCCTGCACGACACCACTCAGCTTGACGATGCGGCCGGCGGAATCGGTATGCAGGATTTGGGCGCGCACCTCGACCGTCCGTTCGACACCATCCGGCCGTACGATGCGGTGCTCCAGGGTCTGTGGCGAATGGGTTGCGAGCACCTGGGCGAGGGCGTCGAAGAGTTTTGGCCGGTCTTCGGCCTGCGTGGCAGAGACGTAGTCGGTACGGAAAAACGGCGTGAAGCTCCCCGGCTGATGCCCGTAGATGCGGTACACCTCGTCGCTCCACTCCAGGCGGTCGCTCGGCAGATCGTATTCCCAGTTGCCGACATGCGCCATGGCCTGCGCTTCGGCCAGTCTGACCTGGCTTTCCTGCAGCGCCATCAGCACCCGCTTGCGTTCGCTGTCGTCGATACCGAAGATGTAGGCGCCCTGCACCGAACCGTCCTCGGCCCAATCGGGCACCAGATACATGCGGTCGTAGCGCGTCGTCCCGTCCGGCAGCGACAAGGTCCGGTCGTATTCACTGGCTTCCCCGCGCAGCACCTGTTGTACGTAGGGCTCGACCTGATGGTAGCGTGCTTCGCCAAGCACCTCGACCACCGATGCGCCGGCGATTTGCTCGACTGTCCTGCCGTAGCGCTCGGCGAAACGCCGGTTGGCGAACGAATAGCGCGGCACGTTGCCGCTGTGGTCGGCGTAGGCGATCGACGCCGGCAAGCCATCGACGATGCGCTGCAGTCGCCGCTCGTTCTGCCGGAGGCTTTCCCTGGCCGCAGCTCGGGCCCGCACAACGATCCTCGCCGCCATGGCGACCACCCCGAGCGAAGAGAGCTGGGCAATCAGCGCCAGGGTCAGACTCTCCTCGAGCGGCACGAGGTTGGTCGGCAGCAGGTCGTTCACCGAACCCAGATAGAGGCCGACGACAACCGCGGCGTCGACGGCAAAAGCGACGAGCAGCACACGCGCCTTGCCGAACGTGCCAAGCGTGGCGAGCAAGGCGATCAGCCAGGGCATCGCCACCGACAGAACGCCGCCGGTGACGGCGGCCCAGATCGCGACGCAAGCGATTCCAGCAAGGTTGGTCAGCAAGAGCGCGCTGGTGGTATTGACCGCGCAGCGAATGGCAAGCGCAGCCAGCACGGGGGTCGCCAGCGCCGCAGCGAAAGTCGCGAGTTCGATCGGACTGGGCCGGCTCCGCACCAGGAGGAAAGGCACGAGCACCAGGGCCAAGGTGCCCGAGATCGTCAGCAGGGATCCCGCCACCGTTCGCGCGCGATCGGCGAGACGCTCGTCGGCCCGCGCGGACGACGGAACGAACCAGTCGAGGAACGACCGGAAGATCACTCCGCAGCGCCCGCCCGCGGCGCCCGGCCCAGCCGGTCGTCGCAGAAGCAGGCGGCGCTCTCCGGCCGCAGGAAAAGAGCCACCCGCCTGCCGCCCCTTGCAACGCCGGACAATGGCCGGCGGACCGCCAGCCGGAACTTGCCGGGCATGGCCGCCAGGGGCGCAAACGGTACGAAGCTCATGGGCATCGGTCGAGTATAGGGCCGCCAATCAAAGGCGGTCAACTCGCCGCCGCACGGCGTCCACCCGGTTGCCGCCGCACTCCGCAGCGCCGCCGGCGAGCACGTCGACTACCGCTATGCGCCTTACGGCACACGTCCGGAAGCCCTCGGTTTCGACACCGCGGCCGGTGCCAGTATTTTCTCAGCCATTCTCCTTGCGCCGTTGGAGCGCCAAGCTGCCAAGGTCACAGCCCGATACACGGGCTTACACAACCGATGACATCTTGTGGTGACCGAGCACGTTATTCGCTTCAAGGCGCTGCCATTCGGCAGCACCGAAAACGAAACTACCCAAGGAGATTCAAAATGATGAAGACCGTGATTGCTCTTGTTGTTGCCGCTGGTTTTGCTGCCACTGCTTTTGCTCAGACGGGCACCCCAGTTGCCGCGCCCGTTGCCAAGGGAACGGCTCCGACCGTCGCGAGTGCCGAGAAGAAGATTGAGGCACCGAAGGCTGTCGAACCGATCAAGGCTGAAACGGCGAAGACCGCAGCACCGGCCACGATGGAAGTTGCGAAGACCGAAACCCCGAAAGCGGCAACGCATCACGCCAAGACCAAGACAAATGGCACCAATGCCGTGAAGACCGAGACGAAGGCAGAAACTGCGACTCCCGCGGCAAAGTAATCGAGATCATTTTCCTTCTGGCAAGACGGCCCTCAGGCGAAAGCTTGGGGGCTTCTTGCTGACACGCCCTCGGAGCCCCCCAATTCGCATGGGCCAATCGGAAGATCATTGATGTCATGGCGGCTACCTTCCCGTCGCGAACACCTGATCTTGGACGGTAAGACCTCGATTAACCGAGGTGCGTGTGCCGTTCGTGTCTCTGCTCAGTTTCCATTGACGCCAGCCCCTGCAAAATGCCGCATGCGTCCACGGCCTGTTTGCTCTGGCAGCATTGTCTCAATTCACTGAGTTGCTGCTTGAGTTGGGACAATTCAGCGATACGCATATCAACGTGGGCAATGTGCTCGTCAAGAAGCTGATTGATACCACCGCAATCGCCGGCAGCTTGATCCATCAGGCCCAGCAAAGCATGGATTTCTGCATGCGTCATGTCCAACGCCCGACAGTTACGGATGAAGCGCAGCCGGTCAACATGAGCATCGCCATAGCTGCGGTAGTTGGCCGCCGTGCGCGCCGGGGGCGACAACAGTCCGGCCTTTTCGTAGTAGCGCACGGTTTCCACCGTGCATTGCGCCACTTGGGCGAGTTCACCGATTTTCATGGATAGGCCCCAAAACACTTGACCCTATAGTAGCTTCAGGGTGTGAAATGCGCAATATTCAGACAATTGGATCGCGCCATGTCCTTTCGCCCCGAGAAAACTTCGCGTGCTCACCACGCTTGCAGCCATGACCATTCACTTGGTGACAATAACATGATCGCTCATCACGATCATGTACATTCGCATGACCATGCGTGCTCCGCAGCCATTTCGTTAGGAGTGCCAACGTCAGATGACGCCAACCTGGTCACGGTCAATATTCCGGCTGGCTCCACGCTGACCCGTCTACGCATTGCCCAGATGGATTGCCCCACCGAGGAAGCGTTGATCCGCAAGAAACTTGGTGGCATGACCTCCGTGCAAGGATTGGAATTCAACCTGATGCAGCGCGTGCTGTCCGTTGTCCATGACAACGACGCCTTGGCCGCCGTTGAAGCAGCCATCCGCGACTTGGGCATGAATTCCGAAGCGATGGAGTCCGCCACCCAAACAGCGCTCACCGAGCCGACCGGAAAACCCTGGTGGCCTCTGGCCCTGGCCGGCGTGGCCGCACTGGGTGCGGAAATCATGCATTGGGTTGGCATGCCGGAATGGTTATCGGCGCTGCTGGCATTCGTTGCCATCACCCTCAGCGGCCTAGGCACTTACCAAAAGGGCTGGATTGCATTGCGCCACGGCAATCTGAATATCAATGCCTTGATGAGCATTGCTGTTACTGGTGCGGTACTGCTGCGGCAATGGCCGGAAGCGGCAATGGTCATGGTTCTGTTCACTCTGGCCGAGTTGATCGAGGCCAAGTCGCTGGATCAGGCACGCAATGCCATCCGCAGCTTGGTGCAACTCACGCCTGAACTGGCGACAGTACAGCAGGCAAACGGCGATTGGGCCGATATGTCGGCCAAGGCCGTCACCATTGGCCAAATCGTGCGGGTCAGACCAGGCGAACGAATTGCCCTTGATGGCGTGGTGATGGCTGGGCGCTCAAATATCAACCAAGCGCCGATTACTGGCGAGAGCTTGCCGGTCGAGAAATCAATTGGTGACAGTGTGTTCGCCGGAACAATCAACCAATCTGGCTCATTTGAATACCGGGTTACTGCTGAAGCCACACATTCGACCCTGGTGCGCATCATTCATGCGGTCGAGGAAGCGCAAGGCGCACGTGCCCCTACCCAGCGTTTTGTCGATCAATTTGCCAGGGTTTACACGCCGGTGGTGTTCGCCTTTGCGTTGGCGGTGGCTCTTGTGCCGCCGTTGCTGCTCGGTGAAGGCTGGCACGATTGGGTATACCGGGCGCTGGTTCTGCTGGTCATAGCCTGTCCGTGCGCCTTGGTCATTTCGACTCCCGTTACCATCGTCAGCGGTCTGGCCGCAGCGGCCCGCCACGGCATTTTGATCAAGGGCGGCGTTTACCTTGAAGAAGGCTACCAGCTGGCGTGGCTGGCATTCGACAAGACCGGCACCATCACGCACGGCAAACCCGCGTTAACCGATACCGTCTTGCTGGATCAGCCGGTCGGACTGGATGCCGTCCGTGTTGCCACCAGTCTCGCTGCGCGCTCCGATCACCCGGTTTCTCACGCCATCGCCACCGCCGGACAGCAGAACGGCACCATCCTGCTTGATGTGGCCGACTTCGCCGCCATGCCAGGGCGAGGTGTGCGCGGAACAGTGGGCGGCGTGCATTATCAGCTTGGCAACCATCGGCTGATCCATGAACTTGGCGTATGCACTCCACCCCTAGAGGTACAGCTTGGTGAATTGGAAGAGCAAGGTAAGACAGTCATTCTGCTCACCGATAGCGAGCGCGTACTCGTCCTGTTTGCCGTGGCCGACACGGTCAAGGACGGTAGCCGCGCTGCGATCCGGACGCTACATGAACTGGGCATCAAAACAGTCATGCTGACCGGCGATAACGCACACACCGCGCGGGCCATAGCGGCCCAGGTTGAAATCGACGAAGCCTGGGGCGATCAACTGCCAGAAGACAAGCTGCGGGCAATCGAACGCTACGCGCAGAGCGGCAAGGTTGGCATGGTGGGCGACGGGATCAACGATGCCCCAGCCCTGGCGCGAGCCGACATCGGCTTTGCCATGGGCGCGGCGGGTACCGATACGGCTATCGAGACGGCTGACGTGGCTCTGATGGACGACGACTTGAACAAGATTGTGCGCTTCGTTCGCCTATCGCGCACCACCCGAACGATACTGGTACAAAACATCACGCTGGCATTGGGGATCAAGGCCGTTTTCCTGGTATTCACGCTGCTGGGTATGGGCACCATGTGGATGGCGGTATTCGCTGATATGGGCGCGAGTCTTCTGGTTGTGGCTAACGGTCTAAGGCTGGTGCGTCAGTAGCGGATCAAGTCCGTAAATTGCGGTAAATCGGGTGGCTGGTCAGCGATCGCTTTGGTTCGGGCAACAGGCGTTTGTTCTGGCGCGGATGGAGAGGGTCGTATGAGCATTGGAGCGCACGCTGCTCTGTTCAGATCACCTTCGAGTAGCGGGTACGCTGCCGGTCGGCACGCAGATAGCGGTCGAAGACCATCGAGATCGCTCTGACCAGCATGCGGCCGCGCGGCAACACGCTGATCCATTTATCATCGATGCGCACCAGACCAGCGCTGACCATTGCGCGGAGATCGTCCAATTCGGTGGCGAAATAGGTCCTGAAGTCGATCAGGTGGGCAATTTCGATCGACTCGATCGACAATTCGAAATGGCACATCAGCGATTGAATGATCGAACGCCGCAGCAGGTCATCCGCGTTCAGCTCGATGCCGCGGTAGACCGGCAGGGTGCCGCTGTCCAGCCGGTCATAATACTCGTCAAGGGTCTTCACGTTCTGACTGTACGTGGGTCCGACCTTGCTGATCGACGAGATGCCGAAGGCCAGCAGATCGCAGTCCGAATGCGTCGAATACCCCTGGAAGTTGCGGTGCAGGCGCCCCTGCCGCTGCGCAACTGCAAGTTCATCGTCGGGTTTCGCGAAGTGGTCCATGCCGATGTAGACATAGCCCGCGTCGGTCATTCTGCGAATCGCCAGGGCAAGAATCTGCAGACGCGCGTCGGCGGAGGGCATGTCCGACTCCAGGATGCGGCGTTGCGGCTTGAACAGGCCGGGCAGGTGGGCGTAGTTGTAGATCGAGACGCGATCTGGACTGAGTTCGATCACGCGCTCGAGGGTGCGGTCGAAGCCCATCACCGTCTGCTTAGGCAGGCCGTAGATCAGGTCGACGCTGATCGACTTGAAACCGGTGGCGTGGGCTGCGGCGATGACGGTGCAGGTTTCTTCCTCGCTCTGCACACGGTTCACGGCCAACTGGACGCTTGCATCGAAATCCTGCACGCCGACGCTCATGCGATTGAAACCCAGTTCGCCGAGCAGTTCGACGGTGGTGCGATCCACCTTGCGCGGATCGACTTCGATCGAGTACTCGCCCCCCTCGATCAGTCTGAAGTGCCTGCGCGTTGCGGCCATCAACTGACGCATCTCGTCGTGTGACAGAAAGGTCGGCGTCCCTCCTCCCCAGTGCAACTGCGCCACTTCCTGGTCGCCGCCTTCGAGATAGCTGCTCTGCAGTGCCAGTTCGCGTGCCAGGTATTTCAGGTATTTGGCCGAACGGCCGTGGTCCTTGGTGATGATCTTGTTACACGCACAGTAATAGCAGATGGTGTTGCAGAAGGGAATGTGGAAGTACAATGACAACTGCCGGCTGATGGCACCAATATTGCGCTTGCCGAGCCAGAGTCTGGAGGCATCTGCGCCAAAGGCTTCAACGAAGCGGTCCGCTGTCGGGTACGACGTGTAGCGCGGACCGTTGATGTCGAAACGGCGGATGATCTGAGGATCGAAAACGAGGTTGCCTGCGGCAGAGTCCATGTTCCCACGAGACTAATTGTTGTCTGCATTATCGGGCCGAGGCGATGCCGTCGGGTTGACGTGGATCAAACGCAGGGTTTAGAGAAAAAAGCTCAGTATGCCCAAAGATGCCGCGACTGCGAGGCTGGCCTTTGAAATCGTGAAAACCGCCTGTTCCAACTGCAACCTCCGCGAGTTGTGCCTTCCCATCGGCCTCGCCCCGGAGGAACTGAAGAAGCTCGACGAACTGGTTTCCACTCGCCGGCGACTGAAACGAGGCGATTATCTCTACCGCGCCGGGCAGGTCTTTGAATCGATCTACGCGGTGCGCAGCGGGTTTTTTAAGACCGATGTGCTGATTGAGGATGGCCGTGACCAGGTCACCGGCTTCCAGATGACCGGCGAGCTGCTCGGCCTCGACGGTATCAGCAGTGAAATCCATACCTGTAACGCCATCGCCCTTGAAGACAGTGAAGTCTGTGCGATTCCCTTCTCGCATCTCGAAGGGCTGTCCAGACAAATCCACACCTTGCAGCATCACTTCCACAAGGTGATGAGCCGCGAAATCGTTCGTGACCACGGGGTGATGATGTTGCTCGGGACGATGCGCGCCGAGGAACGTCTGGCGGCATTTCTCCTCAACCTCTCGCAACGTTTCAAGGCCCGCGGCTATTCGCCTGCCGAATTCAATCTGCGCATGTCACGCGACGAAATCGGCAGCTACCTCGGCCTCAAACTGGAAACCGTCAGTCGGGCCTTTTCGCATTTCCAGGAGGAAAAACTGCTCGCCGTACATCAAAGAAAAATCCGGATTCTCAATACCGAAGGTTTGAAGAAACTGATGACTCACCAGCGTGGTTAATGTGCGAACCGCGTCAACTCCTCAAAAATCTCCCCCCTTCTTGCTAGCCGGTCTCGCCGATGACGACCTGCGGGTCAAAGCCGACCCGCACCGCCCCCCAGCGCCGGCCATTGACCATCACCGGCATTGACAGGTCGCCGAGAACCTCGCCGGTGTCGCGCAGATAGGTCTGAAACAGGCTCGGCTCGGTATTCCGCGCCAACTTGATGCCGACCAGATCGTCGAAAATCCGCTTGTCGCGCGTGCCGACGAGATCCTTGGCGTAGTCGCCGGTTGGCGGGTTGGAAAACTTGCTGTTGTGCGTCGGCGCGTAACCGTTGCTATCGAGCGCCAGGGCATAGACGATGCGCGAACCGGAGGCCAGCGCCGCGTCGCCGTCGGCTTGCAAGCTCTTCTCGCAGTGATCGTCATAGCACGTCTTGTAACGCTTCGGATTGGAACCGGGAATCAGCTGGTAGTTCTGATCGAAGACGTTGACGCCTTCCGAGGACAACTTTTCAAGATGCGCAGCCACCTTGCTCCGATACGCTTCAGTGATTTCGACGATGCGATCAAAATCGCTGTTGCCGGTGCGCAGCTGGGCGAGTGTTCCCTGCACGCGTTCGGTCGCTTCGCGCTGCTCGCCAGCGTAGGTCTCGGAGGTTTTCACCTGCTCGACGATGCGGGTGCTCGCTGCCTGAACCTGCTCGGCGATCTCGTGCAGCGTTTCGTTGCAGGTCCGCAGCGACTCGATCGCGGCCGTGATTTCGCTGATCTTGGTTGTCGCATCCTTGAGGTCGACGACCATGCGGTCGAAATTGACCGCCGACTCTTCGACGATCGATCGCGAGCGGTCAACACTGTCGGCGATCAGCGTGGAGTCCTGGTCGGTGTGTTTGACCAGCCTGGTCATCTCGGAGATGTTTTCGGAAATCGTGTTCGACGCCGACTTGACGCTCTGTGACAGCTTCCTCACCTCGTCGGCGACGACGGCGAAGCCGCGTCCATGTTCGCCGGCACGCGCCGCCTCGATCGCCGCGTTGAGCGCCAGAAGGTTGGTCTGATCCGAAAATTCGTTGATCAATTGCGAGATCTCGGCGATATGCGAGGCGCTCTTGTCGAGCTGCTTGACCGTTTCGCGAAAGCCGCGCAGCCGACTGCTGACGTTGACGATCTCGCCGGCGAGGTGGTGCATTTCCTGCAAGGCGCGTTCGGCGAGCTCAAGATTGGCGGTCGAGGTGGTTGCGACTAACGACGCGTTGCTGAGCACGGTATTGGCCGAGCGGCTCGCGTCCTGCGACGTCGCGAAAATTTTGCTCGACAGCTCACCTTGTATCGTCGCGCCGGCCAACGCGTTTTTGGCGATCACGTTCATCTTCGCCGCGCCAATGGCCGCTTGCGCGCTCATCCCGCGCGTGCGGATGAGGATGCGCCGGAACATCGACAGCAACTGATTGAGCTGGAAGATGATCGGTTCATTGCCGCTGAGCTGGAGGGAGAGCGGCGCGCGGCCCTCTTGAATGCGGCGCAGTTCCTCGACAGCGATGCTTGCCGAAGCGCGCATGCCGGTCCCTCCTGAGCGCAGCAGCCAAAACGATAAAGCCGCGACGAGTACGACACCACCTGCTGCCGCCATCATCGCCGCCGTCGTCAAGCCGCCGGCAGCAAAAAACACCAATCCCGCTTGCAGTAAAGCGACGAGAATAACGGCCGCCAGTTTTATCGCCATCAGCAGCTCCTTTTTGTGATCAGTCGATCAGCCGCTGCGGTCTCCCCTCGTGCTAGCGGCATGCGCGAGTCTAGTCGTTTGCCATATGAACGTCAATCGTTCTGCCCCGCTCTCCGTGATCGGAGCACCCGTCCAGCCCAATGGGTCTTGGCGCATGCAGACGCGCAATACTTGACGCTGTGGCGTCAGTTGCGTTATGCCGGTCAAAAAGGAACTTTGACGTCATGCACGGGCTTTGCTGCTCAGGCCGGCGCATGCCAGATGTTCCGGCAGTGGGTTTCCCGAATCCGCCATGTCGCCAGAGCCCCGAAGCTGGCCGTCCCGGCCAGCAGGAGTAGGCTGGCCTGGAAATCCTCTGGCGTGTAAAGACGTGCCCCGGTCGCAGTCAAGCCACCTTGCCACCCCAAATCCATGACCCAGCCGACCAGCGGCTGCAGGATGGCGGCTGCCAGGAAACCGCCCATATTGGTGACGCTGGTCGACATTCCGGAGAGCAGTGGTGGATTGACTTCCTTGGCGCAGGTCCAGGTCAGCGTGAAACTGGCAGAAACCAGACCCATCAGCGCAAACAGCGCGTAGCTCAAGCTCAGGGGCAAGGTGCTGCCGGAAAGCCAGATCAGCCAGATCAAGGCATACAGATGACTACTCACCACCAGCACCGGTTTTCGCCGACCAAGGCGGTCGGAGAGCGTACCGACAAACACACTGCCCAGGGCAAAAGCAGCGAACAGGAGACTCACATGATTGGCCGCAACGACGCGGGTCAGATGGTGCACCTGGGTCAGAAAAGGGGTGGCCCACAAGCCGGCAAAAGCCAGGAAGCTGCCGCAGATGCCGAAATTCACCGCGACCACCGGCCAGGTATCGCGGTTTCCGAGAACCGACAGCAAACCGGAAAGCACCACTGTCCGGTCGAAGCGAGGTTTAACTGCGGTTGCCGGCAAACCTTGGGTATCGTCTGACGGCTCGCGCAACAAGTACCAGCAAGCCACGCCCAGGAGCAGCGATACGGCCGCCAGGCCGATGAAGACGCCGCGCCAACCGGTGATCTGGGCCAGCCAGGAGAGTGGCGCGCCGGCCAGCACCGATCCCAGATTGCCGATCAGCACGCTGAGTCCAACCAGGCTGGCAAAACGGCGTTCATCGAACGAGACGGCGATGATCTTGAGCATGGCGATGAAAGTCACTGAAACGCCCAGCCCGATCAGCGTCCGGCCGAGCAGGGCCAGGTCCAGATTCGGCGCCATGCCGAACAACAGACTCCCGACGCCACCGACCAGTCCGCCGAGCAGGAGAATCAGGCGCGGCCCGAGCGTATCGACGAGAATGCCGGTGGGTACCTGCATCACCGTATAAACATAAAAGTAGGTTGCCGCCAGCACGCCCAGCGATGACGCCGTGGTGTTGAATGCCAGGATCAGGTCCGGCGCGATGCCGACCGGCGCAAAGCGCTGAAAAAACGACAGGACGTACGCCGCAACCACCCCGCCCAGAGCCAGAACACGGCGGCGACGCTGCCGCCGGACCAGGTCGGCCAGGTCGCTCATCGTGCGGCGGCTGCGGGTGATCCCGATGGACGGGAGGCAAGCGCTGCCAGGGCCCGGCAAGGGAGTTTCACGACAGCCCCCGGCTGTTCAGATCACGCGCCAGCGCCCGGTCGACCTTGAGAATGTGGTTGACCAGCCAATCGCGGATGAAGCCCATCAGCTCGACCGAGATCGTTCCACCGTCTTCGTACTGGCGCTTGAACTTCGAGACCTCGGCAATCAGCTTGCGATGGGCGTCCAGGTGCGCCGCACGGTCTGGGTAGCTGTGCTTCTCCATCAACTTCTCTTCGAAGCCGAAATGATTGACCGTATAGTTGACGAGTTCGTCGAGAATCAAGCCGCAGGCAGCCTTGCCTGCGCCGGTGAGCATGGCATTGTTCAGGCGGTTGGCGATTTCGATCAATACCTGATGCTGGCGATCAATCTCGGCATGTCCCACGGCCAGGGCACTCGACCAGGCCATCAGCGGCTTGACCGCAGCCTGACCCCGAGTCACCACTGGCCGTCCATGGTTGTCCAGCTCGCCGATATTGAAGCGTTGCACCATCGAGAACATTGCGCTGGATGCCTGTTCCAGGTCGGCCGCCGATTGCAGCGACTGTTTGATCACATTTTCGGTCTGTCCTGAAGCATTCATCACCTCATCCACATTGCTGACAATGTCTTCGATCAGGCGTGTCTGATCGCGGGTGGCCTGCGACAGCGCGTTCATTTTCTGGAGGGTGTCCTGCGCCTGTTCTTCGATGGCCCGCAAGGTATCGGCAGCGGAGTTGGCCTGCGTGACGCCGCTGGCAATGACCGGCGCCGCTGCCTGCATGCCTGCCACGGCACTTTCGGTATCGGTCCGGATGCCCTGCAGGATGCCGCCGATCTCACTCGTCGCCTTGCTGGTTCGCTCGGCCAGCTTGCGAACCTCGTCAGCCACGACCGCGAAGCCGCGCCCCTGTTCGCCGGCGCGCGCGGCCTCGATGGCCGCATTGAGCGCCAGCAGGTTGGTCTGGTCGGCGATTTCCCTGATCACCTTGGCCATCTGTCCGATTTCGCTGGTACTGGCCACCAGCCGGGAAACCTGCTCCGACGAAACCGCAACCGTATCGGCGATGGCCTGCATCTCGACGGCGACCTTCGCCGCCACATGGGCGCCATCATGGGCGCGTCGCGCCACCTCGTTGGCACCGTCTTCGGTCGCATGCACCAGCCCATTCACCACCTCGACGCTTGCCGAAACGTCGGTAATCGCCGAACGGGTGTGGCTGACGGCACCGGCCTGCACCTGGGTCGCCAGGTTGATCTCATTGGACTCGGCGGAAAGGCGTTCGATACTTGCCTGCACCTTGTTGGCGTTGAGGAAGATGGCGCGCAGCATTTCCTTGAGGCTGCTTTGCATGTGCGCGAGAACGAACATGAGACTGCTCCGGTCATTCTTTTGCAGGGATATCGCCTGTGTCAGGTCGCCCTCGGCAATCCTGCTGGACACGCCCAGCGCGAGGCGGGGTTCGCCACCGAACTCGCTGACGATGCTTTTCCTGACCAGCCAGTTGCTCAACAGCAGAATGCAGGTCGCAGCTATCGCCAGGAACACGCTGTGGGTCGCCTCCTCCCGGAAAATCCGTTCGATATCATCAATGTAGATGCCGGAACCAACAGCCCAGCCCCAGGGTTCGAATTTCTTGACGTAGGACAGCTTGGTAAACAGTTCGCTGCTCACTCCGCCACCTGCGAGTGGCTTGGGCCAGAGGTATTCGACATAGCCTTCGCTCGCCTGGTCGAGCACCTCGGCGAAGCTGACAAACAGATTCTTGCCTTCCACCCTGATTTTTGCGCCGCTCAACCCGGCCTGCAGGGAAATGGCCTTGTTGAAACGGGTCTCATCGAGCACTTTGCCATCAAGCGCCGGGACCGTCGGGTGCATCACCATTTTCGGCACCGGCTTGCCGAGGTCGTTGATCCAGAAGTACTCGGTCTTTTCGTAACGCATTCGTTTGAGCGTTGCAATGGCCTGCTGCCTGGCTTCATCCTCGCTCAGCGTGCCGGCTTTTTGCAGGGCGTGGTAATGATCCAGGACGCCGACCGCTGCCTCAACCAGATGCCTGGTTTTGACCTGACGGTCCTGGTAAAGCAGGGCATGCATCGACCACAGGCTTTCCCAGACGATCAGCAACATGGCCAGCAAGGCCAGAACGGCGCTCACGATCAGACGGTTCATCAGACTCAGGCGGCGCAATGCAGCGATCATTTCAATCCTCCATTCTTATACTTGAAATTGATCAATCGGCGATGCTGTACCAATCGAACGAAAGATGCAACAGTCAGGGCAGGGGCTTAGTGATTTTCGCAAAACGCCATGCCAAGAGTCATCGCAGGCTCAGGGCCAGCAAAACAAGCCAGAAAACGCGCCGGCAGACGGCGCGGCGGCTGATCGTAGAAGCGAAAACGCGCGACGCCGCTGCCGTCTGCCACGGCGACCGGCCGACCCGCATCGTCCTGGCCGGTGATCAGGATGGCATAATGGCGCAGTGACCGGGATCATGCGGCGCAACGCTTTGCCGGGATGGCCACGCGCCATGCGGCGATTGACTGCCGCACCCAATGCCGGAGATACTCCCGGACGTTGCGTTGATTTTCCAATCCTTTCGCGCTGCCGACGGTATGACGTCGACTCACGGGGAGGACCACCTGCCAGCCGAAATTCACCATCAGAGACTGAAAAATGAAGAATCCGCCTGTCCGACACCACCGCAACGTGTCGTCGTCCGTCCGGGCGATGCTCGGGCGCATCTTGTCGTGCCTGGTCGCCGTCCTGTCGATGGCTGGCGCGGCCCTGGCGGAACCCGTCCGGATCGGCGGTACCGGGGTCGGCAGCGCGCTCTTCGAGCGCCTGGTGCAGGAATACCGGAAATCGACGCCCGGCGCCGAGATCAACGTGATCATGCCGCCCCTGGGCTCGAATGGCGGCGTGCGGGCGCTGCGCGCCGGCGGGCTGGAGATCGCGCTGCTCGGGCGCGGGCCGACGGCCGACGAGTCGGCCCAGCTTCAGGCCGAGACCTACGCCCGCACGCCCCTCGTCATCGCGGTCAATGGTCCCCACGCGCCGCGGCTGTCCTTTCGCGAGCTGGCCGACATCTACGCCGGGCGGCGGACGCAGTGGGAGGACGGAACGCCGATTCGCCTCGTCATGCGCAGCAAGAACGAAAGCGACATGCTGATCCTGCGCGGTATGGCACCCGAATTGAACGAGGCGGTGGACGCCGCCTACCTGCGCAAGGGCCTGTTGTACGCGGACAACGACCTCGACGCCATCGACCTCATCGCGCGCCTGCCGGGCGCCATCGGCCCGACCACTTTGGGGCTCGCCCGACTGGACGGGCGGCGCGTCAATCCGGTCGTCGTCAACGGCGTCGAAGCCAGCGACAAGACGATTGCCAGCGGGGGCTATCCCTGGATGAAGCCGATCGTGGTGGCCACCTCGGCCGCCCCCAACGCGGCGGTGAAGGGCTTTCTCGGTTTCGCCAGATCGGAAAGAGGGCGTCGGCTTGCCGCCGGCTGGGGCTTCTTTCCGATCGCGCCGTGACTGAAGGCATCGATCCGCGTCTGCGGCGCCTGTTAAGCGCGCTGACCGGCGCCGTCGCGCTGCTCGTCTTCGTCGTGCCGCCGCTGGGCTACTTCTTGATCGGCTGGGAAGGCCTCGCGCAGCGTCTGGAAACCGCCGCCAGTGCTCAGGCCGTGTTGCTGGGGCGGACCATCGCGCGCAATCCCGGCGTCTGGCGCTATACCGCCGAACGGCTGACGGATTCCATCGACGAGATCGTCGGCGAGCACCCGGAGTGGGCGGTGACGATCCGCGACCTGCAGGGCGTCGAACTGGCGGCGATTCCGGCGCGGCCAGTGCCGCCGATCCGCGAGCGCACGCGGGCGGTCGTCCTGTCCGGCGAGCCCGTCGCCACCGTTACCGTGCAAGCCTCCGCGGCCCCGATCGTGCGGGATTCGGCGTTCATCATGATCGGCAGCGGCTTGCTCGCCTTCCTGCTCTTCGTGCCCCTGCGCCGGATGCCGCTCGAGGCCCTGCGCCGGGCGCAGGACGCGGTGGCCGACAGCGAGGCGCGCTTTCGCGACTTTACCGATTCGGCATCCGACTGGTTCTGGGAAATGGATGCCGACCTGCGCTTTTCGTATTTCTCGCCCAATACCGACCGGGTTCTCAACGTCGACTCGGCGAGCTTCATCGGCCGGCGCCGCCCCGATCTGGCGATTCCCGAGATGGTCGAGCCCGCCGTCTGGGCGGCTCATCTGGACGATCTGGCGCATCATCGGCCGTTTCGAGACTTCGAGTACGTCCTGCGCGGCGTCGATGGCGAGCCGCGCTGGATCCGGATCAGCGCCAAACCGGTGTTCGCCGCAGACGGCGGCTTTTGCGGCTATCGAGGCATCGGCCTGGAAATCACCCCGGCCAAGAAGAAGGAGTTGGCCGAACGGGTAAACAAGGAGAACGCCGAGCGCAAGTACGCGATCGCCCGTGTGCTGCAGGGTGTTGACCGGCCGCTGGACGAGCGGCTCGACGAAGCCCTCGGCATCTTGAGGCAGGCGATGCCCGGCCGGGCGGCCGCTGGCGCCGGCCTGCTGGCGCGCGATGCGGTCACCGGCGCCCTGCAGCCGATGTGCCTCAGCGCCGGATGGCGACTGCCGGCGACGCTCGAGAGCCGCTACGCGCACCCGCAACCGGGCGCCGGAATCGCCTTCCTGGAATCCGGCGGCGACCTGCCGGGCGGCTACGCGGTGCCCCTGCTGCACGGCGGCGCGGATCTGGGCGTCATCTTCCTCGCGGGCGAGCCGCAGACGGGAAATCCCGAGTTTCTGCATTTTCTCGGCCAGATCGGCGAACTGTTCGCGCTGGCGCTGGCCAACGCCGCCGCCGCCCGGCTGCTCGAGGAAGCCAAGGAGCATGCGCTGGCGGCCAGTCGCGCGAAGAGCGAGTTTCTCGCCAACATGAGCCACGAGATCCGCACGCCGATGAATGGCGTCATGGGCATGACCCATCTGCTGCTCGATACCGAACTCGATCCGACCCAGCGCAGCTATGCCGAAACGGTGATGAAGAGCGCCGATTCGCTGTTGCAGATCATCAACGACATCCTCGATTTTTCGAAGGTCGAGGCAGGCAAGATGGAGATCGAGGAGATCGATTTCTCGGTGCGCGCCGTCGTTTCGGAAGTCATGGACCTGCTCCGCTACCGGGCCGAGGAGAAAGGGCTCCAGTTCGGCTGGCAGGTCGCCGCCGACGTTCCCGACCGCCTGAGCGGCGACCCCGGGCGGCTGCGGCAGATCCTCGTGAACCTGCTCGGCAACGCGATCAAGTTCACCCGCCGCGGCGAAGTCGATGTTTCGGTGACGCTCGCGCCGGCGAGTCCGGCTGACAAGCCGCGACTGCGCTTCGCCGTACGCGACACCGGCATGGGGATCGCGCCCGAAAAGCGCGGGGATCTGTTTCAGTCGTTCTCGCAACTCGACAGCTCGACGACGCGGCGCTTCGGCGGTACTGGCCTGGGCTTGGCGATCTGCCAGCGCCTGGTGAGTCTGATGGGCGGCGAGATCGGCGTCGACAGCGCGGTCGGCGTCGGCAGCACCTTCTGGTTCGTCGTCGACTTCCTGCCGGCGTTCGCGCCGCTCCCGGCGCGCCCGGACGCCGCGCCGGAGCCGGGCGCGACGCGGCTCGAAGCGTCGCAAATGGCGGGCAAACGGGTTCTCGTGGTGGAGGACAATTCGTTCAACCAGCTCGTCGCGCTGGCCCTGCTCGATCACCTGGGCGTCGCCGCCGACGCCGTCGCCAACGGTTTCGAGGCCATCGAGGCATTGCAACGCATCGACTACGACCTGGTGCTGATGGACTGCCAGATGCCCGAGCTGGATGGCTACGAGGCCACCGTCCGCATCCGGGCGGGGGCGGCCGGCGAGGCGAGGCGCACGATACCGATCATCGCGATGACGGCGAACGCCATCAAGGGCGACCGCGAGCGCAGTATCGAGGCCGGCATGAACGACTACCTGACGAAACCGGTTGAAACGGCGCGCCTGGTGGCGGTATTGCGGCACTGGCTGGGCGCGCCGGCGGCGACCGAGCCGGCGGTGGCGACGACGCCCGCGGGATCGGCGTACCGTCCGCATCTGCTGCTCGAGACGCTGTCAGGCAACCAGGAAGCGGTGAACCGTATCCTGCAAATGTATTGCGACCAGGTGCCCGGCGCGCTGAAGGAATTCGGCGACGCGCTGGCCGCGGCCGATGCGCCGACCTCGCGCCGAATTGTGCACACCATGAAGAGCGGAGCCAGGGCGGTTGGCCTGGAGGCGCTGGGTACCCTGGCTCAGGAGATCGAGGATTTGTGCGCCAATGGCGATCTGGTCGCGGCCACGGCCAGGCTGCCCGCGCTGACGCGCGAGGTCGAGGCCCAGTTACCGTTGCTGCTGAACTATATCAACGACGACCATAAACGGCAGAGATGTTGATTAAGCAATTTTCCGGGTTGCAAAGAAGGCGCACTGGTGACCGTGCAAGGTATCGATCTTGAGGAGGCCGGGGACAACAATCGGAGTGATGGCCCTCCCTTTTGATAAGATGAACGGTGCGTGTCTCAAAAGAGTGGTGCCGAAGCTCTGCAGCCACTTTCGTGTTCCAATACAAAGAGTAAAAGGTAGGCAAAGTACCAATCAGGCTCCGAAGTTGCCGGAAGAGGGCAGGAGTATTATTCTGCAGCGGCCAGGCTCGTGCCATTTGGGGAGTCGCCGTTGCTGCTGGGAGAAATGGGAATGATCAGAAAATTAGTCTTGCCGGTACGAAAACTGCTGAGCGGGACGCTGAGAAAGCTGTTCAATTTTCTCCCGCGGGAAAGGCGCTTCGCTGTTTACCGTAATTTCGTCGATTGCGATCCTGCGCCGAATGCCAGCCTCGAGTTGAAGATCGCGGATACCGAAGAGGAACTCGAAGCCTGCTTCACCCTGCTTCACGACGCCTACGTGGGCAGCAAATTCATGAAGCCTGATCCCTCCGGGATGCGTGTCACCATTTATCACGCTTTGCCGACGACCACGACCCTGTGCGCAAAATATGACGGAGAGGTAGTCGGTACCCTGTCCCTGATCAGGGAGAGTGTCTTGGGCTTTCCCCTACAGCGCATCTTCGATCTGACCGCACTGCGGGAAAAGAAAGGGAACATTGCCGAAGTATCGGCCTTGGCGATACATCGCCGATTCCGCCGAACAGGCGGCAGCATTCTCTTCCCGCTGATGAAATTCATGTACGAATACTGCACCACCTTCTTTGATACCCGACACCTCGTAATTGCGGTCAATCCCAGCCATATCGAGATGTACGAATCGCTGCTGTTCTTCAAACGCCTGACACAGAAGGTGGTCGAGAATTACGATTTCGTGAATGGCGCACCCGCTGTCGGAGCCACCCTGGACCTCAGTACCGCCCCGGAGATTTTCCGGAAACACTATTCGTCCAAACCGCCCAAGCGAAACCTCTACGCCTTCTTCACCGAGGTCAAGCTGCCCAACATCAAGCTGCCGCCACGCCGTTTCTATACCACCAACGATCCGGTACTGACCCCCGAATTGCTCGATCACTTTTTCAATGTGCGGACGAAGGTTTTCATGCAGCTCAGTGATCGCAAGAAAAAATTGCTGCACAAGATTTACGATCTGCCGGCGTACCGTGCGGTTCTGCCACCCGTTCCCGGGGAGAATCAGGAGGCTGCGGTCGAGAGGAGTCACCGGCGCTTTTCGATCAGATGCCCGGCAAAGTTTTTGTTGCCGGTGCTCGATGCGGCGCCCTGCAGGCTGCGCCTCGAAATCTTCGAACTCTCTCGCTACGGTTTTCGGGCACACTCACAGGAAAGCATTCCCCTCGACGTTTGGGGTGAGGCGATCATTCAGCTGGGTCCCTCGGAAGTATCACAAATCTACGTATTGGCGACGAGAGAGTCGGCAAACGGGATTTATGACTTCGAACTGGGCGAGCCGGACCTGATCTGGCGCAAGTTCGTCAATGCCCTGTACCGCGGCAGCACCCAGGCTGACCTTGAAAACGCGACGCGCTTCATGACCGGATGAGAGGGCTCCAGTTCGCTTGCAACCCGTGGCCGGGTTACATAGATTCAGCGATTTTTGCTGTTCAATTTCTGCTTGCCCTCGACCTTGCTGCATTCTCTCATGAAG
>DIME01000150.1:0-16078 GCA_002425405.1 Candidatus Accumulibacter vicinus
GCTCCGGGAAGGTCCGCCTGACATACGGCCACAACCCGCGTGGCACCCCCAGCGCCAGATCCAGCAAGCGCGATCGCATGCCTGCACGAATCGGCGAGAAGTTGCTGCGGGTATCTCCGATACTTCTCGCCAAATACCATGCCAGGAGCAACATTTCCACCGCCAGTACCATGCCGGCGACGGCGCCGATCAGTCTGGCGTCATGCCAACCTCCGCTGCCGCCCTGCCGATTCATTTCCGCCAGGGCTTCCAGGAAAGCTGCTTGCATGGTGAACAGCGGCTCGATGACATAGCCGGGCTGCGCCCGTTGCCACGCATTCCACCCGATCGAGAGCCCGGCCAGGGCCAACCCGACACACAGAATGATTGCAACACGCCGGTTACCGAGATCCGACAGCAGCCACAACAGCCCCAGCCCAAACGCCGACAGTGCGAGACCATTGACCGCGATTTCCCAGCTCACGGGCGGCCACAGCCCTGCAGCAAGAAATGAGCAGCCACCCAGGACGGCTGCGCGAGCCCATATCAGCGCGACAATGCTATGGTCATGCACCCGGGCGGCAGCCGCGACGTCGACATACTCCGGATTGGTTTTCGCAGGGGGCATTTGCATTACCTCCATCAGGTGATCTATCAGTCGCTGCACCGCCGGAGCGAGCGGCTTGAAAGCCGGCCTGGGCTTAGGAACAGAAAGGGTAGAGTAGAGGACAAGCTTTCGCCTGCCCTCTACTCTACCCTTTCCGCTTCATCTTGGCGTGCAGTTTCGTCAGGTCCGGGTCACTGCTCGCGGGACTGTTGGCGTCACCAAAAACCTGGACCGCACGTTCCGTCAGTTGCCGCTTCCAGTCCGTGATCTGATTCGGGGGAATGTCGTACTGCTGCGCCAGCTCCGCTAGCGTCTTGTCGCTCTTCAGCGCCGCCAGCGCCACTTGCGCCTTGAATGCCGGTGTGTGGTTCCGCCTCGTCCTTCTTGTCATGCTCTTGCTCCTGGGGTGGATGCTTCCGCAGCCGTTCGTTGGGGCAAGGCTACCACTTATCCCCCTGTCCGAATTTCCGGGGGCCGCTCACTGGCATGTGGCGCTGGTCTGGCTGACCGTCTGCGCCTTCGGTGCCGACTGGTCGGGACTGCACTTCATGGTCGGCGCCTTCCTCGCGGGCGCGATCATGGACACCGAGTGGTTCGATCAGGAATCCGATGATGTCCGTATTTACCACGTCCCACCCCGTCGCACGCGTAAGTGCGGTATCCACCCGCAGATCATTGGGGCTCGTACACAAAACTGCCGCCGCGCCGCAAGATTGATTGGCAGGATTGAGCGTGAAGAAGTCCGAATTGAAGAGATTGGTCCACGCGCCTAGGACCGTCGTATCGACGCTCAGATAAGCGTCGGATAAACCTGCCGCTGTAAAGATCGTATTCGTCTGACTGCTCAAATCGGCTCCCGCCATGAAGTTGAAACGCGCGAGGAAAGTACAACCCAGCGTGTTGGGCGCGCAAGTGAACCCAAGGTAGGCACTTTCGGGGGTCCCGCTGTAGCTGCCGCCAGCACCGCGCTTTACCAGGTCGGTGGCCACAAGCGGTGCGGTGATGTTCTGATTGTTGGTGGTCCAGTAGTAGAGATCGAGGTTGCCACCGGTGGCGGTGTCCGGGGGGCCGCCGGCATTGTTCAGAATTTGATAGAAAGTCCCGAGGATCTGTTGGCCGCCGTTTTGCCCATCTGAAAATATCGTGGCTCCGCCGCCAGCGATGTCGGAGCCCGTCGGAGGGAGAACCGCGCCGCGCTCGATCGAGGTGATTCCGACGATTCCCCAGTTGCCTGTAGGAGGGCCGATCACCGCAGCTGGATTAACCGAGTTGTTGATATCGTTGTTCTTGCTGAATTGCTCCTGGGTGCTAAATCGAAGATAGATTGGACCCGCCGGCAATGAGATTGGGACGGCAAGCGCAGTCGCGTTCAGCAATGCCCCGGCCGTAAATATCGCTGCGGTTCGCTTTTTCATGGGTCACATCCTCGATGTGGTTTGTTTTCGGCGATGGTAAATCAATCATCTCCCCTGCTCGGGAACCTCCCCAGGGTAAGCCACCGTTACCACCGCAACAGCAGCACTGTACGAGGAGGGCGCTACACTTTCCACCATAGGTCACAAGGAGTATAGGCATTTCAAATACCATTTTTAAAGTCCAAGCGGCATGTTCAGAATGAAATTGGCCGTATTCCTAGCCATTTAACACTTCCGAGGTATCGGACGGTGCTTTCCAGCTTGGCGTGACCAAGCAGCAGTTGAACGGCCCGCAGATTCTTGGTGCGCTTGTAGGTCAGGGTCGCTTTGGTTCGCCGCATCGAGTGCGAGTGGTTGGACGAAACCGAGCCACCCCCCCGTGTTGCCATTGACATCGTGAATGACCGCTTACACTTCCCTTGCAGTCGCTCCGGTCTGCTGCGAAAACTCCCCCAGAGGCATTGGCCGACCATACAGATAGCCTTGGTAAGCCGAACAGCCATTGGCGGCAAGGAATTCACGCTGGGCCTCCGTTTCAACTCCCTCGGCGATCACGGCCAGACCCATGCTTTGCGCCAGGGCCACGATGGTTCGAGCAATGGCGGCGTCGTTGGGATCCGTCAGCACATCCCTGACGAAGGACTGGTCAATCTTGAGTTGGTCGAGCGGCAGGCGTTTCAGATAAGACAGCGAAGAATAGCCCGTGCCGAAGTCGTCCAGCGAGAAGCCGATGCCTTTGGCTTTCAGCACGGTCATCTTGCTGATGATGTCTTCCACATCATCCAGCAGCAGGCTCTCGGTCAGTTCCAGTTTGAGTTTCTGCGGGTTAACTCCGGTGCTGTCGATTATCGCCAGTACCTGACCCACGAAATCGACATGGCGGAACTGGCGGGCGCTGACATTGACCGCCACGGTGAGATGAGATATCTCCGGCACGGTTTCCCAGGACACCAGTTGGGCGCATGCGGTTTCAAGTACCCAATGACCGATGGGAATGATCAGTCCCGTTGCCTCGGCCTGGGGAATGAACTCGCCTGGGGATACCAGACCGCGCCGGGGATGCTGCCAGCGCACCAGCGCCTCGGCCCCCGTCCGGTTTCCGGCGCTGTCCACCTGGGGTTGGTAGTAAAGGCAGAACTGACCCTCCCGCACCGCCTCGCGCAGATCGCTATCCAGGGTGGCGCGGGCAGCGACGATTGCCTGCATCTCCGGATCGAAGAAGCGCAGCGAGTTGCGGCCACCGGCCTTGGCCTGATACATGGCCGTGTCGGCGTGTTTCATCAACTCATCGGCCGAGAGGGAGTGGCCTCGAAACAGAGTGATGCCAATGCTCGATGTGCAGTGATAGCTACACGTGTTCTTCAAACCCTCTCGAAGAGTCAGATCGAGCAAGTAAGGCTGGCTAACGACGTGCAGAATCTTCTCGGCAACACTTTCTGCCTGCGTGGCGGCGAGCGCGTCTTCGCTCAGATCCTCGAGTATCACCACGAACTCGTCGCCCCCGTGACGCGCGACGGTATCGCCTTCTCGAACCGATGCCTGCAGGCGGCGCGCCACCTCCACCAGAAACTGGTCGCCGACGTCATGCCCCAGCGTATCGTTGAGGGTCTTGAAATCATCCATGTCCAGCAGCATCAAGGCGCCATGGCGATTGCGTCGGGTGCTGCTGGCCAGAGCCTGTTCCAGCCGGTCACGCAGGAGTCGCCGGTTGGGCAGGTCGGTGAGCGGATCGTAGAAGGCCAAGCGTTCGATCTTGTCGGCGGACGCTTTGCGCTCGCTGATGTCGGCGTTGGTGCCAACCAGGCGCAAAGGCTTGCCGCTGGCGTCGCGGCTAACCACCATGCCGCGGCCAAGCGTCCATAGCCAACTGCCATCCTTGCACATCATGCGAAACTCAATCGCAGCCGAGGGTGTTTTGCCGTCGATATGGGCCTGGATTGCCGCCATCACCTTGGGCATGTCCTCCGGGTGGACACGGCTCGACCATTCGGAGGAGTTATTCCCAATCTCACCCTCCGCAAAGCCGAGCATTTCTTTCCATCGTCTGGAATACACCGCGTCACCCGTCTGGATGTTCCAATCCCAAACGCCTTCACCTGCCCCTTCGAGTGCAAACTTCCAGCGCTCTTCGCTTTCCAGCAATGCCGCCTCGGCCCTCGTGCGATCGGTAATGTCGGTCAGGATGCAGTGGGTTTGGCAGAAATTGCCTTCGCTGTCATAGCCAATTCGACCGTTGACCTCAACCAGCCGACTGCTACCGTCCTTGCGTCTGATGTCGAAGACCGGACCATCCACCCTACCTCTTGATAGAAATTGAGAAAACTCCCGACCGAGGGTCTTGAGCGAACGCTCGTCGAGGAAATCACCGATGAAACGTCCGATTACCTCGTCATGCGTGAAGCCGAACAACTTCAGCCAGGCGTTGTTAACTTGCAGAATGTTCCCCGCCGCATCAAGAGACTGATAGGCCAGTGGTGCCTTTTCATACAGATTGCGAAAACGTTCCTCGCTTTCCTTCAGAGCGTCTTCACGCTGGCCCAGGGTTAGCAGCTGGCGATTGAAGCCGCCGATCAAGTCGCCGACTTCGTCCTGGCGCGTGATCGGCAAGGCTTTGAGCGGCAGGGCTGCAGCCGACTGGGCGGCCAATGTCCGAGCGGTCGCCAGCATCGGTGCCAGTTGGCGTCTCAGCATCCACCAAGTCAGGCTACCGGCCAGCAGCGTAAGGAGAAAGGTACTCAACAGCATGCGCTTTTGCATGTCGAGAATCGGGGCAAAGGCTTCCGCGGTGGGCAGGAAAGCCGCAAGGTACCAGCCTGCTGCGGGAATGCCCTTGGCCGAGGACAGCACCTCCACACCCTGTGGATTGACGACGACACCGGACCCCTCGTAGCCTTGAATGAAGCGGTCAACCAGCCAATTGACACCGGGTGGAGGGAGCGTTTCCATGATGCGACTCTTGTCAGTCGCAGTGATAACCAACCGGTATTCACGCGCCACCATCAAATAGCCGCCGGTCTTGCCGTAGGTGCTTTCGGTGATCTTGTCCAGAAAGCCCGGCATCCCAAGGTTCACCACGCCCGCCATAGCGCCAATCACCTTGCCTTGGTGACCACGAATTGGCACGGTGATGCCGAAAACTGGCGCCCGCAGTTTCTTGCCCATGACCGGTCGGCTGATGGTCGATCTGCCCTTCTGCAACGCCGTCGCCACGGCATCGATGTCCAGATAATTGACGCCAATCCGTCCAGCCGCGGGAAGACTGTCGGCAATCGCGGTACCGTCTGTCCGGTAGGTGATGACGCCGCCGTTGAAGAGGGTCTGAAGAACTGGGCGGTCTTCGAGGAATCGCTGCATGGTCGCCGCGTCGCCCAGCATGGCCGGGGTCAGTCTTTCGACAACTTTTTCCAGCGCACTCAAGCGGTCGCCCAACTCCTGATTGATGGCGGCGGCGAGTACGGAAACGATCGAATACTGCTGTTCGCCCAGCAGGCGCTCCATATCCTCGCGTAGCACCTGGCTGGTGTAGAACGCCAGCGCCCAGAGGCTGATGACGAAAATGGAAAGCGTGAACAGGGTCACCCGGGTCTTGAGCGAGCGCTGTAGCAGAGCAATCATGTCACGTGTCTTTGTCGTCGATGCATCGGCAACGATAGGAAATCCAAGGAGCCGTCAAGAGGCATGGCTGACGCATTATGTCGTAGTCAGTCGCCAATGTCGCGCCCGCATGAGCCGCGAATTGCGGAAAACGCCCAGTATCGCCCACCAGGGATTGCTCGTGATCCGGCACTTGGCCGCCTCCTGGGGCAGTGGCCTTGGCTCCCAGTCATCGATGATCCATTGGCCGTAATGGACACAGGAGCGGCCCCTCAGAACGGCGCATTGCGGACCTTCAAGCACGGAGACTCGTACGGCCGGATTGGCCGACAAGCGGTCAATCTCAGGGGTGCCTCGACCTTGTCTCTTGAACGAAATTTCGCGGGCAGAGAGTACAGAGAGTGCACTCCGCGTCCGCCTCTGACCTCGGATTTCCTCTTCAGGAGAAGCTCCAGATCAGAGCGCCGTTGATCGAGATCATCTGGCCGGAGATGTCGGCGGCCTGCTCGGACGCCAGGAAACCGACGAGATCGGCGACTTCCTCAGGCTTGCCGGCGCGCTGCATCCGCGCCAGCGTCCTGATCGTTGCGGCGTTGAAACTCCCGTCGACCATCCCGGTGGCGATGATCCCCGGCGCCACAGCGTTGACCGTGATGCCGCGACTGGCCACTTCCAGGGCCAGCGACTTGCTCGCCGCATGCAGCGTGCCCTCGCATCGCGTCGGCATGGATGCGGGCGTTGTTGATCAGGATCTGGATGGGGGCGGCGGCGAGGAGGTCGGCCAGCGCCGTCGCCGCAGGCTCGCGTTCGGTGACGTCGAAAACGACTGCTTCCACGTCGTCGCCGCTGGCGACGATTTCACCGACGACCGCCTCGGCCTTCTCGCGGCTATGGTTGGCTTGCACGATGAAGCGTCGGTTGGTCGGCGGCAAGCTGCTCGGAGCGCACCTCGCTGGCTGGCTACTCAACTGGGCGCCGGGCGAGGCGAGCATCATCGGCTGTCTGATCTTCGGCCAAAGCTGACTCATGGTGACCACAAGCAGACTGTCCGCCATGCGCGCCGGACAAGACATTCGGAACGAACAAGCGCTACGTCTCCCGCACCCAAAAGCAGCCCCTGAAATGCTACCCTTCGCTTCATCTTGTCAGGCAGTGTTCATGCATACCGGAAAGTCAAATCGTTGTGATCATCACGGGCAATAAATCGGGCAATGGCAATGCCAATTGACTCCTCACATCTCAGAAGCAAGCCATGAGCGCCACCGCCAACTTTCAACAACTCGCCAACTTCATCTGGTCCGTCGCCGATCTGCTGCGCGGCCCCTACCGCCCACCACAATACGAGCGCGTGATGCTGCCGCTGACGGTGCTGCGCCGCTTCGACGCCGTGCTGGCGCCCAGCAAGGCGGCCGTTCTCAAGCGCCATGCCGAACTGAGCAGCAAGGGCATCCCCAATATCGACGCCATCCTCAACAACCTGGCCAAGGATGAAGACGGCACCGCGCTGGGCTTTCACAACCACAGCCAACTCGACTTCCAGAAGCTCAAGGGCGATCCGGACAACATCGGTCGCCACCTGGCCGACTACATCGCCGGTTTTTCCGAGAACATCCGCAAGATCTTCGAACGCTTCGAGTTCGACAAGGAGATCGAGAAGCTCGAAGAATCCAATCGTCTGTATCAAGTGGTCGCCCAGTTCGCCGAGATCGACCTGCACCCGCGCAAGGTCGACAACATCACCATGGGTCTGGTGTTCGAAGACCTGATCCGGCGCTTCAACGAAGCGGCCAACGAAACGGCGGGCGATCACTTCACCCCACGTGAAGTGATCCAGCTCATGGTCAACCTGCTGCTGGAGCCCGATACCAGCGTGCTCACGCAGGCCGGGGTCATCGTCACCATCTGCGATCCGGCTTGCGGCACGGGCGGCATGCTGGCGGAGGCGCAGAACTGGATTCGCGCCCACAACGAACAGGCCACGGTCAAGGTCTTCGGGCAGGACTACAACCCGCGCTCCTATGCCGTGGCCGCCTCCGACCTCTTGATCAAGGGCCACAAGGACGGCCAGGTGGTGCTGGGCAATACCCTCACCGACGACCCGTTTCCGGAGCACCGCTTCGACTACCTGCTGGCCAACCCGCCCTTCGGCGTGGATTGGAAGGCGGAAAGGAAGGTCATCGACCGCTGGCCCAACTTCCGCGGCTACAGCGGCAAGCTGCCGCGCATCAACGACGGTGCCCTGCTGTTCCTGCTCTACATGATGAGCAAGTTCCAGGACTATAGGGCGGGCGATCGCGACAAGCCGGGCTCGCGTGCTGCCATCGTCTTCAACGGCTCGCCCCTGTTTACCGGTAGCGCCGGCAGCGGCGAAAGCGAGATCCGCCGCTGGATCATCGAGCGCGACCAGCTCGAAGCCATCGTCGCCCTGCCCGAGCAGATGTTCTACAACACCGGCATCGGAACCTTCATCTGGGTGGTCACCAACCGCAAGGCTGCCCACCGCAAGGGCAAGATCCAGCTCATCGACGCCCGTGAGCGCTACACGCCGATGAAGCGCAGCCTGGGCGACAAGCGACGCTATCTCGACCAGGCTGCGCTCGACGCCGTTACCCGCGAACACGGTGCTTGTGCAGACAGCAAGACCAGCCGCGTGTTCGACAACACCGACTTCGGCTATCGCCGCATCACCGTGCTGCGCCCGCTGCGCCTGCGCTTCCAGATCACCGACGAGGCCCGCGAGCGCTTCCTCAACACCTGCCCCGAGCTGTTCGATGCCCTGCAGGCCGTGCAGGACCAATTCGGCACCGAAACGCTGCTGGACTGGAACCGCGTGTGGGACGTTGTGCAGCAGGTGTTCAGGACCCTGCCCGATGACGTGGAAGGCTGGGCCAAGGGCGCCAAGGGCGCGGCGCAGAAGAAGATCTACCGCGACTGCTTCACCACGGTGGACCCCGAAGCCGCGCCGGTGATCGCCAAGCACCACAAGATCGAGCCGCTGGACAGCGCCGCTCTGTTCCCCAGCCAGACCCTGCCCGCCGACATCACCAACGATGATCTCCATGCCCTGTTGGGCCTCCATAAACTTCCCTCACCCCGCGCGCGAGGGGCTCGGGGTGAGGGCGTCTGCATCGAGTACGAACCCGACCCGGCGCTGAAGGATACCGAGAGCGTCCCGCTGAAAGAGGACATCGTCAGCTACGTGCTGCGCGAGGTGCGCCCCTACGTGGCCGATGCCTGGATCGACCGCGAAACATTGGATGAGCAGGACGGTGGCATCGGCAAGGTGGGCTACGAGATCAACTTCAACCGCGTGTTCTTCCAGTACCAGCCGCCGCGCCCGTTGCACGAGATCGATGCCGAACTGGCAGCGGTGGAAAAGCGCATCCTCAGCCTGCTCAGGGAGGTAACGCAGTGACCGCGCAGGAACTGCTCGAACGTCTCAACCTGCTGGACGAGAACGAGCGCATCGAGGCCAAGCGCGCCGACGAGATCGGCAAGTCGCTGCTCGAAAATCAGCACTGCAGCGAAGACGACCTGATCGCGCTCTACCAAGGGCGACACACGAGAGCTTCGATGCCGGTCTGGTGCCGGACGGCAGGCTCGACGACTACTCCTCCGAAGCCCTCGCCGACTGCCGTCAGTCCCGCCGCGACACCAACCCCGATGCCGAAGAGCTGCGCTGAAGGGATGAGGAACTGCTGCAGGCGCTCGGCTGCGTGCGGCTCAACGAGCACGGGAAATGGCAGCCCACCGTTGCCGGGCTGGTCCTGTTCGGCAAGCCGGTCGCCTTGCGCCGCACGTTCCCGATGACGCGCGTTGACTACATCCGCGTTCCCGGCCGCGAGTGGGTGCCAGACCCCGAGCGGCGCTTCGACAGTCTGGAACTGCGCGACCCCTTGTTCCGGCTCATCCGCCGCGTGCAGGCCGCCATCCTCGACGACCTGCCCAAGGCGTTCGGCCTCGCCGAAGGCGACCTGCAGCGCAAGGACAGCCCCATCGTGCCGCAACGCGTGATCCGCGAAGCCGTCGTCAATGCGCTGATGCACCGCAGCTACCGCAGCCATGCGCCGGTACAGATCATCCGCTACAGCAATCGTCTGGAAATCCGCAACCCCGGCTTTTCGCTCAAATCACCCGACCACCTGGGCGAACCTGGGTCGCTACCGCGCAACCCCAAGCTCGCCGCCGCGCTCTACGACACCCGCTTTGCCGAAACCAAGGGCAGTGGCGTGCGCGTCATGCGCGAGATGTGCGAGAAGGCCGGGCTGGCGCCACCGCTGTTCGAATCCGACCGCGGGCAGGATCAGTTCGTCGTTCGCCTGTTCTATCACTTTCTGGGCCCGGACGATCTGGCCTGGATGGCGCGCTTCAAGAATCTTCACCTGTCCGAGGCCGAGGCCCGCGCGCTCGTCGTCGCCCGCGAAGTCGGCGCCATCGACAACGCCACCTGGCGCGACACCAACAAGGTGGACACCCTGACCGCCAGCCAGTCGCTGAAAAAGTTGCGCGACGCCGGTCTGCTCCAGCAAAAGGGTCGTGGCTCGGCCACCTGGTACCAGCCCACCGGCAAGATGCTGGGTGACGATGACAGCTTGTCTGGTAATCCCGTCAGCTTATCTAGTAAGCTCGACGGCTTATCTAGTAACCCCCTGGGCTTGTCTAGTAACCCCGACCCATTGGCCGACCCTGCGCGGCGTGGGTTGCTCAACGAGTTGTCTGGCGAACTGGCCGCCCAGGTGGGCGCCATCGGCCAGCGCCGTCCGCCCGAGGAAGTGCGCGATCTGGTCGTCGCACTCTGTCAGCACCGGGAATGCCGTGCCGAAGAACTGGCATTGCTGGCCCGCAACGTAGAAACCGTCCGACAGAATTATCTACGACCGCTGTTGCGTGCCGGTCGGATCCGCATGACCCGGCCCGAGGTGCCCAACGACCCGGAACAGGCGTATCGCGCTGTAGAGGAGCGGCCATGATGCGATCGGACACCGCGGCCATGCGGCCAGCGAAGTGGCAAGATGTCGGGGCCGGACGCAGATCTGTGGATTCTGGAATCGCTGCGGGAGGTGACGGAGTGAGCGGCGCTGATCCACGCCGAGCGGGATGGGAAACCATCCCGCTACGCTATGTGTGCGAGTTGAATCCATCGGTTGCCTTTGATGGGTTTGATGAGGATGACGACCTTACCTTTCTGCCTATGGACAGGGTAAAGAGCGGGTACTTCATTCCGAATACGGACAAGTTATCGAAGTACGGTTCCTCATACACCGCCTTCGAGGATGGCGATATTGTCCTGGCGAAGGTCACGCCCTGCTTTGAAAACGGCAACATTGCGATTGCCGACGGCCTCGTAAGCGGCAAAGGATTTGGTAGCTCAGAACTCTTCGTGATTCGCCCGACCACGGCTGAGCGCAGGTTCCTTTTCTACTACTTCCAGTCTTTGACGTTTAAGCAAGCCGGGGAAGCTTCGATGACAGGCGCGGGCGGCCTCAAGCGAGTGTCACCCGATATCCTCCGCCAACATCATCTGCCTCTCCCAAGCCAAGATATTCAGCGCCTCATCGCCTCCTACCTCGACCGCGAGACCGCCCGCATCGACGGGCTGATTGCCGAGAAAGAACGCATGCTGGCGCTGCTGGAGGAAAAGCGCGCCGCTCTCATCAACCGCGTCGTTACCCGCGGCCTCGATCCCACCGCGCGGCTAAGGCCCTCCAGCCAGGAATGGCTGGGCGAGATTCCGGCGCACTGGGAGATGTCGAGGCTGAAATATCTAGGTGAAACGGTTCTCGGGCTAACGTTTAACCCCGACGATCTGGTCAACGAGGGAGAAGGCATGCTAGTCCTTCGTGCCTCAAATGTGAAGAACAGAAAAATTGTGCTGGAGGACAATATCTTCGTCCAGACCGACATACCCCAAAAACTGCGGACTAAGCCGTTCGACATTCTTATCTGCTCCCGAAGCGGCAGCAGAGCGTTGATAGGCAAGAACGCGTTAATTACTAATGAGACTAGCGATCTCACATTCGGGGCGTTCATGACAGTCTACAGAAGCAGTCTAAACCGATTCCTGTTCTGGGTATTCAATTCGACACTCTTTGAGTTTCAGGCGGGCGCCTTTGGTACTTCCACGATCAATCAGCTCACCACTGAAACCCTGGCGAATATGGAGGTCCCGACACCACCGCTTGAGGAGCGTGACGCGATCGCGGAGTTTCTAGAGCAAACTTCGATCCGGTTCGATAACACAATGTCTGCCGTTTCGCAGTCGATAGATCTTGCCAAAGAACGCCGCGCAGCGCTGATCTCCGCCGCTGTCACCGGCCAGATCCCGCTGGAGAGATGACCGGATGAAACTGGAAACCCTCTCCCTCGCGCACTGTGGCGGCTTCGAGCAGCTCGACATCGCCTTCGAGCTGGATGTGACACTGATCGCAGGCGTTAACGGGGTGGGAAAATCTACGGTGCTGCACGCGCTGGCCGTATTGTTGTCGCGGGCGCTGCCGGAGTTCACACCCTCGCGCTCGGCACCGCTTTACTTCACCGATGACGACATCTACAGCGACAAGGCCTTGCTGGAGGTCTCCGCCCGCATCCAGATCGACGGTCAGACCATCAACGCCGGAGTGCAGCGCTTGCGAGCGGCGGACGATAAGGGTGACCGCTTTATGCTGTTGCGGCAGGCGGAAGCTGCCACCGCCGCTACCGATTTCGCCCAGGCATTGAGCGCCCGCACGCTGACCGGTGAGCTGGAAGCGGGCATGAAGGAGACCCGCGCCGCGCTGGCGAACCTGAAGAGCGCGGCCCATCCGCCGCTGGCGGTGTATTTCTCGCCCAAGCGCCAGTTGCCCGGCCAACCGCGCAGCCTGCCAGAGGCCAAGCCCTTCGACCCGTCCATCGCCTACGGTCGCGCCCTGAATGACCGCGAGGTGGAACTGCGCGAGTTCATGCACTGGTTCCGCACCCAGGAGAAGCTGGGTGCTGCCAATGAGCCACGCCGGTTCAAGGTGCTGGACGCGTTACGCGCCGTGGTGGGCGAACTGGTGCCCGAGTTCAGCAACCTGCGCATTCAGGAGCAACCGCGCCTCGGCTTCGTGGTGGACAAGCGCGGCCAGCCCTTCTACCTGCATCAGCTTTCCGACGGCGAACGCGGCCTGCTGGCCCTGATGTTCGATCTCACCCGGCGCTTGGCCATCGCCAACTCGGACAGTGACAACCCTATCGCCGACGGCGTGGCACTCGTGTTGATCGACGAGATCGAACTCCACCTGCATCCCAAGTGGCAGCGCGATGTCTTGCAGCGCCTGCGCGACATCTTCAAGGCCTGCCAGTTCGTTGTGACCACCCATTCGCCACTGGTGCTGGGCGAGGTGCCGGCGCGCTGCGTGCGCTTCCTCGAATTCGTGAATGGCAAGGTGGGCGTGACCGTGCCCACAGAGGCCTATGGCATGGATGCCAACCGCATCCTGCAGGAGTTCATGGGTGCCCCGGTGCGCAACCGGGAGGTGGACGGTGAACTGAAGACCCTCTTCGAACTGATAGACCAGGAGCGGTTTGACGAGGCTCGCTCCGCCATTGCGGCCCTTGAACACAAGCTGTGCGAAGACGAGCCCGAGTTGACCCGTGCCAGTTCGCTGATCCGCTTTCTGGAGGGCGCCGAGTAGATGCGGACCATCCAGAAGGGGCCGGAGCCCGCCACCTTGACCCAGCATCGCCAGCAGCCGCATACCGACTATGACAACTACGCCGACAAAGCGGCCTTGCGGCAGGCGTTGGTGGCTGAGCAGCGCGGCCTGTGTTGCTACTGCCAGTCACGCATCCGGGCCACGCCCGAGGGTATGAAGATCGAGCACTGGCAATGCCAAGCCGACCACCCCGGGCGGCAGCTCGATTACAACAATCTGCTCGGCGCCTGCTTGGGTGGGCAAGGCCGTCCCGAGCGCGAGCAGCATTGCGATACGCGCAAGGGCAACAACGACCTGTGCTTCAGCGTGTGTGACCCTGCTCACCCCATCGAGCGGCACATCCGGTTTCTGGGTGACGGCAAGATCAGCGCGGACGATGCCGACATCGACAAGGCCATCAATGCGGTACTCAACCTGAACCTGCCGCGCCTGGTCAGCAATCGCAAGGCGGTGCTCGCGGCGTTCCAGCAGCGCCTGGAGGATGGGCGCCGTGTTGATCCATCGCGTGAGCTGCCCAGATGGGATGGCAGCGAACCTGGCGCATTGCCGGAGTTCGCACAGGTCGTCGTTTACTGGCTGCGAAAGAGGCAAGCGAGGGCCGCCGCATGAAGCGCACCAGCGAAGCCGCTTTCGAGACCGCCATCGAGGCGGTATTACTCGGCGAGGGATACACGCGGGTCGAGGCACGGGCCTTCGACTGCGAGCGGGCAATCTTCCCGGACGAGGCCTTGGCATTCATCCGCACGATGCAGCCCGAGGTGTGGAAGAAACTGGAATCGCTGCACGGCAAGCCAACCGGCGCGCGAGTTCTGGAATGGCTGCGAAAGTGGCTGGTTGTTCATGGCACGCTGGCCACGCCAGGTCACGGCTTCAAGGGTTTCGGCAAGACGACGCGGTTTGCTGGTGCTCCCAAGGAACGCCGCGCCGCCCTGATCACCGCCGCCGTCACCGGCCAGATCCCGCTGGAGGAAATGACCGGATGACCCGCACCTGCTGGATCATCGCTGGCCCCAACGGCGCGGGCAAGACCACTTTTGCGCTGGAGTACCTGCCCACGGTGGTGGGCTGCTCCCACTTCATCAACGCCGACCTGATCGCCGCCGGGCTTGCGCCGCTTGCCCCGGAGCGGGAGTTGCTGGCCGCCAGCCGCCTCTTCCTGCGGGAGCTGGAAACCCGGATCGTGGCCGGTGAAAGCTTCGCGTTCGAAACCACCCTGGCTGGACGCACCTATCTGCGCATGGTCGACCGGCTGCGCCGCGACGGCTGGCGGGTGGACCTGATCTATCTGGCGCTGCCCAGCGCCGAGATGTCAAAGCTGCGCGTCGCCGAGCGGGTGGCCCACGGTGGGCACGCCATCCCGGAGGCGGATATCGAGCGGCGCTTCCCGCGCAGCCTGCGCCACCTGCTGGACGACTTCAGTCAGCGCGTCGACCGCTGCATCTGCTTCATGAACGATGGTGAAAATCCGGAGCTGGTCTTCGAACAGTGCGGAGACCAGCGCGACATCCTGTGCGCTGACCACTATCAGCTATTGCTTGAGAAGGCCGAACGATGAACGCCAAGCGAATCACGACCCCATCCCCGGAGGGCCAGAAGCAACTGGACGCGCTCCGCAAGTCCGTTGCGAATGTTCTGGAGAAGAAGCGGCGTCTGGGTCAGTACGCCGTCACCTGGGAGAACGGCAAGCCGATGGTGCGGGGTGAAGATGCGCCCGTCGTGCCGGCCAGGGCGCGCTGACTGCGGTAGTGCTTTGACCCTTCTGGACCCCCACCGACCACGGAACCCAGCATGAAGCGCACCAGCGAAGCCGCTTTTGAGACCGCCATCGAGTCGGTCCTGCTTGGCGAGGGCTATACGCCGCTCGATGGCACGGGCTTTGACCGCGAGCGGGCGATCTTCCCCGATGAAGCGCTGGACTTCATCCGCGCCACCCAAGCCAAGGTGTGGGAGAAGCTGACGGCGTTGCACGGCGAGCAGACCGGCACGCGGGTGCTGGAATCGCTGTGCAAGTGGCTGGACACCCACGGCACGCTGGCCACGCTGCGTCACGGTTTCAAGTGTTTCGGCAAGACCTTGCGGATGGCCTTCTTTCGCCCGGCGCACGGCCTGAACCCGGAGCTGGAGGCGCGCTATCAGGCCAATCGGCTGGGGCTCACCCGCCAATTGCACTTCAGCCCGAAGTCGGAGAAGTCGCTGGATGTGGTGTTGTCGGTCAACGGCATCCCGGTGGTGACACTGGAGCTCAAGAATCCCTTGAGCGGACAGACGGCGGCGAATGCCATCCACCAGTACCGCCACGACCGCGACCCCCGTGAACCGATCTTCGTGTTCACCAAACGCACGCTGGTGCATTTCGCGGTCGATACCGAAGAGGCGCACATGGCCACGCGCCTGGCCGGTTCATCCACTCATTTTCTGCCCTTCAACCGAGGCATGGAGGGCGGAGCCGGCAACCCGCCCGACTTTGATGCGCGCAACTACAAGACGGCGTACGTGTGGGAAGAGGCCCTGCAACGCGACAGCTTGCTCGACCTGCTCGCCCGCTTTCTGCATCTCGATGTGCAAGAGAAGACGACGGACGACGGCAAGAAGATTCGCAAGGAAAGCCTGATCTTCCCGCGCTATCACCAGTTGCAGGCGGTGCGCCAGGTGGTGACAGCCGCTGCCAGTGAAGGTGTGGGACACAACTATCTGGTTGAGCACTCGGCAGGCAGCGGCAAGAGCAATACGATTGCCTGGCTGGCGCACCGCCTGTCCAGCCTGCACGACGAACGCGATGAGCGGGTTTTCGACAGCGTGGTGGTCAT
>DIME01000150.1:16392-20117 GCA_002425405.1 Candidatus Accumulibacter vicinus
CGCCAGGGCGTGGTGCAGAAGATCGACGAGGATTCGCGCCAGCTCGCCGAGGCGCTGGAAGCCGGCGTGCCGATCATCATCACCACGTTGCAGAAATTTCCGTTCGTGTCCGGGCAGCTGGCCAGGCTGAGCGAGGAGCGCGGCGAAGGCGGCAAGAGCCATCTGCCCGCACGCAAATACGCGGTGATCATCGACGAGGCGCACAGCTCGCAATCGGGCGAGACGGCGACGGAACTCAAGGGTGTGCTGGGCGGCGCGGAGCTGCGCCGCAAGGCGTGGGAAATGGCCGAGGAGGAGGGCGAGCTCGAACTCGAGCGCCTGTTCCGCTCCATGGCCAAGCGCGGCCATCAGCCGAACATGAGCTTTTTCGCCTTCACCGCGACGCCCAAACACAAGACGCTGGCGATCTTCGGCCGCAATGGCCAACCCTTCCACCGCTACACCATGCGCCAGGCGATCGAGGAAGGCTTCATCGAGGACGTGCTGAAGAATTACGTCACCTACAAGACCTACTACAAGCTGATCAAGAAGGCCGAGGACGACCCCAACGTCGAGCGCAAGAAGGCCGCCAAGGCGTTGGCCCGCTTCATGCGCCTGCACCCACACAACATCGGCCAGAAGAGCGAGGTGATGGTCGAGCACTTTCAGCACTTTACCCGGCACAAGATCGGCGGGCATGCCAAGGCGATGGTGGTGACCGGCTCGCGGCTGGAGGCCGTCCGCTACAAGCAGGAGTTCGACCGCTACATCCAGGAGAAGGGCTACCCGATCAAGAGTCTGGTGGCGTTCTCCGGTACGGTGGAAGACGACAAGATCCCGGAGAAGTCGTACACGGAGGTCGAGATGAATCGCGGCCTCAAGGAGAAGGAACTGCCCGACGCCTTCGCCAAGCCGGACTTCCGCGTGCTGCTGGTGGCCGAGAAGTACCAGACCGGCTTCGATCAGCCGCTGCTGCACACGATGTATGTGGACAAGCGCCTGGCGGGTATTCAGGCCGTGCAGACGCTGTCGCGCTTGAACCGTACCCATCCGCTCAAGGACGACACTTTCGTGCTCGATTTCGTCAATGAGCCCGGCGAGATCCAGGACGCTTTCCGTCAATACTACGAAGGCTCCGTGATGGGCGAGCAGGTCGATCCCGACAAGCTTTACGCGGTCAAGGCCGAGCTCGATGCCTCGGGGATCTACCTGCAGACGGAAGTGGCCGAACTGGTGCGGGTGTTCTTCGCCCCGAAGCGCCGCCAGAGTCCCGGCGACCACAAGACGATGAACGCGATTCTTGATCAGGCGGTCGCGCGCTTCGTGCAGTTGCAGAACACCGAAGAAGAGGAGGCCGAGCTGTGGCGCGGCAAGCTGCAGGCCTTCCGCAATCTTTACGGCTTTCTGAGCCAGGTGATCCCCTACCAGGACAGCGATCTGGAAAAGCTGTTCACGTACCTGCGGCACCTCGCGTTGAAGCTGCCCAAGCGCAAGAGCGGGCCGGGTTACCAGTTCGACGAGGAGGTTGAGCTCGACTACTATCGCTTGCAGAAGATCAGTGAAGGCTCGATCAGCCTCAGCGAGGGCTATGCCAAACCGCTGGACGGCCCGTGCGAGGTGGGGTCGGGCATGGTACGCGAAGAGCTCGTTTCGCTGTCTCGCCTGATCGATTTCATCAACCAGCGCTTCGGCGGCGAGTTGAACGAGGCGGACCAGTTGTTTTTCGATCAGATCGCTGAAGCAGCGAGCCTGAACGAATCACTGCAGAAGGCGGCGGAGGTCAACTCCCTCGACAAGTTCCAGCTGGTGTTCCGGCAGGTGCTCGAGTCCCTGTTCATTGAGCGGATGGAACTGAACGAGGACCTGTTCTCCGATTACATGGGCAAGCCGGAGATGCAAGAACTCGTCTCAAAATGGCTGGGTAGCCAGGTCTATGACCGACTGGCTGAGGCAAGAAAGGCGGGCAGATAACCACCCTCACGGGTGGGCGGTGATGTTGTTCGTGATGATCCTGGCGGGCGCGATCATGGACACCGAGTGGTTCGATCGGGAACGGATGGTTGTTGCAGACCAATCGCAACACGCTCAAGCAGCATTTCCGGGCGCTGGTGGAGCAAGGCCACCTGGGTCAGCACGGCGCCGGCAGGGGCGTCTGGTACGAGTTGCGATAGGGGTAGATTCGTCCCCGGCGTTCGCCACCAAAGCAATTCTTCGCAGCTCAGGGCCTACGACGAGCCTCTACGCGTGGCTGGAGCGTCAAGCACCCGGCGCGTACACCAGCTCGGGAACCACCATCTCCCAGGATTCAAACTGCGCGTTGATCCGCGACTTGTATGCCTCCGCCACGTCCCTCGGTCGGCGCACGTGGATGGCGGCGACGCGGGCTTCGATGCAGTGCATGTCGGTTTCCGGTTCGAAGTGCTGCGACAGCGCGCCGACGTCGACCCCTTGCGCATCGCACAATCGCCAGGCGCCGGCCGATGTCGGCCAAAAAGCCGTGCGCGACAAAGCGGGTTGCGCTACGATGATAGGGCGCGTCTGCGGCTTGGTCGTTGATCCGGAATGTTTTCCTATCTGAGTGGTGAAGGCCCGTTCACCTGCTTTACCTGCGAACTGACATGGCCTATCCGCCCAACATGCCTGCTGCTGCCCGACGGCATATCGAAGCCGCAGATATCTTGTTCGCCAAATCTCGGGGAGACGTCGCCGGGTATCTTTATGGCATCGCGGCGGAGTGCGCACTCAAAGCCATGATGCTGGAAGCCGGGATGCGGCCTTCAGAAACGCGGCGGGATGATCCTTTTTTCGCCCACTTTCCGGAACTACGAAGCATGCTGCGAGATGCTCCACCCAGTGGACGCCGCGGGACGCCTCTGCTCCGCCTGATCAACGATGATCGTTTCTTGAGCAACTGGGATACGAAGATGCGCTACTGCCAAGGGAACGAAATCAAGGAGGCCTGGGTTATCTCCTGGAAAGAGCAGGCCCGAGACGCGGTCGGTAGCATTGGAACTTGAGGGAGATCCCATGAGCGTGTATTTCGATGACAGTTTGCCGACGCTGGTTGACGTGGTAGTGGAGCATGTCGGCTCCGATTATCTGGCCTCCGGCGTGGTTCTACGGGATACCAGCGGACGCTTGGCCTTTTTCGGGGCCGCGAGCCTCGAAGCGTCGATCTACGAGACGTTGTCGCAGGACCTGCGTAAGCGGCTTGGAGCTTATGCCCGAACGGACCGAGTTCTCGCGGGGCCAGACGACTTTGGTGCCGCGCGCGTCCTTGCCGACTCGACAGTCGTGCAGGTTCGGATAGGAGGCACCCGCATCCGTCTGGTTGACCGACGACTCGTGGGTGGGGATTGGCAGCGTCAACCCGCATCCGCGGCACCATTGCCAGCACGCTTTGCGTTTGCCAGCCTTAAGGGGGGCGTTGGACGTTCCACGGCCTTGGCGGTCGTGGCCGCCGATCTGGCGGCACAGGGACTACGGGTACTGGCCATTGATCTGGATATCGAGGCCCCGGGTCTGGGGCCGATGCTTCTCAACGACGATAGCCTGCCTGAGTTTGGCGTGCTCGACGCTTTGGTCGAAAATGGCCTTGCCGGCCTCGATGAGCGCTTTCTAGCCGATCTGATCGGACCATCGATGCTCGCCAACCGGCGCGGGCGAATCGACGTCATCCCCGTATTGGGGAGACGATCCCTTCGTCATCCGGCTGACGTGTTGGCCAAGATCGCGCGCGCCTATGC
>DIME01000150.1:20457-34058 GCA_002425405.1 Candidatus Accumulibacter vicinus
GTTTCGCCAAGAGCAATCGCTACGATGCCATTCTGGTGGATGCGCGCGCCGGGTTGCACGAGACCACGGCTTCTTCCCTGATGGGGCTGGGTGCGGAAGTGTTTGTTTTTGGCCGGGACGAGCCACAGACATTCCAAGGATTCCGCGTACTTCTTGCTCATCTGGCACGTTTCGTCGACGCTGGCGGACCGCCGCCGGAGTGGCTGGCGAGGCTGACGCTCGTGCAGGGCCAAGCACCGAGCAAGGCGGACGAGCGTGTGGCGTTTGCGGAAAAGTGCCGTGATCTCGTCGTAGAAGCTGGATTTGGGCCGCCGGTGGTGGTATCCGGGCCCTTAGTGCCCAGTTCGTTTGGGGACATCCCATGGGACGACGAGGCCCCGGACGATGAGGTTATTCCGAACGAGGATTGGGGCCTGCGCGATCCCCTGGCTGTTCTCGAAGATTCTCGCTTTCGCGGATTCGATCCCAAAGTGCGGCCAGACCTTCTTGACGTACGTCTGTATCAATCATCTTTTGAACCCCTCCTGGAACAGGTGCGTAACTGTCTTTCCAGGGACGGAGCGGAGATTTGAGCTTGAAGTTATCTGCTGACGAGTACCGCGTGATTCGGCGGGCCATTGCCAATATCCCCGGTGATGTATCGAACGATGCGGTGGGAGCGAACGTCGCGAAGCTGGAAGACATTTACGCTCCTGAAACGCATTCCTCCGCATTGGACCCCGGCACGCCGATTATCCTGGGCGCACGCGGGAGTGGAAAGAGCTTCTGGTCGAGCGTGCTCGGGCGAGCGGATACCAAGGCGGCGGCGGCAAGGGCATATCCCAGGCTCGGGCTCGTGCAGGTCGAGGTGCAGTTCGGCTACACCGGTATCGGTGGTCCCGGCGGCGTTTCGGTTGACCATATAGACAGGGCGGTGCCGCCGGATGCATCCAGCGAACAAGCGCGGAGCTTCTGGTGGGCAACCATTCTGAGCGCTGCGACCAGACAATCGGGTCAAGGGGACACGAAACCTAAGGATTTTCTCGACTCAGCCCGCGACTGGGAGCGGCGGGAAGACCTGCTCGATGGTCATGAGCAGCGCTTGCGCGGCGAAAAAAAGACGCTGTTGATTGTTTATGATGCCCTCGATACCGTAGCTCGAACCTGGAAAAGGCGACGCTTGTTGACCGAGGCGTTGCTGGAAGTGGTGTGGGCGATGCGGGCGTATCGGAACCTTCGTGTCAAGCTGTTCCTGCGCCCAGACCAGATCGAGGACGATGCCCTTCGTTTCGTCGAGATCCCGAAGCTGCGCAACGGCGCCGTCAATCTGAAATGGTCAGGGAGTGACCTCTACGGCCTGCTGTTCGCTCGGCTGGCCTTGACCCCGGATGAGGAAGCACGCAGTGCATTCGGACGACTCTTGGACGAGAATGGCTTCACCCTTCCCGACAGCAACGCCGTTCTCACCCGCAGGTGGTCGTTGGGTGTGGTCCAGAACGATCAGAAGCTGATCATGGATCGCGTGGCTGGCCGCTTCATGGGGCAAGGCGTGTACGCCTTCAAGAAGGGAAGCACTTACCAATGGCCGATCACCCACTTGGCAGACGCCTTTGACGAAGTGACGCCGCGCAGTTTTCTCGGCATGATGATTGCTGCGGCCCAATATGGCCCCGCGCCTGAAGACAAGGTGATCACGCCCGACGGCATACGTCACGGTCTGCGCGAAGCGTCCAAGACCCGTGTTGACCAGCTTCATCAGGAGTTTCCCTGGATCAAGGGCGTCCTCGCTCCGCTGGCGGGGCTACTTCTCCCACAGTCCGAGGAGGGGGTCTTTGACGTTTGGATCCGAGCGAAGACGGTGGATCGGCTCAAACAAGACGCACAGACCCACGACTATATGCCCCCATTCCCCAACGAAGAGCAGAGCAAAGAGCGCGATCTTAGTGTCGCGATGGAGCGGATCGGCGTCATGTTCCGGCGCAAGGACGATCGCGTGGATATGCCCGACCTGTTTCGTGTTGCCGCCAGGCTGTTGAAGAAGGGAGCAATCGCGCCACGTTGATGGGCGATGGACCCGCGCCATGCTCGCCGAACTGAAATGACAGAAGCCTCGAAGTAAAGGCTTAGCTGCCCGGAACATACACCAGCTCGGGAACCACCATCTCCCAGGATTCGCATTGCGCGTTGATCCGCGACTTGTATGCCTCCGCCACGTCCCGCGGTCGGCGCACGTGGATGGCGGCGACGCGGGCTTCGATGCAGTGCATGTCGGTTTCCGGTTCGAAGTGCTGCGACAGGGCGCCGACGTCGACCCCTTGCGCATCACACAGTCGCCAGGCGCCGGCCGATGTCTGGCGAAGCGCGATCCAGCTGTCTACCGCGAGTGTGGCAAGCGCCCGGTGAATGGCGTGGCCGGGGGGATGGCGCGCGGCAAAGTCGAGGTCGATCTGCCGCCAGCCCAGTCGCCGATGGCGACGCGCCAGTTCGGGCGGCGGCGCTGGCAGCGGCGTCGCGAGGCGACGCAGGAAGGCCGGCGAGTCGGACGAGGAGTGAGACGAAGAGTCCGCCGGCCCTCCCGCCAGCACGTCGAGCCAGGCCTGGCCGCGAGCGAAGCGCGCCAGCGCCAGCGTCTTGCGGGCACGTGTCATGGCCACGTAGTACAGGCGGCGCGTGGCGTCCGCATCCTCGTTGGCGCCGCTCCGCAGCCAGTCGCCATCGAGGACCGCGACGTGATCGAATTCGAGACCCTTGGCCCGGTGCGCGGTCAGCAGCAGCAGGCCGGTCTGCCGACGGCGCGCTTCCCGGCCCCACTCGGCCAACCAGTCGAGGAAGTGGTCGAACGGCAGTTCTCCGTCGCCGGCATCGAGCGCATACTCGGCTACCGCTTCGCGCAGATAGCTCCACCAGTGCTCGGCAGGCGGCTTCGCGGGCTGCATCGCCAGCCACTGGCGGATCGTTGGTACGTCGATCAGCGCACTATCGCGCGTCCGCAACCAGCCGACCATCGTCTGCGTTTCGCGCAGACTCCAGAAGCCGTTGCTGTCTTCGTCGGCCTGCTGCACCGGAATGCCCCGCAGTTCGCAATAGCTGCGCACCGGGTCGAGTGAGCGCCAGTTGCGGGCAATGATCGCGCAGCGCGTCCAGTCCCACGCCGGCGCCAGATTTGCCAGGCGCTCGAATTCCGTGATCACGGCCAGGGCCTGCGTCCGATCGTTGTCGCCGGTCGGCAGGATCTGCACGCGCCCCTGGCCGACCGGGTCGATGCCGGCCCATTCGCCGCCGGCGGCCTGGCCCTTGCGCGCCGCATCGATGCGGATCGGGTGCGCCTGCTTCATGCGGTTTGCCGCCGGGGCGATCAGCCGGTTGGCGGCTTCGATGATGTTGGCCGTCGAGCGATAGTTGTCGGTCAGGAAAGACGGCCTGGCGGCATAGTCGGCCTCGAAGCGACGGATGAACGCGACCGAAGCGCCATTGAAGGCGTAGATGTTCTGGTCGTCGTCGCCGACGGCGAAGAGGTTGATGCGGCCGTCCTCATCGGGCCGGGTGCGGCCGGCCAGCGCCGAAATCAGTTCGTATTGTTCGGGCGCGATATCCTGATATTCGTCAACCAGAATCCAGCGGAAGCCGGCCAGCAGGCGTTCGCGCTGCAGGTCCGCTTCCTCGGGCGGCAGGTCCTTGCCCTTGAGCAGCCTGACCGCCTGTTCGATGATCTCCTTGAACCAGTCACCGTTCGTCCCTCCGCTCTGCGTGGCCAGACTGGCGCCGACCAGGCGCATGGCCAGTGCGTGCAGGGTGAGTACGGCCACGCCGCGGGCATCGTCGCCGATCAGTTCGCCGAGGCGCTGGCGAATCTGCACTGCGGCGTGGCGGTTGTAGGCGAGGGCCAGGATGCCGTGCGGGTTCTCGCGGCGGACGCGAATCAGGTAGGCGATGCGATGCACCAGCACCCGCGTCTTGCCGGAGCCGGGGCCGGCAAGGACGAGAACGTTGGTGCTTTCGCGCTCGTCGGTGACGATCTCGCGCTGTCGCCGGTTGTTCAGCACCTCGACGATGTCGTGCCACGACTGCGGCGTCGTCTGGCGCGTCAGTTCCTTGTCGCGATCGGGCAGCCAGCGGCGCATGAACTCGTCGCGTTGCAGGCTGAAGTAGTCCATCGTCAGGTGCAGCGCCTCGGCCATGGCCTTGAGTCCGCGCTGTACGTACTCGGCCATGACGTGAATCTGTACCACCTGTTCGTCATAGTGCAGCTTGAGTGGCGCGAAATCCCCCGGCATGAACTTCCGCTTCCAGTCCGGCTCCAGGCGAATCGTCATCGCCGGCCGGAAGACGGCCAGTCCCTTGTTGAGGCGGATGATTTCCTGCTCGTGCAGCCACAGCAGCGCACGGTCGAGCAGCTTGGGCGTGATCGTCCTTTCTGCCTTGAGCAGCAGATCGGCTTCCAGCGCGGCCAGCAGTTTGCCCAGCGTCGTTTCGGCCAGTTGATCGTTGCCGCGGGCGCCGGCAGGCAGACAGTCGAGCAGGTGGTCGAGCAGGCAGCCGGCAGCGGCTCGCCGGCGCCGGGCGGTGGCTTCCACGGCCGACCATTCGCGTTGCAGTTCGATGCCCAGCGATTCGACATCGACCCGCCGCAGCTTCAGGCTGCCCTGGCCGCCTTCCTCGTCGCGGCCGTCGGCGGCAAGGCTGCTCAGCAGTTGGCGCAGGCGCTCGGGCAGGGCGTCGGCGTGGCCGGCATCCTTCAGGTGCTGGTTGGCGTGGCGCAGATGGAGGATCGACGATTCGCCACGGCCCAGGTCCGGATGCTGCTCGCGCAGCAGGCCGATCAACGCCGATTCGAGTGCGGCGGCCTGCGCGAAGCGCTTCTTCGACGAGCTCTCGACGCCGACGTGGAGGTAGGCGGTCAGCGCCGTATCGTTGCTGGCCAGTCCCAGCGCCTCGAGGTCGTAGAACGCGGCGCGGACTTTCTCGGCGGAAAGCCCGGAGACGAGCATCAGTTCGTCGGTCGAGATGCCTTCATCGACCGGCGCGCCGATCAGTGCGCCGACAATCGCCAGCAGCCCTTTCCGATACTCCGGCGCGATGACCCTTTTCTCGATCTTCTTGCGCGCTTCGTCGAGCGAGGCGACGCGCAGCGAGGACGGGAAGACCTGTACCCGGTTTTCCTCGCGCGTCAGCAGCGCGGCTTCTTCGAGCCACGACACGGCGGTGCGCACGCGCGTGTCGTCGGTGGCCGAATCACGCTCGAAAGCGCCGTCTTCGTCCTCGGCGAGGATTTCGCCGGCGGTGGCGATCAGGTCTCCCTCCTTGCCGCCACCCCTGCGTTTCTTGCGGTCGAGATTGCGCAGCGAGTGCAGGATGGCCTGGATTTCCTTGCGCGACAGCCGCGAGCGCGCCGACATGCCGAACTGCCGCTCGACATCCTCGACCGTGTAGAGGAGAACGCAGCGTGCCGACTGACGGTCGCGGCCGGCGCGGCCCGCTTCCTGCAGATAGTTCTCCAGCGAACCGGGAATATCGGCGTGGATGACCAGACGCACATCGGGTTTGTCGATCCCCATGCCGAAGGCATTGGTGGCGACGATGACGCGCAGGTCGCCTTCGATGAATGCCTTTTGCGTGCTCTTCTTCGTTTCCGGCGGCAGCCGGGCGTGAAAGTGGTCGGCCGCCCAGCCTTTCTGCTGCAGAAAGCGGGAGACTTCCTCGGTCTGCTGGCGTGTCGCGCAATAGACGATGGCGCCGCCGGACAGCTCGGGCGGCAGATCGGTTTCCAGGATCTGGTGGATGTGCGAGAACTTTTCGGCCGGGCTGGTCGGGACGACGCAGAAATCGAGGTTGGCACGACTGGCGCCGCCGTTGAAGCAGCGCAGCTCGATGCCGAGCTTGTCCCTGAAATGATCCAGGATGTCGACCACCACAGCGGGTTTGGCGGTGGCGGTCAGGCAGAGGACGGGCGGGATCGCCTGATTGCCGGCCTTTTCGCGGATGAAGCGCCCGACATAGCGATAATCCGGGCGGAAATCCTGCCCCCATTTGGAAAGGCAGTGCGCCTCGTCGAGGACCCAGGCGCCGATTTCGCGTTGCGCCAGCACTTTGCGCAGCGTGCGGTTGCGCAGTTGCTCGGGGGAAACGATGAGAATGCCGATGTCGCCGAGGCGCAGGCGATCGAGCACGTCGGCGCGCTCGGGCATCGACAGCAGCCCGTTGAGTGCGGCACAGCTCCTGATGTTGCGGGCCTCCAGCCCGGACACCTGATCGGCCATCAGGGCCACCAGCGGCGAGATGACGACGGTCAGCGCACCGGTCTTGTCGAAGCGCGAGAGCGCGGGGATCTGGTAACACAGCGACTTTCCGGTTCCCGTCGGCAGAATCCCGAGGACGTGTTCGCCGCGCATCGCGGCTTCGACGATGCTCTGCTGCAGAGGCTGGCCCGCTTCGTCGGCCGGCTCCGGACGAAACTCGGCGAAGCCGAACCAGCGCACGAGTTCTTTGCGGGCATCGTGCCGTTCCCTGCACCACTGGCAGGCCGGGTCGGTGCAGGCGGTGTCGCGCAAGCGCCTGATCAGCATGCCGGCCTGCGGAAACTGATGGCACACCCATGGTGGCATCACCGAGTTGCCGCCGGCCACCGACAGCCAGGCCAGTGCGTAGGCCAGCGCCCAGCCCTGGTGGGCGGCATCGGCCACAACCTCGCCGAGCTGCGTCGCGCAGACGTGTCCGGCGAGTTGCTGGCGAATGGCGGCGAGCGCTTCGCCATCGCTCGGGCGGGCCTTGTGGCGCAAAGCCATGAAGAAGCGGTCCAGCCCCGACTTCGTCGACTTCGTGCTCTGCACGGTCGTCAGCCAGTGCCAGGCGAGGGCCAGGCTCGGCGACGCTTCGGCCAGCGCCGTTTGCTGGTCGCGGAAGACCTCGAGCGTCAGTTGCGCGTCGAGCAGCGGATCGTTCAGGCGTCCGCGCTGCAGTTGCCCGTCCTGATAATGCTTGACCAGATGGTGGTAGGGGTTGCGCGGGAAGGCCAGCGGGTTCAGCCACAGCGTGTCGACCACCGGCAACTGCAGCAGCCGCAGATCGGGCTTGGTGGCGACCAGATGCGGCAGGTCGAAAGCGATCAGGTTATGGCCGAGCAGGAAGCTGGCGCCTGCGGCGAGCGCGTCGAGTTGCTCCAGCGCGGCCAGCAGATGGCCCTGCCGGAAACGCAGCGACATCTCCGGCTGGTCACCACGAACGGCGGCAAAGCGGTGAATCCGCCCATCGCGCAGCCCGACTTCCAGGTCGATGGATAGACAGCGGGGAGCGAAACTACTCATGGGCAGCGCGAGTGGGCGTTTACGCTGCACCATCCCATGACCGTCCGATGCTCTTCTAGATCAGCGCGCCGTTGATCGAGATCACCTGGCCCGAGATGTAGGCGGCCTGATCCGAAACCAGGAAGCCGACGAGATCGGCGACTTCCTCGGGCTTGCCGGCGCGCTGCATCGGCACCAGTGTCCTGATCGTTTCGGCGTCGAAAGCGCCGTCGGCCATGCCGGTGGCGATGATCCCCGGCGCCACGGCATTGACCGTGATGCCACGGCTGGCCACTTCCAGCGCCAGCGACTTGCTCGCGGCCTGCAGCGCAGCCTTCGCCGCCGAGTAGTTGACCTGGCCACGGTTGCCGGTGATCGCCGCGACCGACGAGACGTTGACGACCCGCCCCCAGCGCGTACGGATCATCGGCAGGATCAGCGGCCGGGTGACGTTGAAGAAGCCGTTCAGGCAGACATCGATGACGCGGTCCCATTGTTCGCCGGACATGCCGGGAAAGACCGCGTCGGCATGGATGCCGGCGTTGTTGACCAGGATCTGGATCGGGCCGGCGGCGAGGAGGTCCGCCAGCACCGTCGCCGTAGGCTCGCGCTCGGTGATGTCGAAAACGACCGCTTCGGCGCTGCCGCCGCCGGCGACGATTTCGCTGACGACCGCCTCGGCCTGCGCGCGGCCGCGGTGGGCGTGTACGATCACGTGGCAGCCGTCGGCGGCCAGGCGGCGGCAGATCGCCGCGCCGATGCCGCCGCTGCCGCCGGTGACCAGCGCGCGCTTCATGGCCGTCGTGCCGCGGCGACCGTGGCGGCGTCGAGGACGACGGCGGCGCGTCCGTCGACCAGGCAGCGGCCGGCGTGGCTGACCGAGAAGCGGTAGAGGAGATTGTGGCTGTCGCTCGACAGGCACTCGGCCTGGACGCTCAGTTCCCCAGGCAGGTCATCAAGCCGGGCGACGTGCAGGGTCACGCCGCGCAGGCTGGTCAGGTAGCCATGGCGAGGCCGTCCACCGGTTTCGGCAAGCAGCGCGCCATGCACGGCCATCGCCTGCGCCGCGTACTCGATGGCGTTCGCTGCGCCCAGGCGACCCTCGGCGCGCAGCGGGTTGGCCGGGTCGGTATGGCTGGTTGCGCGGCAGGAAATCGTCGTCGCCGACCAGTCGACGACCGACTCGAGCAGGCACATGCTGCCCTGGTGGGGGATATGCTCGGTGATCCAGCGGTGATCTAGCAAGGGACGCAGTCCACGCGCAGTTGCATCGGCGGCAGGTAGTCGAGGCAGACGCTGCCCCCTTCGCGCCTGGCCAGCCTGTGCAGTAGCGGCAGGCTGCGCAGCGCCGGGATCGTCGTGCGCAGGCTTTCCAGTTCGCCATCGGCCAGTCTGGCGGCGGCGTCGGTGCCTGGCGTGACGGCGATGCGCGCCAGCGAGCGGACGCTCTGGAGCGGGGTCAGCAGCAGCGCCACGCCGGCGCAATCAGGGATCGGCCGCTTACGGTGCAGGGGTTCCGGATACTCGCTGTCGTAGGCGATCAGCAAGGTCGCCCATCGGTCGACGACGACTTGCGCCAGCGCATCCAGCAGGCCGGCGCCGAAGCTCGCGTCGAAGGCGCAAAGCACCTGGCACGGGGCCATCGCGCCGGTGGCGATGCCCCAGTAGCCGGCGGCGGCGTTATGCACCGAGTTGTGAAAGCGGGTCGGCGAAATCCGGCGGTCGTCGGTCGCCAATTGCTCGCACAGCGCGTGACAGTTGTGGCCATCGGCACCGGAGGCCGTGAACACCGTGGCCAGGGTGCCGACGTCGGTTTCGGCATGGGCGGCGGCTTCCAGCCCAAGTGCGAGCGCCAGCTTGACGACGCGGCTGGCGCGCCGGCGCTCGGCCGGTGGCAGAACGTTCGGCACCGGCAGCACGGAAGGCGCTGGCGTATAAGCCTGTTCGCCGCGCAGGATGGCGCAGGCGGTCGGCCAGTCCGGCATGCCGGGGGCGAGGAAGCCGACGCCGTCGACCCAGGCGGTGAGCGGAGTCTGGCTCATGCGCTGACGCCGAAAACCAGGCTGCAGTTGCTGCCGCCGAAGCCGAAGGAGTTGCTCAGTGCCCGCCGCACGCGAGCGGGGCGGGGCGTGAGCCGGTAGTCGATCGGGATCGCCGGGTCCGCTGTCCTGGTGTGCGGGCTGCCGGGCAGCAGCTCGTGCGTGAGCGCCAGCGCGCAGATCAGCGCTTCGACGGCGCCGGCGGCGCCGAGCGTGTGGCCGGTCGCACCCTTGGTCGAACTGCACGGCGTGCGCTCTCCGAACAGCGCGGCCACCGCCTGGCCTTCGGCCGCGTCATTGCTCGGCGTCGCGGTGCCGTGCAGGTTGATGTAGTCGATGTCGAAGGGGCACAGGCCAGCCGAGTGCAGGGCTGCCTCGATCGCCATGCGGGCGCCGAGGCCTTGCGGGTGCGGCGAGGACATGTGGTAGGCGTCGCTCGACTCCCCGTAGCCGAGCAGCAGCAGCGAGCCTGGGCGGGCATTCTCCGGCAGCCGTTCGAGCAGCGCAAACGCGGCCCCTTCGGCGACCGAGATGCCGTTGCGCGCCGTGTCGTAAGGCCGGCACGGCTGACTCGAGGTCAGTTCGAGCGAAGCAAAGCCGTAGAGCGTCGTCAGGCACAGGGAGTCGACGCCGCCGACCAGCGCCGCGTCGATGCTGCCGCAGGCGAGTTGGCGAGCCGCGGCCGCAAAGGCCTTGGCGCTCGACGAGCAGGCCGTGGACACCGTCATCGCCGGGCCTTCGAGGTCGAAATAATCGCGCGCGAATTCGGCCAGCGAGAAAGGATTGTGCGTGTTGCGGTAGATGAAATCGTCGGGCAAGGCGCCACTGTGCGGGTCGCGCCGGCGGTAGGCGAGTTCGGCCTGCAGGATGCCGCCGGTGCTGGTGCCGAGGAACACCCCGATGCGGTGGCTGCCGTAGCGCGCTGCCGCTGCGCGCACCCGTTCGGCCAGGCCATCGGTTTCGAGGCCGAGTTGCGCCAGACGGTTGTTCCGGCAATCGTAGCGCGCCAGCGTTGCCGGCAGTGACTGATCGTCAACCGCCGCCACTTCGCCGATCCAGGTGGCGATCGCGGTCGTTTCGAAAGCGCAGGGCGCAAGGCCACTGCTGCCCGCGCGCAGGCTTGCCAGCGTCGCAGCCAGACCGCGGCCGAGGCAGGTGGTCAGGGTGTAGGCGGAAACCAGCAAGGGGGTCAAGTGGATACTCCGGATCGTCGGAGCCGAATATTAGCAGAGGACGATTGCCAGTTGCCCACCGGTACGCGCGCCACGACGCAAGACGATACGCAACGCCAAGGACGAGCAGGGGGTGTGAACGATTACCCAGCAACCACAATCCGGAGTGTGAATGGATTAGGCGTTTCTTGCCACCTTTTGCCTGCGTTTGCGCGCGGATAACAGCCAGCGTTTCAAAGCGATGTGGATCAGGCCGATCAGGATCAACGCCACGCCGAAGTAGAACAGCGTCGGAGCCCACACCTCTCGCGGTCCGGGAGGAAGCTGGGGGCCGACGAGCCAGGGTTTCAGGAAGCCGGTCAGCGCGTTGCTGATGACGAAGGGCAAACCGATGGTCGAGAGAATATAGGTGAGGCGCTGGGTTTCCAGCGTGCTGGCAGTACGGATGGCGTCTTCCAGTTGAGAAACGCGGGTGTGCAGGTTCTTGATGGCATCACCGACGCACCAGCGGGTTTCCAGTGCGGCCCGGAAGGCACGCACGTCGGCCCAATGGCTGCCGGGCTGATATTGGTAGCCGGCCTCGGTCAGGCGGCTGCGGAGGGTGGCGAGATCACCCAGCACGGCAGCGGTAGGACGAGGTTTCCTGCCCGAGGTGCGCTCTTCAAACAGGGCGTCCAGCGCCCTCCCCACGTCGCGTCCGGTGCCGAGGGTCTGGAATACCCGCTCGAACTCTTCAACAAGCTGCGATAAGCGGAGACGTTCGGTGCGCCAGTCGTCGAATACCAGGGCGCCTTGATCGTGGAGGATGGCAAAGCCGCCGTGCAGGGGCAGCACGTTGAACTCGTCCGGCACGGGCAGGTCCTCGACCTTGATCGCCTGCTGTTCGTCCTGGCGGGCGATGAGGGCAGCCAGATAACGCTGTACGCTCGGCAGGTCGAACAGCGCGCCCGACTGGGCGGCGTTCGGGAGCCAGCGCATCCCCAGGAGGAACTTGGTCGTGCTGTCGCCGCCGTCATGACGATAGGTTTTTCGCGCACAAGCCTCGATCGGGATCGGCGAACCGGCGTGCAGGGCGTCTTCGACGCGCAGGCGTCGCAATGGACTGTACACCCGCCAAAGGGCATTGACGACATCGGGCCAGGTCAGCCGGCTGCCCAGACGACCGTCCGGCAGGCGGCGAGGCGCCGCGAGCAGGGTGTGGCGGCCGTGGTCGTCCCACCAGGGTTGGGTGAACCCGGTGCCGGCCGGATAGCTGGCAATCGGACGGGCATTCTCGGTGGGACGCTGGTCTGCCCAGCGTTCGTTTTCCAGCCGTTCCAGTTCCCGCCACAGATCCGGCAGGTTGATGCCGGTCAGGGGGTTGACCGACACCACCATGTCATCACCGGCGCCGGCCATGCGCGGGTCCGGACGGTAGACGCCCATCACGGCGAAACCCTGCCCCGTGGGGCTGTGGCTGCGATCCAGCCGGGCGAACAGCTTGCGGGCGCCGCTGGGCCAGGTTTCCACCGTGAGGTAGGCATCCACCAGCACATCTTTGCGCGGTTCCGGACCGGCCATCGGTACCAGCAGTTGCAGGCAGGTAGAGCGGGGCAGCGAACGCAGATAATTCTGTTCTTCATTGCGCAACAGCGCGGCGGCGCGGCGATAGGCTTCCAGTTCCCACATTTCCGGCACGGCGTCCGGCGCGATGTCTTGCAGCAGCAGGGCGGTGGTGAACTGTAGCGCCTCGCGCCAGGCACCAGCGAAATCGTAGCTGCGACCTGTTTCTGACGGCAGCGGGGCAAAATGGCTGTGGGACAGGGCAGCCAGCAGCGCCGCCCAGGAAGTGTGCGGATTGTCGGCGACCATTCCCGTCAGTTCCCAGCGTCGCACGGCGGCGACCCAGCGCGCGACCTCGGGCCGGTCAAACGATTCCGCCGGCACCCCGTTCATGACGGCGAGCCAGAACAGGAGCGCGAGCACCGAATCGGGAGAAGCGTCTTCAATCACCAGGGTGAGTTCGCCCAGTCGCCGACCCAACTCCGTGCCCTTTCCCCACACGGCCCGCCAATGCGCTGCCAGTTCCGGTGGCGGATTCAGGACCATTTCGGTGACTGTGGACGGGTCTGCCGCGACGCCGAAACGCTCGGCCAGGCCTTTGTTGTTCAGACAGACGCCGGGATGTTCGACCGCTTGTTCGCGGCTACCCCAGGCACCGACGCCGATCAGGATCTGGTTCGGTTCTGCCCGGCGGCGAAGCGGATCGGGTTCGATTTGCCAACAGGGTTCGGCAATGCTCGTCCGTTCCTGAGCGAGCCATCTCTTGAAGGCATGGAGAAAGGCTTGAAGCAGCATGGAAGCTCCGATTGTGGTGGAAAACGCGGTCGGCTTGATGGCATTGGCCGTGAGTCATCGCGCATCCACGGGTGCAAGGCAAGCTGGCGGCGCGCTTGCTGAAAAGCCAGGTGTGCAACGAGGCAGCGGCAGGCTATGATGCGTCGCGTCCGACCATTCGATCACTGGAGATGCCATCATGCTTTCGATCCTGAACCTGCTCCTTGTCGTGCTCGCCCTGCTGGGTCCAGCGAGCGCCCTGGCTGCCGACAACGACCCGTACGCAGCGGATCGCCAGGCGCTGATCAGGATTTTCCGGGAAATAGAGGCGAGCATCAACGCTCAGGATGTCGACCGGATGGTCGCACAGATGGCTCCCGAGGCGACGGTGACCTGGCTGAACGGCGAGGTTTCGCGCGGGCACGCCGAGATCAAGGCTTACTACCATCGCATGGTCAAGGGCGAGCAGCGTATCCTCGACCGTTATCTCACCACGGCCAAGATCGGCGCTTCGGCTCATTTTTTCGGTCACGGCGAGGTCGCGGTCGCCGACGGGACGATGGTGGATGAATTCTTTCCGGTGGCCAGAGGCCCTTTCACCCTGAATTCGAACTGGACCTCGACCTCGGCGAAAATCGATGGACAGTGGAAAGTGGTGTCGATGCACCTGTCGTCAAACGTGTTCACCAATTCGCTGATCGCCGAAGCGAAAGAGGCCATCTGGTGGGCGGCGGGCGGCGCCGGACTCGCCGGTCTGGTGCTGGGAGGGTTGATCGGCAGGATGCGGCGGCGCAGTTAACGGTCATGACTTTGCA
>DIME01000150.1:34377-40762 GCA_002425405.1 Candidatus Accumulibacter vicinus
TCTCCCCCGACCCCTCCCCCACAAGTGGGGAGGGGAGATTCGTGAGTCGCTGACGCGACTTTCACATTAACGGATATCCGCCTTCGTGAGCCGCTGACGCGACGTTTACATCAACTGGCCCAGCCGAATTGCAACAGGTAGTAGAAGGCTGGCGCCGAAAGGCAGAGCGAGTCGAGTCGATCAAGCATTCCGCCATGTCCGGGAATCAGGCTGCCCCAGTCCTTGATGCCGCGGCTGCGCTTGATTGCCGACATCGCCAGGCCCCCGAGAAAGCCGAGCAGGGTCAGCAGCAGCGAGATCAGCGCTGCCTCGGGAACGGTGAACGGCGTCATCGATGCCAGCCAGGTGCCGAGAACGCTGGCAGTGACGATGCCGCCCACAGTCCCTTCGACCGTTTTCGCCGGCGAGAGCCGGGGGGCGATCGCGTGCCGACCGGCGAGCTTTCCCCAGAGATATTGCAGCACGTCGCTCGACTGAACGACCAGCAACAGAAACACCAGCAGGTAGCCATTGTGATCCGGATGGCCGCTGATCGGCAAGTTCAGCAGCGCCGGGATATGCGAGACCGAGAACACGCAGATCAGCAGTCCGCCCTGCAGCGTGCGCACGTGCCGCCGGCAGTCGCCGCTGTCTGCCGCGCGCAGGGTGGTCAGCAGCGGCAGGCCGATGAGCACCAGACAGGGGATGAAGCTGCCGTAGAGCGCGTAACTGCCATTCCAGACCAATAGATACTGCAGTGGCACGACGAACACGAAACTCCCCACTCGCAGCGTTTTCGGGATCATGCCGGAGGGTTCGCCGGCCAGGAATTCGTGCAGTGCGGCCAGGGAAGCCAGGCCGAACAGCAGGGTCACGCCGCTGCGGCCCGCACACATGGCCAGTCCGAACAGGACGGCCATCACCCACCAGGCATTGATGCGGCTGTTCAGATTATCGATGGCGGCATGGGTCTGGCGCCGGGCGACTCTGAACTTGAGCACCCGTCCGAGCAGCGAAGCGACGATCAGGACCGTGCCGATACCGGCGATCAGTGGCCAGGCCTCGTCTGGAAGTGTCGGGAGCAGGTGGCTCGTCATCCGCTCACGATTTCGGCTGCGGATACTGCTGCTGCCAGCGGCGAAGCAGATCGATCTGGGGACGACCGAGGACCACGGCCGGACGCGCCTTGCGCACCTGTGCAGCGGCTTCTTCAGGCGTTGCGGCGATCCCCGCACGCAGCAGCCAGGCCGCGGCCACCAGCGCACTGCGTGCGAAGCCCAGCGCGCAGCAGACGAGCACCGGACCGGCGGCACGCGCTGCAGCGATGGCCGCCGATGCACGCTCGATCTGTTCCAGGCTCGGCGGCACCAGATCGAGCATCGGGATGACCGTATGGCGCAAGGCCGGCGTCGGACAAGGCAGTTCGGCGCAGACATCGATGATCGCCGTAATGCCGAGACGCTGCCCTTCGGCTGCTGTCGGCAGCCGGCCGAGCAGGACACCCGCTGTGACCGGATCGGCCATCGCGAGCTGACGGGTCCACCAGCGCGAGTTCAGCCAGGCGCAGAGCAGATAGGGCCCGAGCAGACAGCGCACGGCAAGCGGCAGCGAACCGTCAGCGCGTTTCCCGAAGGCGTCGGCGTCGAACAGGAGGTAGATCGCGGCGACCAGCGCCAGCGCGCCGGACAACCAGAGCAGCCACAGCCAGGCACCGCCACGGTAGGTCGCCAGGCCGCCCACAGCCAGCGCCGCCGCCGCGTAGGCCAGCGCCAGATGCCACCGCGATCGCTCGCAGTGCAGGGCGGCACGGCGCAGCGGTGATCTGGCGTCGGTCGGAAACACCCACACCACGAAGCAGCCGAGCCACAGTCCGGTCGGAACGTCGAAGAAATGGTGTTGCCAGGTGGTCAGCACCGACACCCCGATCAGCAGGGCCACACCTACGACCAGCGCCTGGCAGGCGCGGGGCACGGCGCGCAGATACGGTTCGAGCAGCACCACGAGCAGGGCGATGTGTAGCGATGGCGCCTGGTTGTAGGGCTGGTCGAAGCGCATCAGGGCAGCGAACATCCAGCCGAATGCGCCGCTCACTTCGCCACGCTCGAAAGTGCAGCGCAAGGGGAAGAGCAGGAAGCTGCCGACGGCGATCAGTTGCGTCAGCAGCAGACGCCGGGCGTGTGTGTCGAGCTGGCGCCGTGTCGTGCACAGCAGCAGTGAAACGCCATAGAGCAGGTCGATCAGCCAGTACGGAACGATGGTCCAGGGCAGCAGCGGAATATGGCGCTCCCAGGCGAAGACGATGAAGCCGACCTCCGGTCGCTGGCTGCTGACCCAGGTCGCAAAGCCGTAGCTGGCGAAGAAGAATGGCCCCAGGAACAGTAGCCAGGCCAGTGCCCTGCGCCAGGGACGGGCTTCGGCTGCGGGTCCGGCGGGGCTTTCGCTGCGGTGCGGGCTCAATTCCGGCGGGCGAGTGAGACCGTGAACATCCCCCAGTCGTCGATCCATTGCTCGATCTTCGTAAAACCCGCGGCGCGCACCAGTTCGTCCAGTTCGGCCTGGGTGCGGCGGCGCATCACCCAGGCCTGGTGGCCGCGATGACTGGTGAGCGTGCGCGCGATCAGCTCGATCTGCGGATGCCAGGGTTGGCCGGTGTAGACCAGGTAAGCGCCGGTGTCGACAGCCCGGGCCAGGCCGCGCAGCGAACGCATCACCGGTTCGTTGTCGGAGAAGAGTTCGTAGAGGCCCGAAACGATCACCAGATTCGGTCTTGGCGTCAGTGCAGCGAGCGCTGCTTCGTCGAAAGCGTCCGCGGTTTCAAAGCGGGCGATGTCATCGAGTTGCCTGGCAGTGATCAGGGCCCGCCCCTGGCGGACGTTCAGGTCACTGAAATCACGCAGGACGATCGATTGCGGGCGCTCCGGCAACTGCGCGACGGCGTCAAGGACGTAACGTCCATGACCGGCGGCGGGATCAGCGATGCGAAGTGCCTGGCCGTCGTCCCGGAGTCCGTTTGCAGCCAAGGCAATCGCCTGCAGCAGGTGGGCTCTCCGCACTCGCACGCCGCGCCAACCGATCGAATCGAGGTAGCCACGATCGATCAGCCGGCCGATCATCAACCGGCCGCTGGCCTGGTTCAGGTAGACGTAGTCGAGGCTGCTGCCGGAATCGAAGCCGGTCGTCAGACCGATCCGGATACCGTCCGAGAGGCGACCCAGGGTGCGCATCGCCAGGCGAGTCAGGGCGAAATGGAGGGCGCGCGGCGAGACGGGCGGCAGCGGCTGACCAAGACGGATCTCCTCGTCGCGCGTATGGCCGTCGCGATGCGCCTGCAGCAGCGAATCGTTGGCCAGGGGGGCGCTGAACAGGCGCGCGATGAAGGCGCGGATCCGGTCGATGGCGAGCTTGCGATCGCGTTCTCCGAGCGTGTCGTGGAGGAAGTCGGGGAGCAGGTGGCGCTCCTTGACCGGCGAGCCCAGTCGTTCGAAGAAGCGGTCCTGTGGCGCGCGCTGCACGACCCAGTCCTTGCCGGAGATCAGCAGTTGCAGCGGCAGACGGATCGCGGCGGCATCCGCGACGATCCGGTCGGCCGCGTCGTAGAGACCGAGCAGAACACGCGCCGAAATGGCCCGGGTGACCAGCGGATCCTCGTCATAAGAACGCACGCGCTCGGGATCGTGGGTCAGGAATTTGGCCTTCACATAGGAGGTGATGAAAAAGTTGCCGAACAGTCGCTGCAGCAGCCTCAGCCCCGGCCGCGCCAGGGGAACATAGAGCTTGACCTGGAATGCTGGAGCGGTCAGCACCAGGCAGCGGATCTGCGGGGCGTAGTCGTGCGCCCAGGTCGCGGCCAGGACGGCGCCGACGCTCTGGCCGACGACGGCAAGATGGCTGCTGGCGATGGCGTAGCCGTCGCTGACGTGCCGGACGAAACGGTCGAGGTCCTTGACCAGGGCGGCAAAGCTCGGACTGTCGCCGCGTTTGCCCGGCGAGCGGCCGTGCCCACGCGCATCCCAGGCGAACATCGCGAAATCATCGAGTCCGAGTTCGTCGACGACATGCTGCAGTCGCCCCGAATGTTCGTGGCCGCGGTGGAGCAGCAACACCGCCCGGTCAGCGCTGGCGGCACCGACCGGCGGCCAGTAGCGGTAGAACAGCGTCGTGCCATCGTGAGTGGTGAATTGTTTTTCCTGCGCGACACGCATCCTGGTGGGTCTCCGATGGGTATTCCGGTTGATATTTCTATTGATCCTTGCCGGTGCCTTCTGCGACGACGCCGTGCCTGACCCGGTTGACGATGGTCATCAGCAACAACAGCACGACCAGCGCCATCACGGCCGACAACCACGCGCCGGGCGCGACGCCGGTGCCGAGCAGCAGTCCGAGCAAGCCAAAAACCAGCGCCCGGTCACTCTTGCCCATCGGTCCGTCATTGCAGCGACGGTGACCGCTCATCGCTCCCAGCACCCCGGCCATCTCGGAGGCATTCGCCAGACAGATCACCCCCACGGTGAGCGCGATGCCCACTTCGGGAAGAAAGGCAAAAGGCAGGTACAGTGCCGCATCGGAGAGCAGATCCGACAGTTCGTTGAGGTAGGCGCCGAGTGTCGAGGCTTGACCAAATTCACGGGCGAGCATGCCGTCGATCGCATTCAGCGCCATACGCAACAGAAACCACAGCGGCAACAGCAGAAACCATTGCAGGTGCCCGCTGTGCGCGGCGAGGGCAAGACCGCCTCCAAGCAGCAGCGAAGCGGCGCAGGTGCCTGCGGTCACCTGGTTGGCACTCAGACCCAGCCCGTGCAGGGCGCGTGCGGCAGGGCGCAGCAAGGCCTGGAAGCGGGGTTTCAGGGCATAAAGACTCATCAACACAGGAGCGGAAAGCGAAATGCTCAGGATGATAGCTCAAGATTGATTGGATCAAAGTGGTGGAGAGGCGGCAGTCTCTGACCTGGTGGCTGACAGCGGCGACAGCGGTGTGACATAATCCCCGCACTTGCCTGCCGATGCGGGCCGAACTTCTTCGGATGATCCATCAATGCCGCAGACCTTGTACGAAAAACTTTGGCAGGACCACGTCGTCCATCAGGAGGCCGACGGAACCGCGCTGATCTATATTGATCGCCATCTGGTGCACGAAGTGACCAGCCCACAGGCCTTCGAGGGTCTTCAGCTGGCTGGCCGCAAGCCCTGGCGCGTTTCTTCGATCGTCGCTACCGCTGATCACAACACGCCTACCGATCACTGGGATCGGGGCATCGAGGATCCCGTTTCGCGCCTGCAGGTCGAAACGCTCGACGCCAACATTCGTGCGGTCGGTGCGCTCGCCTATTTTCCATTCAGGGATCCGCGCCAGGGGATCGTTCATGTCGTCGGCCCGGAAAGCGGTGCGACCTTGCCGGGCATGACGGTCGTCTGCGGCGACTCGCACACCAGCACGCATGGCGCATTCGCGTGCATGGCGCACGGCATCGGCACCTCCGAGGTCGAACATGTTCTGGCCACGCAGTGCCTGCTCCAGAAGCCGTCGAAAACCATGCTCGTGCAGGTGGATGGGAGGCTCGCCAAGGGGGTGACAGCGAAGGACGTGGCGCTGGCGATCATTGGTCAGATCGGCACTGCCGGCGGCACTGGTTATGCCATCGAGTTCGCCGGGAGCACGATTCGCGGCTTGTCGATGGAAGGTCGGATGACACTCTGCAACATGGCCATCGAAGCCGGCGCACGCCTGGGTCTGGTAGCGGTCGACGAGGTCACGATCAATTATCTGCGTGGGCGTCCCTTTGCGCCGCAGGGGGCGCGCTGGGAACAGGCCGTTGCCACTTGGCGCGGCCTGCACAGCGATGCCGACGCTCGCTTTGATCGCGTTGTCGAGATCTCGGCTACGGGTATCCGGCCGCAGGTGACCTGGGGGACTTCGCCCGAAATGGTGGTGTCGATTGATGCCAGTGTGCCGGATCCGGCCAATGAAGCCGATCCGGTTAGGCGCGAAGGCATGGAACGGGCATTGCGCTACATGGGTTTGCGCCCCAGGCAGCCGATCCGGGAGATCAGACTCGACAAAATCTTCATCGGTTCGTGCACCAATTCGCGAATCGAGGACTTGCGGGCTGCCGCCGAGGTGGTTCAGGGCCGAACCATCGCCGGCAACATCCGGCTGGCGATGGTGGTTCCGGGTTCGGGACCGGTCAAACAGCAGGCGGAGCAAGAAGGGTTGGACAAGGTTTTTCTCGCTGCCGGGTTCGAGTGGCGAGAGCCCGGCTGTTCGATGTGCTTGGCGATGAATGCTGACCGCCTCGAAGCGGGTGAGCGTTGTGCGTCGACCTCGAACCGCAACTTCGAGGGGCGGCAGGGGGCGGGCGGGCGAACCCATCTGGTGAGCCCGGCGATGGCCGCGGCCGCGGCCATC
>DIME01000138.1 GCA_002425405.1 Candidatus Accumulibacter vicinus
GTCCCACCGTGAGCCGACCAAAACCGGCTTTGGCACCTTCGTCAAAGAACTCGCGAATCGCCTCGGCCAGGTTCTTCTGGTTGTCCTTGACCTGCAAGACGTAATCCCCGCCGCGAGCGACGATCTTTTCGGCCAGTTCGGTCTGGCAACCCAGCGCATCCATGGTGACAATGCATCCCTTCAAGATCAGCACATCAAGCAGCCCCTTCATCCCCGCCAGTTCGTGTCCCTTGCCGCAGGTGCCTTCCTGCGCGAGGCATAGGCCGCTTTGCACGGCGTACGCCGTGACCATATCCGAAGATCGCGTTTTCTTATTTGTCAGTGACCGTCGCCAGCGAAATCACGATCGGCGCGATCCGGGTGTGTCTAAACTTCAGATAAATAACTGACCGCAAACGAATATTCTCAATTGGTTACGACATTTGCGTAAGCGACTGCCCTGTATTGGACTTGTTATCCGATATTTCATGGTAAATTTCGGATATGCTTCCGCGCCCTGTTCACCTTGCCCAACTGCTTCAGCGCTTGGGCCAATTCCCGGTGGTTGCTCTCCTTGGCGCACGCCAGGTTGGAAAAACCACCCTGGCACGGCAGCTTGCGGCCAGCTGGGATGGCCCGGTCAAGCATTTTGATCTTGAAGATCCCGACGATCAGGCGCGACTTTCCGATCCTGCTTTCGCGCTACGTCCACTGACCGGCCTGGTCGTTCTGGACGAAATCCAGACACGGCCGGATCTTTTCCCGCTGTTGCGGGTTCTCGCTGACCGCCCCGAGACACCGGCACGCTTCCTGATTCTGGGCTGCGCCTCACCGGAACTGGTGCGGCGTGCTGCCGAGAGTCTGGCAGGCCGCGTCACATTTCGGGAACTGGACGGTTTTGGACTCGCTGAACTGGCTGCCGCAAGCCGCTTGGGGGCCATCGACCCCGGCTGGCTCGACAGCCGCTGGCTGCGCGGTGGCTTCCCACGTGCATTGCTGGCCAATGACCTCCCGACCAGCCGCGAATGGCGAGACGCGTTCATTCGCACCTATCTGGAACGTGATCTGCCGCAACTCGGCATCCATCTGCCGGCACTGACCTTGCGCCGCTTCTGGACCATGCTGGCACACCATCACGGCCAAACGTGGAACAGCAGTGAAATCGCCCGCTCGCTCGGGGTCAGCGACAAGACCGTCAACCGGTATCTGGATGCCCTTGAAGGCACGTCCATGGCTCATCGGCTTTCGCCCTGGCACACCAATCTGGGCAAGCGCGAAGTGAAGGCAGCCAAGGTTTATGTCTCCGATACGGGCATTCTGCACAGTCTCCTGAGGATCGCCGATGCCGACGCCTTGCTCGCTCATCCCAAGTGCGGCGCGTCCTGGGAAGGACTGATTGTGCGCGAGATCATTCGCCGCAGCGGTGCACGTCGGGGCGAAGCCTATTTCTGGGGTGTCCATACCGGCGCCAAACTGGACTTGCTCATCCTCCGGAATGGCCAGGGCGTGGGCTTTGAAATCAAGCTCACTCGCTCCCCCAAGGTCACCGCCGCGATGCGATCCGCTCGCGAGGTACTGAACCTGGAGCAGCTTTATGTCGTCTGCCACGGGGAAGGCGCGCCTTGGCCGCTTAGCGATGGGATGACTGCGGTCCCGGTGGCCAGTCTCGATGCCTGCGTGACAGACTCCAGGAGTACTGCGCCTTTGGTCATCCCCACGAATCAGACCTGCCCATGATGACCGTAGCCACTTACCTGGCTCAATCCATGGCCGATCACGGCCACCGCCATGTCTTCCTTGTCACCGGTGGCGGGGCGATGTTCCTGAATGATGCACTCTGTCATCATCCCGACATCACGCCCGTGTTTTTCCACCACGAACAGGCGGCCGCGATGGCCGCCGAAGCCTACGCCCGCATCGCCGGCAAGCCGGCCATCCTCAACGTCACCACCGGTCCCGGCGGAATCAACGCGATCAATGGCGTCTTCGGCGCCTGGACCGACTCGGTACCGATGGTGATCTTCTCGGGCCAGGTCAAGCGTGCCACCTGTCTGGCGACGACACCGGTTCGCGGCCTGCGTCAATTGGGCGACCAGGAAAGCGAAATCATCCCGATGGTGCGTGGTATCACCAAGTACGCGTCGATTGTCGACTCGCCCGATGACCTCGCCTGGCATCTCGATCAGGCGCTGCACCTCGCGACTTCGGGCCGACCCGGCCCGGTCTGGCTCGATATCCCGATCGACGTGCAGAGCGCGAAGGTGGAACCGGCCGGCATGCGTCGCTTCGTTCCTCCGCAAGAACCTGGCCACAGGGTTTCTGATGTCGAGCTGGACGCTTTGATCAAGCGGCTGGGCCAGGCCCGCCGCCCGGTCATTCTCGCCGGAACCGGCGTACGTGCGGCGCATGCGAACGAGGAGTTCTCGATGGTGATTCACCGCCTCGGCATCCCGGTGACGACGGCCTGGACCCACGATCTGATCGCCACCGACGACCCGCTGTTCTGCGGTCGCCCCGGCACCATCGGTACCCGCGCCGGCAATTTCACGGTACAAAATGCGGACCTCTTGCTGGTCCTCGGCAGCCGCCTCAATATCCGCCAGGTGAGCTACAACTGGCCGGGTTTTGCAGCACGCGCTTTCAAGATCCAGGTCGACATCGACGCCGCAGAACTGGAAAAGCCACTGGTCCGGCCCGACCTCGCGATCTGCTGCGACCTCCGCGATTTCCTTGTGGCGCTGAACGCGCAGCTCGCCGAGAGGCCGCTGCCACGCAACCCCGAGCACGAACGCTGGCTCGCCTGGTGCCGGCAACGCTTCTTTGCTTACCCGGCGGTGTTGCCGAAGCACCGCGAGTTCAGGGGCCGGATCAATCCCTACCACTTCGTCGAGGCGCTTTTCGACTGCCTCGACGAAGACGACATCGTCGCCTGCGGCAACGCCAGCGCAACCATCCTCCCGTTCCAGGCCGGCGCGATCAAGCACGGTATGCGCATGTTCTCGAACTCGGGCAGCGCATCGATGGGCTACGACCTGCCGGCAGCGATCGGCGCCTACTTCGGCGCGGTCGCCAGCCGCGGCAGGCAAGGCCGCGTCGTCTGCCTCGCCGGTGACGGCAGCATCATGATGAACCTGCAGGAACTCCAGACGATTGCCCAGCATCGCTTGCCGATCAAGATCTTCGTGCTCGACAACCACGGCTACCTGTCGATACGCAGTTCGCAGACGAACTTCTTCCGGCGTGTGGCCGGCGCAGACCCTGACTCGGGCGTTTCACTGCCCGACTTCGTCGCCATCGCCACCGCCTTCGCGATTCCGGCGTCACGCCTTGACTCGGCTGACTTCGCCGAGCGGCTTCCGACACTCCTCGACGCACCCGGCCCACATTTATGCCAGGTCGTGCTCGACGAGACGCAGCAGTTCGAACCCCGGATGAGTTCGCGCCAACTTGACGATGGCAGCATCGTCTCGGCGCCGCTCGAGGACATGTACCCCTTTCTCGAACCCGCGGAATTGGCCCGTAACATGCTTTCCAATTCATGATCCCCGGCCTCCAGCCGTACCGTCTTGCCGGAACCTCAACAATCGCCTAATATGACCATTTTATTAGTCACAACAGGGTGGATAGCATGCGAACCGTAAGTCTGGCCGAAGCAAAAGCACATCTCAGCGAATTACTGAATACGGTGGAAGCTGGCGAAGAATTCGTCATCACCCGCCATGGTCGCGCCGTTGCCCGGGTATCACCAGCCGAGAAAACGAAACAGCCTCTTCCGATCAAACAATTGGCCACTTTACGCAAGACGGTGCCCGCCTGGACCGAGCCGAGTGCAGGCATCGTGCGCCAATTGCGGGATGCCGAATGATTTATCTGGATACCAGCTTCCTCACCCCGCTGTTTCGCGAAGAGCCGGTCTCGGAGTGTATCGAGAGTTTTCTGGCTGCAGTACCCGCAGGTACGCTTGCCATCAGCCAATGGACGCGTGTTGAGTTCGCCAGTGTCATCGCTCGCGATGTACGCATGAAAACCCTGGACGCGGTAAGCGCGCATAAACTCATCGATGCTTTCGATTCGCTCGCTGACCATTCGCTCCACGTATTGGTCGCTGTGGCTGCGGATTTTGATCTAGCACACGACTTCGTTGCCGAGTTCGCGACCCAGCTTCGCGGCCCGGATGCGCTGCACATCGCGATTGCGCACAATCATGGTATTGAAGAAATCCTGACGCTCGATGATGGTCTGATCTTCGCTACGACAAAGCTCAAGATAAAAGCAAGACGAGGAATTCCCGCATAGCCCGCAGCGAATCGCCCTTAAAAGAATGCCCGTGATACTCATGTAAAAACCATGGAAGCGCGAGTGGAAGCACCTTGTTCGGCTACACCTCGCTCGCGATTGCGGGCTGAATGTACTCCTCGCAGACGCCTCGGCCGCTCTTTGCATCGCGCCTTCTCCTTGCATGCGCACGACAAACCGGCTCCGAATATGCTAGATTGATGCTTCCTCCCTTCACCCGCCAGACCATGAGCCATTCGCAGCAGTCGCAAGCTTCGGAGATTTTTGAAGACCTGTTCGTCCTCGAACTGGCAAACAACCACCAGGGCCGTCTTGAACGCGGATTGCGGATCGTCACCGACTTTTCGCGAATTGTCCGCTTCAACAATGTCAAGGCGGCGATCAAGCTTCAGTTCCGCGATGTCGAAGCCTTCATCCACAAGGAGTTCCGCGAACGCACGGATATCCGCTACATCCGGCGAACGCTCGACAGCCGCCTCTCCAAGGCGGAGTATGCCAGGCTCACGACGGCCATCCGGCAGGCCGGTTGCATCCCGATGGCGACGCCATTCGACGAGGTTTCGGTGGACCTGTGCGTCGAACTGGGCGTCGAGATCATCAAGATCGCCAGTTCCGACATCAACGACTGGGTGCTGATCGAAAAGATCGCCAGCACCAAGCGTCCGGTGATCGCATCCACCGGCGGTTCGTCATTGAAAGATGTCGACGATCTCGTCAAGTTCTTCAACCGGCGCGGAATTCCGCTGGCGATCAATCATTGCGTCTCGCTTTACCCGTCCGAGAACCACGAAATCGAGCTGAACCAGGTGGACTTCCTGCGCCGACGTTATCCACACAACGTGATCGGCTTTTCCACACACGAACATCGGGATTGGCAGACCTCGATTGCCATCGCCTATGCCAAGGGCGCCCGTACCTTTGAACGGCATATCGACATCGCCACTGACGGCAGCCCGGTCGCCGCGTATTGCAGCTTGCCTCATCAGATCGACCAGTGGTTCAGGGCGCATCGGCGGGTCGTCGAAATGTGCGGCGCACCGGGTACCCAGAAGCGCATTCCGCCCAGCCAGGAAATCGCCTATCTCAACGCCCTGGTCCGCGGGGTCCTGTTAGCCGG
>DIME01000137.1:0-7864 GCA_002425405.1 Candidatus Accumulibacter vicinus
TGACCACGGCAAACAGCCTGCCGCCGATGCGCAACATACGGTCGTGGGCGACGTACGTTCCGGGAAATCCGGCCGCCGGCGGCAGGGATGAAGAGAGTCGCGTCACCGACACGACTGCATCTCCATGGTAAGTCCGGCGATATCCTGGCGACGCCAGGCCGGCGTCATCGAGTGTCGCTGGTGGCAGCGTACGGGCCCCCTCCTGGAAGGTCGCCCGATACCATTCGCGCAGCCTGGCCGGAACCTCGTCCAGGCTTCTGACAGCCGAATTCAAGCGGACACCGGCATCGAAGATCGACGCGTTCGCCATCATTCTCTCGACCAGCTTGCCCCGACCGAACACCGGGTGGATGCCTTTATACGGATGAATCCCGATGAAGATCTGGAAGGTGACGATGCCCCAGGCAAACCAGTCCGTATATTCCGAGAATTCGGTCGCCGACCAGTCCCGAATCGACGGCATCAGGGCGCTCGCCTGGTAAGGGCCGACCTGCCACGAATCGACATCGATGACCCAGGGCGTCGTGCCATCGACCAACCAGTTGAACTCGTTGGCATCCACCAGCAGCGCCTGGCGCGAATGGGCAAAACTGACGATCTCGCGCATGGCGAGGACGGTTTTCGTGGTCTCCGCAGTGCCGAAGTGGTGGGCCTTGCGCCACGCTTCGGCGAACAGGTTCGGCAGCGAGGTGCCATGGCGACGTTCCATCCAGTAGCCGACGAAGCATCCCTGCTCGTCGCGCAGCGCGCCACGCGGGTGGACCACGCCAGGATGGGCAAATGCGTGCAGCAGACGGATCTTTTCCGAAAGATCACGCGGGTCATGATAGAGCTTGTACGCCTCGCCGCCTTTCGCATACACCGACCCCTCTCCACCGGAAGCCACGAGGTGACAGGCATCGAGGATGACCGTTCCCCTGTTTTCAGCGATCAGCTTCATGGTAAGCCGCCACGGCAATGTCGTCGGCCGGCGGCATGCCTTTCAGGGCACGCAGCGCACGGCGTTTGAGAAAACTGCCCGCGAGGGTCTTGTACGCCGTCAGTTGCGACACGGCCTCGACCACCCGGGTATGATCAAGTTGTAGCATCCCGTCGGTGGCGATCAGGAATTTCCGAGGTTTCGCGGCTTTCCAGTGCAGGCCGCCCGACAAGGCTTGCGTTTCTCCGTCGTCACTCTCGATCATTCCCGTCAGGCCGGGGTGGCCCTCCAGGAGGTAGACCGGATACAGCGGGATGTTCCCGTCCCACTGCACCACTTTCAGAACCTTGCTGCCATCCGGGTACTCGGCGTAGAGCACGCCATCCCCCCAGAGCCAGGCATCGACCTCGCCGTTCCGCTCGACGAAGCCGCCGACGGTCGTCAGGAGATCGGCATGACTGGCATACCCTTGCGACAGGGTGGCGCGCAGGCTGGCAAGCAGCCGGTTCTCGACCTCCTCGACAGCGCCTTGCTGCATGGCGCGCAGCATCGCCATGGCCACCAGACGCGCCCCGATGTCGGGGCGACCCGCCGAGTTGCTGCAGCCGTCGGCGACCACCCCGTAACATCCACTGGTGCTGCTCTCGTGCGTGGCATAGTCCTGGCAGGGCTCGGCTGCCAGGGCATGCGCAGACCCGATGGCAAAGTAGCTGTCGACTCCCATCGCGCGCGCCTCAGAACACCAGGGCCAGGCTCGGACCACCGGTCCCCAGGCTCTGCGATTGTGAGGAGATCGAGTGGCTGACGAATCTTGCCAGCTTGGCCAGCGTACCGGGGGTGGCATCGGCGACGTCCACGTACTGGTCGACCCCGGCCTGGGCGGTGAAGCCTTGCAGTTGCAGGCGATGCTGGGCCGCATTGATGCCGATCAGGACGACCCGGATCGACTCGAGCCACTCCGCGCTCACCCCTGCAAGCACTTCTCTGGCGATGTCTTTCGGGCCATACGAGGTCGATGCGTTGTCGTCCCCGTCGGTAATGACGAAGACGATGGCATTGACCCCGAAGTCGGCGTCCGCAAGTGCTTTCGCGTAGGCATTGGTCGCCGAGACAGCGGCCATGGTCGCATCGTAGAGGGCAGTCATGCCGCCGGTGGTGGGGATCACGTAGGCGGCAGGATCAATTGCGGAGAGTTCGGCAAAGCCATGGATCTCCGTGACACGGGTATTGAACTCGAGCTGCCGCAGCAGCAGATAGGCGGCGCGCGGGCTTTTCTGGCAAGCCTCGACGACGGCACGTTTCATTGCCAGCAGTTCCTTCGCGAAATGACTGACGCTGCCGGTTCTGTCGGTGACCACGCTGACCAGGGTGTACTCGGTCGCCCCGAGCTTATCCGGGCGCGTCGCGGAAAACGTGAATCCGGCGGCTTTTCCCGATTGCATGTCGATGAGTTTCATCCTCAGCTCCTGATCAGTAATCGGTCGATTTCATGACCCGCATGCCGCGGGCCGTCATCTCGGTGATGAAGTCGGCACCGAGAGACTCGAAGCCCGCCACCGAACTCGAACAGTCTTCGAGCAACACGAGCTTCCTGACGTTGTCGTCGCCAAAATTTGCGGCAATGTCGCGTACCGTGCTGGCCACGCAGTGCGACAGCGCCTCCCCGGCGATCAGAATCTGATCGGCACGAGCGAGCGTGTCGATGAACCGGGTATTGACCAGGGTGGACGGGTCCGCAGCGTCGGGCACTTCTGCCTGCACGGCACTGTAATGTTCCGTGAACGGATTCGATCCCTTGGTAACGTAGTCTACGATTTCCATCCGGTCACGCGCCCAGCGGTTGAGTGCGCCCATCAGATCGACCTGGATGTTGTGTCCCCAGCTACCGATCAGACAGTGTTCGGGCCAGATCACCAGCGCATAACGCCCGGCCTGGTCCAGCTGCCTGACGTAAGCCGCGCTGCGCGCCTGTGCATCAGGATGACGCGCGCGCCATTTCCCGGCAAGCACGTCGGCCTGGCTGATGACGGTAAACGGCAAAGGCGGATTGCCCAGCGAATCCACCCACCAGGAAGCGTGGGCGATATCCAGCGGGTTGTGCGAATCCAATGTGACGTGGATGTCGTAAAGACGAGCGGCGTGGGCATCGACAAATGCCGCCAGGCGTTGCATATCGGCATTGGCGCCGGCGACCGGCAGCGCAGCGCCGGCGATGTCGCAGAAGTCATTCTGCGGGTCAATGATGAGCAAGTGAGTCTTCTTCATAACGTTCTCCCGATGTTCGTGGCGTTTTGCCACTAAGCACAGTGTAGCAGGCATATTTGCTAAATGCAACTAACCAGAGTAAAATTTTTTCCTCCTGAATTGCTGGAGAAACCATCGCCATGTACCCATCAATCATCGTCACCGTCGACGTGGTTCTGATGACCCTTTGTCTCGATGTGCTGTGCGTGGCGCTGATCCGCCGCCCAAATGCCCCCTTTGCCGGCGAGCTGGCCTTGCCTGGGGGATACGTCCATGCGCAGGAGGATGGGAACGCGGAGGATGCGGCCTACCGCATCCTCCGCGAGAAGATGGGCATCAGGCCGCCCTACCTGGAACAGCTCGCGACGTTTTCCGGAAACCGGAGAGACCCGCGCGGCTGGTCCGCGAGCATTGCCTATTTTGCCCTGGTATCGCCGACGACCGAGGCCACCTGGCAGCCGGTGAGCAAGTTGCAAAAGCTCGCTTTCGATCATGCGGCGATCATCCAGGCAGCGGTCGACAGGTTGCGGAGCAAGTCGGCCTATTCCGTTCTGCCCGCGTACCTGCTACCGGAAACCTTCACGCTTGCAGAACTGCAGAAGATCTACGAACAGGTGCTGGGATCACCGCTGGACAAAAGTTCCTTCCGGAGAAAGATCAAGGAACTCGATCTTCTCGATCAGGTCGCCGGCAGCTTTCAGGTCGGCAACCAGCGGCCCGCGCAGATTTACCGCCTGAAGAAGATGATGACCTTCGACAGAACCTTGAGTCAGTCGGCCCCTCGGAAAGCCGGGCGGAGTGGACAGTGAAGCGCCCGTTTGCCGGTGAAATCAACGTTTCTTGCGTTCTTCCATCTCCCGCAGCAGACGTTCGACTTCGAGACGCCTGCGCTCTTTCGTTTCCCAACTCAAATTCGGTTGCGCAGCGCCGGCCAGAACTGCCTGCAGGCGTTCACTGAACGTCTTTAATTCAGCCTGGCGAACCTGCTCCAGGGCCACGGCGCGCTCGGTGGCGATGGGCACGCTACGTTTTTGCAGGCCGCCCAGCGTGAGATAGTGGTCGATGACCTCCGGGAGCTGCTCCCATCCCGCAGACTGCCGGCTCTCCGTCCGGGAAAACTCATTGATCAGCGGCAGATTGAGCGCCTTATAAATCGGCGTCCACTGCTCTTCATCCCCCTGCCTCTGCCGTACCGCGAGTCCGGGATTGAACTGATACCAGCCCTGCGCGACGCGCATGAACAAGGCCCGGTTATAGGCGTAATCGCGATGGATTTCGTTTCGGGCAAGCACGCCGGAAAGATGCTGGCGCTTGTTCCGTTCGGGACGAACGATATTGGCCGGCAGGTGCTGCCAGGTGCCGAGAATCGCCTGCGTATCGAAGGCGCCGTTGGCACGGCGCTGCCAGTGGGTGAAGCGTGACTTGAACAGCACCCACAGCGTCTGAAAAATGAAGTATTCGGACAGATGCCGGTCGATGCGCACCAGCCGATCGCCGGTATTGACGTCGATGCTCGCCGGTGCCAGCAGTTCATAGAGTGCGGCCAGCGGACCGCCGGCAAATCTGGCATCGCGGAAAGCCTCGCGCAAGGCCCAGTGCAGGGCGTTGTAGCCATAGTGATCGACCGCCTCGCGGTTGGCGCCGCGTTCGAGCAGCGCTTCCGCCAAGGGCACATTGCCGGCGACGGCCGCGGCCATCAAGGGCGTCTGGTTCATTGGCAGGCGATGGTCGATGCCGTACTGCTCGCATTGCCTGAGAATGTCCTTGAAATGGTTGGCGAAGTAAGGGATGTAGGTCTTGCGGCCGAAGTTCGCGCGTTGCTGCGCAAAATTTTTCGCCGGCTCGAATCTGGCCTCGCTGACCAGCCATTCGGCCAGTTGCGGCTCATCATGACAAGTCGCGTATTCGTAGAGTTGCTGCTTCATCTTCGCGCCAGGCGCCTGTTCGCGAAATACCTTGACCACCAGTTCGATGACCTTGGTCTCGTCGAACACCGGCCAGGGTACCGGCACCTGCTTCAGAATCGTGCGACGGATCGCTTCGGCCTGTTCCTGCTTGCCTTGCAGTTCCAGCTTGCGCGCTTCCTTCTGCCAGTCTTCGAGGGTCGATTGTCTGGCCTCGACCTTGACCTGGCCAAGGCTCATGTCGAGCAGTGCGAAGAGTGGATGTGCGGTGTCCGACTCGATGACGTAGATGTTCCGGATGGCGCGCGTCAGCGCCACATAGAGAGCATTGACAAAGAATTTGTAGACTTCCAGCGACTTGTCGCTCTTGTCCTTTGCCCGCCGGTAGTCCAGGGTCTCGACGGCCAGGTCGGCGCGGGCAACGCCCTCGACGATGTCGCTGAACTCGGCGCGATGATCGGAAATGAAACGGTAGAGGATGATGTTCTCGTATTCGAGACCCTTGGCTTCATGAATCGAGAACAGCAGCGGCGTTGCAAAGTGCCTTCTCGCTTCCACCTTGTCTTCGTCGCGCATCACCAGCACGGCGAACTGGGTGGACTGGCGAATCTTCTGGTCGAGTTCGCGCTTGCCAAGGTCCTTGTCGGGCATCAGCGCAACCTGCCCGGTGTCGCCGCCCACCGCCTGAACCAGGAAGTTGCTCTCGCGGTCGATCGAGCCAAAGCGCCTGTGCTTGATTTTCAGCAACTGGTTGGCGACCCGCGTGGCCTCCAGGCCGTTGCGGAAATTGGCCGTGAGCACGTGCAGTTCCTGCCGCTCGGCCAGCTTGGGGTCTTTCCAGAAAAGGCTCTTGACCTGACTCCAGGAAAAGAAGTTGGGATGGACGATCTGGTTGGAATCGCCGCAGAGCAGAAAATGGCCGGGTTTTCTCAAGGTCTTGAGAACCAGCGCCAGTTGCACGGTGGTGATGTCCTGCACCTCGTCAATGACCACGAAGTCGTAGCGTGGCGCAGCCAGCCGTTGCCAGTCCTGGGCGACGAGATTCAGGTCGTAGAGTTTCGCCTCGGCGAGCCAGTCGCGATATTTCTCGAACAGATCGTAGAGTTTGTCGCGCAGCTCGACGGGGAAGATCGACTGGCGTATGCCGAGTGCCAGGTACTCGTCGCGTGCGAGAACGCCGCCGGCACCGGCCGCCAGCACGCCACGAATTTCTTCAAAGACCTGATGGCCGTCGAATTCCTTGAATGCCTGCCGCAGACGCCCGAACCAGCCGGCAAAGTCGCGCCAGCCGGCTTCCCGGCCCGGCGGCACCCGGATCGATTCGACAAACTCGCGGTACGAGAGGAATACCGCTTCCTGACCGGCGTGCTCGAAGCCGTTCGCGTAATAGAGATCACGGGCGCTCTGCGCAAGGTAGGCGGAGTGGGTAACGTAGAGCACCTCGCCTTCTGCGTGCTTGAGCTTTTCCAGGGTCAGCGCGGTCTTGCCGCTACCGGCACAGCCGACGACGATCAACGGCGCTGGCCGGCGATAGATGGCCTCCTGGGTGTCATCGAAGGAGATCGGCTTGTCCAGCAGGTGAATCGTCGTACGTTCCGGGTGCAGGTAGCGTACCGGCTGTGCTTCCCTGATCGCTTCATCGACGCCAATCTCCGGAATCTTTTCGTCGTCGATTGCCGCGCCGCGCAGAAAGCGCGACTTGTCGTAATCGTGATTACTGATCACTTCCAGCATCAGTGCGCAGGTTTGGTCGCCGTGACGAATCAGGGTGAACAACAGCCGGGCGGTATCATCGAGTTTGGCCCGGTAAAACCTGCCATGGCTGAGATTGGCCAGCTTCTTGACCTGTGCGGCGTAAAAGTCGTCGCGTGCGATGGCCTCCACTACCTTGCGATAGCTGGCCTTGACTCGGGACGTGTCGAGTCCGTTGTATTCGAGAATTTTCACGGTTTATTTGCTCGGATGATCTGGATCGGACTTGCCGCTTGGAAGGCATGACGCCGGGCATCGGCCTGACGGGCTTTGCGGCATCTCCCAGCGGCGATTTTAACCGTTCCTGGACATGCTGGCGGCAGCACCGATCTGCCGCCAGCAGCTAACCAGCGCTTGCGGGGTGGACTACCCTGAGCAAAGCGGTTAAGCTTCCAACCCTGCACGCGCCCGTAGCTCAGTTGGATAGAGTACTGCCCTCCGAAGGCAGGGGTCGGACGTTCGAATCGTCTCGGGCGTGCCAAACCAAAGCGTGAGTAGCCAGCGGGACTGGCCGGCGTGCTCGGTCAGGCGGCCCACCCCGGCGAACAATATCGGGCGACTGGTGATCGCTTCCAGGCGGGTCTTCGGGTGCGCCAGGCGAACGTAACTAGCTCCACCCGTTGTAGGCTGTGTTCACAAAATCATGGTTTGTGTGCGAGACTACTGGCTATCATCCACGGCCAGAGGGGTCGAGCATGGATCGTTTGTATTACCTTACGGACGAGCAATTTGAGCAGATCAACCGGTTATTGCCACCCGAAGAGGGTCGCCGGGGACGTCCGCCGAAGGTCAAGAACCGCGAGGCGTTGGAAGGTGTGCTGCATGTTCTGCGCACAGGCACTCCGTGGCGGGATTTGCCGAACGCCTATGGCCCTTGGCACACGATCTACATGCGCTGGCAACGCTGGATCGCGCGTGGGGTCTGGGGGGAGATCCTGAAGCTGCTGCAGCGGCTCAAGGGCGTCGACCTGACCATCGTGTTTCTGGATTCCCCCGTGGTGCGCGCGCATCAGCACGCGGTGGGCGCTGCTAACGGTCATGACTT
>DIME01000137.1:8246-8725 GCA_002425405.1 Candidatus Accumulibacter vicinus
CATACGCGACTTTCACATTAAAAAAAGGCGATCAGGCCATCGGCCGCTCCCGGGGCGGATTGACCACCAAAATCCATGCCGTGTGTGCTTCCGAGGCCGATGCGGTCGATAGCCGCATCACAGCCGGACCGGTGGGAGACGCTCCGGTCGGCGAGGCGTTCGTCGACGCCTTCGATCCGCGCGACGGCATCCGGCACGCCGCTATGGACAAAGCCTACGACCGCAACGCCATCCGCGCCAAGCTCGACGCCAAGGGTATCACCCTGGTCATCCCCCCAAGTCCAATCGCTTGGAGATCATCGTCTACGACCAGGAACGCTACAAGCAGCGCAACAAAGTCGAGTGCCTTTTTAACAAACGCAAACAGTTCTGCCGAGTCGTTACCCGCTATGAAAAACTCAAAGCCAACTTCCTGGCTTTCGTCACCGTCGCGCCCTCATCGTGATCATGCTCCGCTAGCAATTTTGTGAACACGGCCT
>DIME01000151.1 GCA_002425405.1 Candidatus Accumulibacter vicinus
CAACTACCTTGACATTCACCGGTCGTAGGGGGCTAAACGCTTACCTTCAGCCAGTTCGGAGAAGTTCGCCCGGGCGTGCGAGAGGGGGATGAAGTCGCTTGCGGAAATACCCATGATGACCTCCGATGCAGCACTAGATGTGCAGTATTTTGTACATCAGACGCACCGGCAGTCAACGGCGAAAGTGGAAGCTGCGCAGCGCATTGGGGTGTTTGGCCGGGAAATAACGGAATGAAGACTGCTCGCGATATGGCGATCCACCGTGACGACGCTGCGCCTGTCATGAGGGAAGAGCATATAATGTCGGGTACCTGTCTTTTCTTCCGGACGCCCTGTTGTCTACTGCCCTCCGCTGGTTGATCTATCCGATGGTGGTTGTTCTCGGAATTGCGGCGATCGCCATTGCGATGGTGGTCATCATCCTCAGCCTGACCTACCCGAACCTGCCATCGCTAGAGATTCTGACCGACTATCGGCCGAAGATCCCGTTGCGGGTATACACTGCGGATGACTATCTGCTCGGCGAGTTCGGTGAGGAGCGCCGTGCTGTCGTCCGCATCCAGGACGTTCCGGCGATCATGAAACAAGCCATCCTGGCGGCAGAGGACGAGCGCTTTTATCAGCATGGCGGCGTCGATACGCTGGGCGTCCTGCGTGCGCTGCACGCCAACCTGCTGAGCGGCGGCAAGCGCCAGGGCGCCTCGACAATCACCCAGCAAGTCGCCAAGAACTTCTTCCTTTCATCGGAAAAAACCTACACCCGCAAGCTCTACGAAGCGCTGCTGGCGTTCAAGATCGAAAGCAATCTCAGCAAGGACCAGATCTTCGAACTGTACATCAACCAGATCTTTCTCGGACAGCGCGCCTACGGTTTCGCCGCTGCCGCGCAAATCTATTTTGGCAAACCGCTAGCCGACCTGACCATCGCCGAAGTCGCCATGCTTGCCGGACTACCAAAAGCGCCCTCCGCTTACAACCCGGTGGTCAATCCAAAACGTGCCCGTGTCCGCCAGGAGTATGTCCTGCACCGGATGAACGAGCTCGGCTTCATCACCGACCGGCAATACCAGGCTGCACTCAATCAGGCCCTGGTCATTCGGCGCGACGTCAGTGAAATGCCGATGCACGCCGAGTTTGTCACCGAAATGGCCCGGCAGATTGCTGCCGAGCGTTTTCCCGATGACGTCTATACGCGCGGCCTGCGTGTGTACACCACGATCCTCAAGGATGATCAGGAAGCGGCTTACCTCAGCGTTCGCCGCGGGGTGATGGACTACGACCGCAGGCATGGTTACCGCGGTGCCGAGGCCTACGTCGACATCGACGGGATCAAGTCGGAGCAGGACGAAACACTGGATGAATTGCTGCTGGATTTCCACGATCCGGACGACCTGCACCCGGCCATCGTGCTGCAGGCCGACACCCGGAAGATTCGTGCCTACCGCCGTGGCGGCGAGATCGTCACCATCAGCGGCGACGGCCTGAAGTTTGCGGCCCGGATGATTGACGAGAAAGCACCGCCCAACAAACGCTTGCGTCGTGGTGCGATCATTCGTGTTCAGACTGACGAGAAGAACAACTGGCGTATCGTCCAGATGCCGGAAGTGGAAGCCGCTTTCCTGGCCGCCGATCCTCACGATGGTGCGATCCGCGCGCTGGTTGGCGGTTTCGACTTCAACCGCAACAAGTTCAATCATGTCACGCAGGCATGGCGACAACCCGGATCGAGCTTCAAGCCCTTCATCTATTCGGCGGCACTGGAAAAGGGCTTCACCCCCGCGTCCGTGATCAATGACGAGCCCATCAGTTTCCCCTCTGCCGTGACCGGCAGCCAGGCCTGGGAGCCCAAAAACTACGACGGCAAGTACGAAGGCCCGATACGCATGCGCACCGCGCTGGCCAAGTCGAAGAACATGGTCTCGATCCGGCTTCTGCAGGCGAGCGGCGTACACTTTGTCCAGGACTACGTTACCCGATTCGGCTTTGCGGCCAGCAAACATCCGCCCTACCTGACCATGGCCCTGGGTGCAGGCTCGGTGACGCCCTGGGAAATGGTCACCGCCTACGCCGTTTTTGCCAACGGCGGCTATCGCATTCGACCCTATGTCGTGCGCGAGATCCAGGATGACAAGAAGCAGGTGCTTGCGCGCGTGGAACCGATCACCGCCGGTGAGGAAAGCCTGCGCGCGATCGACCCGCGCAACGCTTACCTGATGGACAGCATGCTGCGTGACGTCACCATTTATGGAACGGCGGCGCGTGCTTCGGCGACGCTGAAGCGTCGGGATCTCGCAGGCAAGACGGGCACCACCAATGAACACGTCGATGCCTGGTTCTGCGGCTACCAGCAAACGGTCGTCGGCTGTTCGTGGATCGGCTTCGATCAGCCACGCAACATGGGCGCGGGCGAAACCGGTGGTACGGCCGCCCTGCCGGCCTGGATCAGCTATATGGCCAGGGCGCTCAAGGATGCTCCGGAAGCTTTCCTCCCGGCTCCCGAAGGCCTCGTCTCGGTGGCTTCACCCGGAAGTGGCAAGGGTCCGGCTCAGGAACTGTTCTACCAGGAGAACGCGCCAGTCGAACTGGAACCTGAACCGCCCGTCGACCAAGGCAGCAAGCCGGAGGACTAACCGGCTCGCGTCAGCGGCCCGGGTCTTCATCATTCATGTGAAAGTCGCGTGCGCGACTCACGAATCTCCCTCCTCTCCTCTCGCAGGGGCACAACTGTGCACTACTTCCTTCCTCCCGCAGCGCCAGATCAGCGACACTTATTCAAGAGGTCAACGCCTTCATCTGCTGACCTTTCAGCCTTGGCGGGAGCAGCGGGCGCCCAGTCAACTGATCAGCCGCTGCGAATCAGGCCCGCCTGTCCGGTGCGAGAGTCGGGCGAACATGGAGGTCGCAATGAAAGTGATGATGGTTATGGAAGATGATGGTTGCGCACTGCTGATCCGGCCGGAGGATGAGGAAGGCCGAGCACTGCTGGCCGCTTTTGGCGTCGCTGGCGAGTTCAAGACCCGGCTCGGCAGTTCGGCGGAATTACCTGGCGTGTCCGCGGCACAGGTCGCCGCAATCTACGAGAGGGTGCCCGCCACTCTCGATTGAAGAGAACCCCGGAAGGCACGGCCCTTCCGGATGGGGGACGAGGACGCAGCCAGCACTGCAGTCGCCCGCCAACCCATTGCCACCAGCCTGCCAGACTGATCCGGGCAACGTGTTACACTCCGGCGTCAGAATTTCCGGCCCGGCCAAAGAATGCCATCCGCGAATACTCCGCCTGTCTCCTCATTGCGTATCTATTTCCGGCTGCTGGGCTATCTGCGCCCTTTGCTCGGCCTGTTCCTGATCAGCCTGCTGGGTTACCTGATGTTCGCATCATCGTCACCGATGATGGCTGCAATTCTGAAATATTTCGTCGATGGACTGAATGCACCCAGCGGCGCAACGCAACTGGCTGTCCCGCTGCTCGGCGAGATCGACCTGATCTACGGCATGCCCCTGCTGCTGGTGATGGTCGTCACCTGGCAAGGAATTGGCTCTTTTCTCGGCTCCTACTACCTGGCCAGGGTTTCGCTGGGACTGATCGACGATCTGCGGCGCACTCTTTTCGACAGCCTGTTGCGCCTGCCGAACACCTATTTCGACCAGCATAACTCCGGGCATCTGATCTCGCGCATTACCTATGACGTGACGATGGTCACCGGCGCGGCGACCGAAGCCATCAAGGTGGTGATACGCGAAGGAATGACCGTCATCTTCCTGTTCGGTTATCTGCTGTGGATGAACTGGAAACTGACCCTGGTACTGGTCGCCATCCTGCCGATCATTGCCCTGATGGTCAGCCGCGCCAGCCGCAAGTTTCGCAAGCAGAGCAGGAAAATACAGGTCGCCATGGGCGATCTGACGCATATTGCGTCGGAAACCATCCAGGGCTACCGGGTGGTGCGCAGTTTCGGCGGCGAGGACTATGAATCGGCACGCTTCCGGGCGGCCAGCGCAGACAACACCGCCAAGCAGTTGCGCATGGTCAAGACTGTTGCCGGCTATACGCCGGCACTGCAATTGGTCACCTTCAGCACGATGGCGGTACTGCTGATCCTGGTCCTGTTGCTGCGCGGCGATTCCTCCGCCGGAGACTTGATCGCTTACATCACCGCAGCTGGCATGTTGCCGAAACCGATTCGCCAGTTATCCGAAGTCAGTGCCACGATTCAGAAAGGTCTGGCGGGTGCCGAGAGCATCTTCGCCCAGCTCGACGAAGTCCCGGAACCGGATCATGGCCACGTCGAAAGGGATCATGTCAGCGGTCATCTGCAGATCAAGGACCTCTCTTTCGTCTATGCCGGGACTACGCAGTGCGTGCTCGACGGGGTCAACCTCTCGGTCGCGCCCGGGCAGATGGTGGCGCTGGTCGGACGCTCGGGGAGTGGCAAGTCAACCCTGGCCAACCTGATTCCCCGCTTCTATCGCCACGACTCCGGTCAAATCCTGATCGACGGCGTCGACGTCGAGGACTACACCTTGCGCAACCTGCGCCGGCACATTGCGCTGGTGACGCAGCAGGTGGTGCTGTTCAACGACACCATCGCCAACAACATCGCCTACGGCGCCCTTTCGACTGCGCCGCGAACGGCGATCGCAAAAGCTGCAGAAGCGGCCTTTGCGAGCGAGTTCATTGACCGCCTGCCAGACGGCTACGACACGCTGATCGGTGAAAACGGCGTGACGCTGTCGGGCGGGCAGCGCCAGCGCCTGGCGATTGCCCGGGCACTGCTCAAGGATGCACCGATCCTGATTCTCGACGAAGCGACTTCGGCGCTCGATACCGAATCGGAACGTCACATCCAGGACGCCCTCGATCGGGTGATGGCCGGGAGGACGACACTGGTCATCGCACACCGCCTGTCGACCGTCGAAAAGGCCGACCAGATCCTGGTCATGGAACAGGGGCGCATCGTCGAACGTGGCACCCACCCGGAGTTGCTGGCCGCCAACGGCCACTACGCACGCCTGCACGCCATGCAGTTTCAGGACGAGGCGGCATGAGCCAACGTCAAGCCGCCGGCAGGTGATCGTCAAGCCAGCGCCGGAGAATCGAAGCAGCCGGCCAGTTGCGCAGCAGGCGGGCACGATCTCGCCGCCAGGCATGCGTATGCGCCACCGGCAAGCGATGCTGAACGAGAGCATCAAGATCGATGAGCAGGATGCGCCCCGCATCCCACAGCAGATTCGTCGCCTTGAGATCACCGTGGCTGATGCGCTGCCGGTGCATCGACTCGAACAAATTCAGCATGGCCCGCGCCTCGTCCGCAGGGGGTGCCTGGTCGGGAGATAAGTGCGCCAGCAGATTCGGCCCCGGGCAATATTCGCAGACCAGCCAGGCGCGCCGGCGCAGTGGCCCGTAGCGTTCCTCGATCAGCGCCAGTGGCGCCGGCGTCGGGATCCCGAGAAACTGCAGCCGATGCCCTTCCTGCCAGGAATGCCAGGCCCGGCTCGGGCGCCACAGGCGGCCGAGCGCGTGCCTCAGCCCCTTGAGGTTGTAGCGCTTGATCAGCAGCACGCGGTCGCCGACGCGCACCCGGGCGACCGTGCAGGTGCCACCGTCCTTCAAGGTCAGGCCAGCGCTGATCGCGCAGTCCGGCGCGGCGAGCAGCGGCGCCAGCGCTTCGGCATCCTGACGCAGCACTGCGCTGAAGCGAGTGAAGCTCTGCTCGACAGCGAATAAGGTGCAATCACGAACGGTCTTGGCCAGAAAGTCACGCAAACGCCAAGCCCTGACGCGCGCGATCTGGCTGCGCAAGACCGACAGATCGGGCGATACCTCCCCCGCCCCAGCCCGATAAGCCGGCAGCAGCGCCGCCCACTGCGCTTCCCATTCGACAGGCAACTGTGCCAGCAGCACGGCCAGATTGGCACAGGCGTCCGCCATCGGCAGCGCTTGTGGCCGACTGACGACGCGCACCGCATCGCCGTCGATCACCAGCAAGCGACCGTTGTGGCGCAGAAAATTCGCCAGATGCAGGTCGTCCTGCACCAGCCCGGCGGCGTGCAGACGCCCAACCATGGTCAACGCCGGCGCCAGGACCGACAGCGTTTCGTTGTCACTGGCGGCGCGCCCGGCAACACGTGCCCAGCATTCGGCCAGGCTCTCGGCCGGATCAAGGAAGTCCGTCAACAGCGCATGGCCGCCGCCGGCCATCGGCATGGCGGCGACCAGTGCCGGCGTCGGGATGTCGGCGAGAACGAGCGCTTCGAGGCCTGCGCGTTCCTGCCGCCAGTGCTTTTCGCTGCGGCGCCCGATGAACAGCTTGGCAAGTACCCGCTGGCCGGCGAGTTCGGCCTCGCCGACCAGGCGCTTGCCAGGCAGCACGCGCAACAGGCGGCGCATGTCGAGCTGACGCCCATCGGCAAGCGCCACCCGAAAAGGCAGTGCTGGATGGCGGCCCGCTGCCTGCAGGGTGCCGGCCAGGGTCATCGTCTCGGGCGGGCGCCGCCTACTCGCGACCCGCAAAAAAACGCACGATTGGTACCGCTGTAGCGCTTGACGCAGTAACGCCGACCTCCGGCGCTGACGCGCAGCACGCGGCTCAGAGAGTCATGGGCAATCAGGTCGCCTTGAAGCGAACAAACGCGATCGATGTCACCGAAAATGGTTGCGACGACGCTGGCAGCGTACTCTGGATTCAGGGACCAGCGGATCATGTCATTTCCCCGGCGGCGGATTTGCGTGCGAAACGCGTCTGCAAACGTTGCTGTTCGCTCGCCAGCGAGGCGAGCAATGGGGCCTCCTCGCGCAGCAACAGGCGTAGCGGCCGACCAAAATACGCGACCAGAAAACGCAACAGGTCACGTTTCGTGAGGCCGATGTCGAGAACCGAAAAATAGAGCGCGGCAAGGTCCTTGTCGCGCCAGCGGCGTGGCGTTCTGGCCCGGAGCTGGGCGCGATGCAGATCGATCAGAGACAGCCTGAAGCGCTCCGGCGTCGGCTTCGGGTCGAGGTGCAACAAGAAGTGGCAGAGATAGAGGTCGCGATGGTTGACGCCACCCTGGTGCATCCGCCTCACCGAATCGGCCACACACCTGATCAGCGCGCGTTTCAGGCGAACGGCAGGGGGATTGTTCGCCCAGCCGAGACAGTAGTCCTCGAGACTGACCGTCGGCGTCAGTTCCTCGGTGACGATGAACGAGTGTTGCCGCGCCGGATTGCTGCCGCGCCGGCCGAAAGCAACGGCATGCATGCTGTCGATGCCGAGTTCCTGCAGCCGCCGGATCGCCCGCCACTCGTTCTGTGCGCCGAGAACCGGCAAACGCAGCGAAAGGAGATTCTTGAAAATTTCCCCCCAACCGATGCCATGATGAATCTTGACAAAATAGCCACGACCTGCGACCTCGCTGCGCAAGGTGCGGCGCCCCTCCAGTTCGCGAAACACCTGGCCTTCGAGCGCTTCGACAGCGACGAAAGGATCCTCGCCCGCCCACAACGAGCGAAAGGGTTCTTCGAGAAACCACTCGTCAGTGCTCATGGCCGGTTTTTCAGGATGATCTCGGCCGCCCGTTCGGCATTGCTGTAGATGTCGGCCTGCTCGGCAAAAGCCAGGCCGTTCTGCTGCCAACGCCGGCGCGCCGGCAAGTCATCGAGCATCTGCGCCAAGGACTGATCCAGGCACGCTTGCTCGAAAGGCTCGGGAACGACCAGACCCGCGTCCGCTTCGGCAATGTAATGCGCGTAACCGCAAACGGCAGTGGTCAACACCGGCAGGCCGGCCACCACCGCTTCGAGCAGCACCGTGCCGGTGTTCTCGTGGTAAGCGGGATGAATCAGCAAGTCGGCACCGAGCAGAAAACGCGGAATGTCGCTGCGCCCGCGCAGGATGCTGACACGCTCGGCCAGTCCGAGGGCACGCGCCTGACCCAGGAAGAGTCGGGCATCATCATCCCCGATGGCGATCAGCCGGCAACGACCGCGGAGCACGGGGGGCAAGGCGGCGAGTGCTTTCAGGCTGCGGTCGAGCCCCTTGGTCTTGAAGCCGGAACCGATCTGCAGCAACAACAGATCCTCCTCCTGAAGAGCGAATTCGTCGCGGAATTCGGTCCGGATTGCCGGGGCCTCGGCTGGCGCCCGCCGATCCTGGGCGATGCCTGGCGGTAGCAGATGGAAGCGCGCATCGGGAGTGCCGTAGTGTTTCTGGAAAAGCGGTTTCTGCCGCGGTGAAATCAGCAGAATCTCGGTTTGGCCAGGCGCTGCAAAAACCGCACGCTCGTAAGCCGAGAAATGGCGATAACGCGCCGTCATCCGGTAGAGTGGATTGCGCAGCATGCGCGTTCTGGCCTGGTCTTCATAACAGGGGTCGGCAGCAAAATAGACGTCGAGGCCCGGCATCTTGTTGAAGCCGACGACCCGATCGACCGGGTTTTTCGCCAGATCGATCCCGATCCAGGAACTGAACTTCGCATAGCGGCGCGGATTGGTCAACGCCCGCACCGGCACCCGCACCACTTCGAAACCGGCCGGGATATCGCCGCGCCATTCCAGCGTGTACACCCGAATGGCATTGCCGCGCGCCTGGCAGGCGAGCGCGATGCGCAAGAAATCCCGTTGCAGGCCACCATACGGAAAGTATTTATACAGGCAGAAGGCAATCTGCATCAATCCCTGCCCACACCGTTGCTGCCCGCCGCGTGCTGCGGCGCATCTTCGCCCACACCGGTCGGCGCCGCCCCCGACGGCGTGCTGCCACGACGCTGCTTGTAACGGTTGTAACCCCAGAGATACTGCCCCGGGCACTGGCGAATCAGATGTTCGATCTCGTGGTTGATCTGTTGCGCACGCTCCTCGATGGTACCGCGGATCGGCTGTGTCGGTTCCTGCAGGTGGAAATGGTAACCGGCTCCCGCAGGCAGGCGTTCAGCCCAGACCATGATCACGCTGGCACCGCTCTCGACCAGCCGTGCCGCCAGTGTCATCGTATAGGCGGGTCTGCCGAAGAAGTCGAGCCAGCGACCTTCGCCTGCTTTTGGCGCCTGGTCGGGCAGCATGCCGACCGCTTCGCCGCGTTTGAGAGCCTTGATCAGACTGCGCACCCCGGACAGGTCGGCAGCCGCCAGGTGCAACTGGGTACGCGCCCGCCCGGCTTCGATCATGGCCTGCAGCCAGGCCTGCCGGGGTGGCCGGTAAAGAACCGTGATCGGCGCATGCGTGGACAGGTATTGCGCGGTGATCTCGAAACAGCCGAGATGAGGCGTCAGGTAGAGGATCCCCTTGCCGCGTCGGGAAGCGGCTTCCACCAGTTCCCAGCCGGATATCTCGACGACACGCGCGGCTGTCTCGGCGAGCGGTCGCAGCCAGATTCGTGCCAGTTCGAGCGCGCCCTTACCGGCTTCGCCGATGGCTGTCGAGCGCATCCGTCGGGTTTCGTCTGCACCGAGTGCGAGCAGCATATTCTCGCGCATGTGCCGGCGATAAGTGGGCGACAGCAGCCAGGTCAGCCAGCCGAGGAACGTGCCGAGCACATGCAGCCACGCCAGCGGCAGGTGGCTGAGAAGACGAAACAGGGTGATCACGCGTGAGTCCGGATGTGAGAAAGTTGGCAGCAGACGGTCAGAACTTTTTGACCCGCCGAGAAAAGTAAAACTATAATTATCCATCCGCCGAGTTAATCAGGACAACTTGCAGGGCGGAGGGCCGCTGAAGTGAAGCGTCCACCAAATACTGCTAAAGCGTCGTCAGCTCGTACCCCGAAGCCGGCCACGCAGCCGTTTCGGGGTTTTTCATTTGGAGCAGACCTAGCGTGAGCAAAGAGTTGAGCAAAGAGTACCTTTTCACTTCGGAATCGGTTTCCGAAGGCCATCCGGACAAAGTTGCCGATCAGATTTCCGACGCCATCCTCGACGCCATTCTGGCCGATGATCCGCCGGCCCGGGTCGCCTGCGAAACCCTGGTGTCGACCGGTTTGGTGGTCATCTCGGGCGAAATCACCACCAAGGCCCATATCAATTATCGCGAAATCGCCCAGGAGGCGGTTCGCCGCATCGGCTACGACGACTCCGAAATCGGTTTCGACTATAAAAGCTGTGCCATTCTGACAGCAATCAACCGTCAATCGCCGGATATCGCACAAGGGGTCAACGAAGGGCAGGGAATCGACCTCGACCAGGGCGCTGGAGACCAGGGTCTGATGTTTGGCTACGCCTGCAACGAGACCGCGTCATTGATGCCGCTACCGATCCATTACGCGCACCGGATCATGCAGCGCCAGGCCGAAGTACGTCGCGACGGTCGTCTGCGGTGGCTGCGGCCGGACGCCAAGAGCCAGCTCACGGTCAGATATGTCGACGGCCGACCGGTGGCGATCGACACCATCGTCGTGTCCACGCAGCACAGTCCAGACGTATCACATGCCCAGATCTCGGAAGCCGTGATCGAGGAAGTCATCAAACCGGTGTTGCCGCCGGAACTGCTGACCGGCAAGACCCGTTATCTGGTCAACCCGACCGGCCGCTTCGTGGTCGGCGGCCCGCACGGCGACTGTGGTCTGACCGGCCGCAAGATCATCGTCGATACCTACGGCGGTGCTGCCCGGCATGGCGGCGGCGCCTTCTCGGGCAAGGACCCGTCGAAGGTCGATCGCTCGGCGGCCTATGCAGCCCGTTACGTGGCGAAGAACATCGTCGCGGCCGGTCTCGCCGAGCGCTGTGAAGTGCAGGTCGCCTACGCAATCGGCGTTGCCCGGCCGGTATCCTTGATGGTCAACACCTTCGGCACCGGCAAGGTCAGCGACGAACTCATCGTCGAACTGATCGGCAAGCACTTTGACCTGCGTCCCAAAGGGATCATCCAGTCACTCAATCTATTGCGCCCGATCTACCGGAAGACCGCTGCCTATGGCCATTTCGGCCGCGACGAACCCGAGTTCACCTGGGAGGCCATCGACAAAGCCGCGACGCTGCGCGCGGAAGCGGGTCTGTAGCCTGCAGGCCCGTGCCGCAAGGGCCATTGGCCCCTGCGGCACGGGCACGGCAGATTGCGAGTTGGCTCTTCATATGTTTCGGACTGTTTGCACCAACGCTACGACAAAAATCATGTCATTCGATTGGCGCGGCCCGATTGACTCCGCTTACCGCAGCATAGATTGAGCGCCAGTTTTCCGCGATGAAATCCCTAACCAAGACATCAGTTGGCTGATCAGTAATAATAATATGCAAGCCGTATCGAGACGCCAAATCCCGATACCTTCGCACGGCGCCTTCGATCACATCGAGCGGGTATTCAGGCTTTCTTTGATAAATCATCCCTGGGTCATTCAATAGAACTATTATAATTTCAGGTCTTGGTGTTATCTGTGCGAGCCATTGACGCAATCGGAGGTTGTTTCTGATCGGAATATTTCGAAAACCCGTCAACAAATCCAAGAAATCTCGATCGTGCAAAACGATTCGGCGCAACAACCGGTGTGGCAGCACCAGGCGTAAGAAACGCGCCCAGGTCTCAATCCAAGTACCAAAATAATAGAAATAACGCTTGACATACCCTTTCCATTTCTTGGTCAGAGATGATTTGTCGAGCGATACTGGGCCGGCTTGTATCTGATCGAAGTCGAGTGGGTTTGCGCCAAAATATTCAAGCAACCTCGACGTTGGGAAGATCGATCGATCCCAGGGCCCCATATATGCCGTACGGACGACGAATCCGATATCCCGTAGTTGCTCTTGCATTTCGCTGATAAAACTGCTCTTGCCAACGCCATCCACGCCGATCACTGCTATCGAGATACCGAAATCCCTTCGCCAGGGACGCAAAATAATCCACTCCATTCGTCGAATGAAGTCACGGATGAATCTACGGTACTGTGTTTCTTTCAGTAAAACTGAACGCACGCCTGAAACCCATGCCGAATCAGACATGAGAGTTATCGCATCACCTGCAGATAAGGCGTTGAAATTATCCACAAACGATACTAAATTAATATGTGACCTGACATCTGCAACGATGGTCGGATCATCCAGCGCTGCCCTTACCCGATCGAAGTATCGTTCCGGTAATGTTTGTTTTGTAAGGATTGTATGTGTCAGCACATGCAGCAGCCAAGCACTCTCGCTTGGGATTCTCACCCCATTGGGTGAGACCCTGATCCCCTGTTCAAACCAATTGCTATCGACAGTGATGACACCTCCACTAACCACCTCAAAATGGATGTCAATCTTGTTAAGTTGTCCCTGCTCGATGTAAGCAAAGCAAGCTTTTTCAGGTTCATGTAGCCAATCATGGAGACATCCCCAACCCAGACTCAACAGAGTGACAAAAGCTTGTTTTCTCTGGTTTTTTTTGATATAGATATCAATCTCAATTGCGTCGAGAAAGTTGTCCGGGGAGGCGCGCATCAATACCCATGTAACTCCCGCACACTCGAGCGCATTGAGTGCAGTCGAATATAAATTAGCTCTGATCAATCACAGCCTCCAAGGACCCTTTAGTGCATAAAAAACTGCGCAAAAAAAATGTAAGCGGTCTCGGATAAGTTCTCCGACAATCACAGGGCTGAATTCCTCCTCGGCTCGCTGCTGGAATGTCGGAAGACTTTTCTAGGACCGCTTACTTAAGGAAACGCTGATTAATTCACTTCAATCCCGAGCTTGCGAGCCTGCCGCGCGTTGCAAGCGCGCCGAACGTGTCCGTTTATGAACAAAGGTATCACCTGCGAAAGCATCAAGGATGGAGAGCAGATCTGTGTCCCTCAAGCTCGCGGGATGCATATGTCAACAACACTATTAAATACCCTCTCACAAGCCCCTCCGTCGCAATCGACCAAGGCCGAATCAATTCTCTGAAGATATTTTGATTCAGGCAAGCATCGGTTAGCAAGCACGTGTCCGAGTTCCATCACGACGTCCGACTCCTTCGTCACCACCGGTCCAAAACCATCGCGCGGGTAGGAGAAATATCCTTCCCTCAGACCGTGGTCATGATGAAAAAATCTTTCCGCGTCGAACTGATAATAAATGATTGGGCGTCGAAGATAGGCTAGTTCGAAAGCAACTGTTGAATAATCCGTGATTAAAGCACAGGCTCTTGCGAAGACATCTTGAATTCGCATATCCTTCTTCGTTATTATGGAAATATCTGCAGGGATCCCAAAGGCAGCGAGGAAAGAAACTGCACCAGGATGCGGCATGAATACCAACCGCTTGCCATACGATCGCGCAAAATCCTGAAGCCGTTTATTTTTCAACAGACTTCCCCAGGATTGCACATACTCCGATTTTTCGATCTCCGCGTAGGATGTCGAGGTTAACCCCGCTGCAGCGATCTTCGCCAATCGTGACCGCCAAGTCGGCATGATGACTATCCAATTAACTTCTTCTGGCCTTAACTGGCTGGCCAGCCTGAGCAGGTTGTCGTGTCGCGGCAATCCTGTCCGCCGCACCTCCCGATCGCAAAATACATATGGCGAACCATCGGAGGCGACGGCTTCATACTCCATCGGTGTTGTTGCAAGCATCCTGTCAAAAGGTTGTTTGTTAAGCCAATGTGAGCGGTCCTTGTCATGCACGCCATGCGTCAGATAGGTGAATCGAAAACACATCAAGTCGCCATAAAGCTCCGGATCAAGAGCCCCGTGGACCAGATTCGCATGGGAAGATAAAATATGGTCGGAATTGAGTATCAACAAGTTGCGAAGAATGCCTTTGGGCATCAATCTGAAACCCTCTCTCCGAAGTCGCTCCCAGTCGTGTGACGAACGCTCCATCAAAAACCATGAGTTAATCTCAGGGTGGCTGCGAAAAACCCATCGATACAAATGCTCTGCGTTATCGTCGGCTTCCTCTTCGCCGTCAACAAACACCCATGCGTTGGCGAATCGCCTGCGCACGATGGCAGTTCTTGCCAGCCACCTCACGACCATTGCCATTGCGCCTCGTACACTGAACGGTAATGCCTTAACCACATTCCTGAATGGTGGATAGACAATCCGTGCATCATCAAGCAGCGATTTCATGCCTTCGTCGCGAGACTGGCTGCGTCGCGCCGACGCCTGGCTCAATACCGTGATGGGAGTGATTTGACCTTCAATCACGGCTTCGATCGAGCGCCCTTTGGCCGCGGGAAGCCAAACGATGCGCTCATAGAATAGAGTCCGGCGAAAGAAGTTGCAGCTGCGGAACTTGGCGTAGGTACCGTGGACCCGCTCCCCGTCGACCGAAAACCGCTCGCTGCTGGATGGACGAGGAACGCAATAGCTCAGTCGCACCAGTCCCTGATCGTGGTCGTATCCAGTGATGGCCACTGGCGAAGCAGATTCGCCATCCTTGTAGGAAAGCAATGCCTGTCGAACGATGAACTCGGTATGGGTCCGCACGGGAAGCGACTTGATGGCATCCCTATTGATAAGCATCATCGCGCGTTGAACCAATGCGTGAAACTCTTCCGCAGCTGACGGGGTGACTGACATCGTAGGCGACCTCTCATGGGTCTCCATCTCGAAGTAATGCCACAGGAATTGCAGTGCGGTATCCTGCACTGAGTTTGGCGCTTGGCCCATACCACGGGCAGCATCCTCGAGTGGGCTGCATACCGAATCAACTACGAGCCGTCCGTAGGTGGTTGGGTCTCTCCAGTCAATATTCACCATCATTTGAGGGCTTGGGTAATTTCCGCAAAACACCGTACCGGACTCAGGGCCAGCAAAACAAGCCGCGGCGGTAGTTGTTCGGGATCTTGAGTCCCGGAAATCGCCTTGAAAGACAAAGTCGAATGCGTACGCTCGCAACCTCGCATCAGGTCGAAAGCGCGGCGCATGTCGCGTAAGGTCTCCTGCAACAGTAGGCGGATCCCCACCAAGTACCCCCCCACCGCACCAGCAGGCACATGGCGACCTAGCAGGGGGGGCATTAGCATACCCTTGGCCATTGGGGATCGTTGCAAGCCCAGATCACGCATGGCAATCATGGCCCCAGCCACGGCGACAAGCGGAGGTTCCGGCATAAGCCGTGCCATTTCGCCCAGAGGCAACAAAGCAGGCATTCTGAAGTCAGACACGACGACTGAGGCCCCTTGGAAACCATCCCTTTACCATAGCAAGCAAGTGTCTTTCCGGTCCATCTGGCGCCCCGGCGATTGTCCACAGCAGCAAGATCGTCGATGCAAATACGATCATGCCTGTCGGTATGGCTTTGAAAAGCAACCAGCTCGCCGACGCGGCAGAAACCTCCAGATCGGTTTGCATGAACTGCCAGGCCAGTATCAACGCCATGATCGCTGAGGCAATCACAGGTCGCCATGCCACCGCCAGTCGATCCCTGAAGCCAACCTTCAAGAGCTGCCTGGTCATTAGAATCCCCGCGGGAATAACCAGCACTTGTGCGCCGACGATTGCCCATGCAATTTCGACCAGTTGGTAACCAAGCGCGTATAAAGTGAACATGGCTGGAAGTAGAAAAAGCACCTCTGCTGCCTTCAAAGCCGCGCCCCAATGCGGCTTTCCAAGAACGTTGAACACCGAGGTATTGGTTGCCTGGAAAATGGTCAAAATTCCGTACAAGCCGAGCACCTGTATCAGTGGAACCGCTGGAATCCATTTCGGGCCTAATAGCAGCTTTACGATGGGGTCAGCAAGCATGACCATTCCCACGCCTGCAGGCAGGGTGATCATGAGGATCGACCCTTGTACCATCATAAACGAATTTGCCAACATCTGGCGATCATGCGCAACCGCGGCATACCCTGGAAAAACCGCCCGCATAATCGGGAACATTAGCTCCGTCGTTGGCAAGGTCGAGATGTCACGTGCTACACGGTACAATCCTAGGGCATTCGCACCGAGAAAGCGTCCGATGATGAAGTCCGGGCCACGATCAATCGCGTAATCGATGATGCCTTTGAGCAGGATCCAACGAGAGAAGACCAGCAGCCCCCTGGCTTCTGACAAATCGAATCGCGGTCGATAAGAATGAAGGGCATAGCTTAGGAAGACGCCAGTGATACGGGATGCGGCAATTCCTAACACCAGAGCCCAATAAGTATTCAGTAGATAAGCAAATGACAAACCAACGACAAAAGAACTGATCTTTTTCCAGAACATCAGTTGAAAGTCATCGCCGAATCGGAAATTCTTGCGGAAGTCAATCACTCCGATATTTTCAAAACCCTGGACCAGCGCTATCGCCGCAAGCGCCAGCATGATTGATTGCAATCTCGGCTCGTTGAAAAAAATCGCGGCAGGAATGGCTAGCGCTGCCAGGGCAATCGCAGTAAATACGCCATAGCCAACCGACATGCTCCACGCGCTATCGTAATGCGCACGGCTAGCCTGGCGGTTTCGGATTAGCGCGATATCGAAGCCGAATTGGCCCCCAATTTCAATCACGCCGAATACCGTCATTGCCATTGCAACTACTCCGAAATCATCAGGCGACAGCAAACGGGCAAGGACAAACATCGAGACCAGACCGATTCCCCGGTCGATCAGGCGCATCCCAACCATCCAGAGTGCGCCGATCGTGACGTGTTTCCCTATCTGGACCATCAGCAGGATCGCCTCAAGCTGGCTGGCGAGAGCTTTCTGCAGCGGGCGAAATCCACTCGTAAGCGCTTGCCGCCAAATGTTTCCGTAATCTGATGTCGACGGGTCCCTGGAATGCTGGATGTCTTTGACACGGATTGCTGAGCGACTTTCTGGTCAGGACTTACCCAATGGGTAACTTGACTCGAATACTGAACCCTGGGGTTCTTCCTCAGCGTGGATGCCTGATCAGAATCATCACCCCAATACCTTCGTGGATGTTTCATTGGTGTGTGCTCCCGCCAACCGGAGGATCGGTGTGAACATCCGCCGGTACCTCATCACCCTCCGGCGCTGGCGTGCCGCGTTGATCTGTGGGGGATTCTGGGGTTGGCGGCTTGACATTCGGCTTAATGTCGGATGGATTACCCCCAAGCGAACGGTATTGTTCTCGAAGCACCCTTGAATTGGGACTATACTCCAGTCCAGACTGAACCAGCTGTTTTGCTTCAGCATTATTTCCTGACCGAATCAGAAACCCTGCCCAAGCTGAATATGCCGGCCAATAATCGGGCCTTAGTGCTCTTGCCCTGGCAAACGATGTGTTGGCATCTTTGAAGCGGGCAAGAAGCAGTTCCACCTCTCCCTTCCGTGTAAAAATCTCCGGGAGCAGAACAAAATCTTTCTCATGCGCTCGGACAGCTCCGATCACAAACTCATAATCATTAATGACCGTCCCCAGGAGGAACCTTCTTTCTTGTGATGAGGTATTACTGCGGAGAGCGCGCTGGAAATTTATCTGCCCCCAGCAATAATGATGAATACTCGGGAAACCCGGACCTAGTCGCGCCTCCCACTGTTTTCTTTCCGGAGCCATGTTTTTTGGGAAGAGTTGGGCGTAGGGGCAGTAGGGCGGGATGAGTGCCATCTCCTGCTCGGTGATGACCCCAGAGGGGACTGAGGCGACAGGCGAAACGCCCATCAGGCCCAAGGCCAGCGCCAAGAATCGCAGGATGACCACCGCGGAGCATCTTCCCGGTCTCATGTAGCTAGCCATTTCTCTCTCCTATCATTTTGACATCTCGGCTGTACGATTGGTCAAACAAGCGCCACTCGACCGGGTGGCAACCGACCGGTGGGTGGATTTCCTGGGCGACCACACCGGTGGCCAGGATCGTGGTTCGTTGTCAAAGAAACGGTATGCCCCATCGCCCCCGCTCAAGCACGCTCCAGGAATGCTCGCCGTCGGTCTCGCGGCGAGCGTCGCCAACCCGTTGATTGCTTGCTTGTTCCGTCGCCGGTCACCCAGATCAATGTACTACTCGAAGAATGTCCGGTCATTCATTATTCTGCACGCCCATGTACCCATCTCGCAGCAGACCGGATTGCATTTCTGGTATTGGACGCCAGCTTATTTTTCAATGTATAAACAGCCAACGACGTTGGCGATGACGCAATCGCCTGGTATTGCTGGATGTATTGTCGCTTCAGTACCGAAAGGTCGTAGTGCTCAAGCACGATTTTCCTGCCGCGTTGCCCCAGAGCTGCCAAGGTTGACCGGTCGGTATCCCGAAGGGCCTTGGTCAGTGCGCCCGACTTGCTCACGTCGATAAAGATTCCTTCCTTGACAATGGCGCGCTGATTTTTGTGATTGGTGCAGATTACGGGCAAACCCATTGACATAGCCTCAATATAGACAATTCCAAAGGTCTCAAAAACGGAACCCAAGGTAAAAACATTGGCGGCTGCATACACCATAGGCAAATCATCATGCTGGACCTTCGTAAAGATGATTCTCTCCCCCATCAAGCGCTTGCCAAGGGCCTTGATCTCGGCCGTGTCCTTGGTTTCCTGGCCGACGATCAACAGATACGCATCCTTGATGGCCGCGACCTCCCTGACCACATAATCCATGCGTTTATGCTGATAGGCGACGGCACCGACGCTGATCACTACAAATGCATCCTGCGGAATGTCATGCTGCGCACGAAAATCGGAGACCACTCCAGGATGAAACAAGTTGACATCCACACCATGTGGTATCAGAAACGACTTGCCTTTGGCACTATAAGACAAATTCAGTTCGGTGTGTTCCTGAACGAAATCGCAGCGCGGCAGGTCTCTGGCAGGTATTGCGCCGCCGTTGGAAAACAGGATCTTCGGCGTAGACCTGAACAAATGGCGATTATCATAAATGATGTTGCACACTTCACGTTCCAGGCAATGAATGACATCAAACGCCCCTTCTAGTAAGGGTTTAAGCGCGGCATAAGCAAAAGTTTCGCCCTCTATCCGGCAGCGCTCTCCTTCGGCAATTGCCGCTGCCCACTTGGGAGACGCCACGACGTGGAGGTAATCAAGACATCCGGCATTGCGCGGAATGTTGTCAATCACCCACTCCCTTGGCGCAGGCTCGCCTCCACCCTTGAAGAGAGTCACGTCTACCGAATCTCCCAAAAGCGTGAAGAGATCGCGTGCAAATACTTCATGTCCACGATAGACATTGCCCAATCCGGAGCATAACAGTGCAACTTTCATTCTTCATTTCGCCTTGCGAAAAGTCTCGACCGGCACAGATCACCCATGCAATATCTTTATGGTTACTTGTGGCTAAACAAAGATCCTGCAAAGGTGCTGATGAGCACTTTCCATCCCTTTGCATGGGTCATGTCAATACGCAGCGCCGTCAGTGCAGCCTGCCGGGCACGGATCAAGTTACCGGCAGTAAGGTGGACACACGCGAACTCGCTCCAGGTATTTGCCAAGGCACGATCCACATCTGCCTTGCGTGCGCTGCTGCCGTCTGGCGAGCGGTATCCCCAGCGCGCCAAGGCACGGCTGATCACCAGACCACGATGGTTCTCCTGGACAATTGACCTTGTAATACTCGTGGGGTGCATTCGATACAGTGCATACGGGAATGCCACATGCAGAATCTGGGTCACGCGGGAGATGCGCAACCAAAGATCATAGTCTTCACCAATCCGCAGGCTCTGATCAAACTGGCCCACTTCAGAGAAAACCGATCGATGCACCAACACGGTCGATGTCCACACCGCACAATCAAGTAACAACTGAGGATAGATCCAGCCGCTCACGCCAAACCAGCGCCGGCGGTCACCCGAGCGACTTTGCAATGCCGCCAGGAAGGCGGGTTCCGGCGAAGGTTCAGTGCTGGTCCAAAACTCGAAGGCAGTGTGACACATGCGCGCGCCGGGTACGGCGCTTAGTGTATCCCACTGTGCCTGCAGCTTGCCCGGCAGCCATATGTCATCAGCATCAAGGAAGGCGATCCAGTCACCCTGTGCGCATGCGATGCCATGGTTGCGCGCGACCGCAATGCCCTGATTGCGCTGCTGCACCAGCCTGACCTCGGGAAAACTGGCACAAATGAGCTCGGCCGAGCGATCGGAGGAGCCATCATCGACCACCACGACTTCGAGATTTGGCCAGTTTTGCGCCAATACGGAGGAAATCGCGGAAACAATGTATCGTTCTGCGTTATAGCAGGGAATGATGACAGAAATCTTGGGGGTCGTTGACATCGGTTTGCATGGACGTGTTAAGCAACGGCACGGAATATCTGGACAGGACCCCAGATCAATTCATCATGACTGGATGCGCCTTGCTTCTCTCCCATCATGGACACGCCATCTGTCCCGATCGAAGTTGCTCATTCTGCCACAAGTTCCTGATCAGTCTTGCGCCGAAGCGAAGTCGGGTTTTGTCCCAGGGGGTAAAGCGGGGCAGCTGCATGAGGTCGCACCGGAAATCGGCGACTCCCCATGCTGTCGTGACGGCGGCGTCAAAGCCCAGGCCGCGAACGACCTCGGCATCTCCGGCACGATAATCGATATTGGGTTTTCCGTTGGGGTAGGCAAACAAGCTGACGCGTTCCTGCAACAGCGACTCCAGGAACTGCTTGCTGTCGAGAATCTCGCTACGCACTTCCTCCGGCTTCAGACGGGCAAGAATCGGGTGTGTGACGGTATGCGCGCCAATCAGCATGCCGGCACGGCGCATGGCCCTCACCTGCTCCGAGGTCAGCATCAGATCATTCGGCAACCTGACCCCGGCGACTGCAGCAACGTAATCGACCGTCCTGCGACGTTCCGCAGGCTCCCGATACTTGACCGCATTGAGGATGCTCATGATCGCCTGACGAATAGTGACAGCCGAATTCAGTTCGTGCACTCCCAGGCCCTCTTCAGAAAGATCCAGCCGCGGTTTGCCGCAATGGCTGACTGCCTCGATCACCGTGTCGTTCCACATCCGTCCACCATCAAGAAAGCCTGTCGCCATGAAGAAGGTTGCTGTCAGCCCATGATCTCTGAGGATCGGCATCGCGACCGTGAAATTATCCGCATATCCGTCATCGAAGGTGATGCAGGCTGCGCGCGCGGGCAAGGTACGGTCAATCAGTCGAGCAATCGCCTGGTCAAGAGGCAGGACATTGAACGACTCCTTGAGCCAGGTCATCGTGCGTGTAAAATCATTCGCATCGATGTCCCAGGTACGAATGGCATCCCGATGCGCAAGAACACGATGAAAGATCAGGACCGAGAGTCGTCCACGAACCCCTGCCGGGGATAGTGCATGGGCGAGAGTTTTTATGATCATGTCAATTAATTCGCTGCCGGATGGGGTGCAATGGCAGAGGTGGTGGGTTTTCCCGAACCAAAAGCGCCGACCTTCTCCTGGTGCCATCCCCCCTCTCTGATCCAGCGATCAGCCACGACAAGAACCACCAGAATGTTGTAAGGCAAGTCAAAATAGGCCAGTTGGAGGAACGCGCCACCCGCCAGATAGCCGACCATGGAGACCTGACACATGCCGGCAAGATGATAAGTCCATGCCATCTCCGGCCGATCCTTAGTCTGCCGGCGTATTCGGGCTGCGCAACGAAAAGTCAGCCACCATAACAACAGGAACAGGAACAGGCCACCATAGCCATGCTCACCAAGCATCGAGAAGTAGATGCTGTGTGCCACGGGCGTTCCGACACTTTCCGCAGGAGCATATACCGCATAATTCATGGGGGTATAGAGATCAAAGCCGCCGCCCAGCAGGCGGTGATTGGCAACGTTTGCGCAGAACCGCCAAGCACCCAGTCGGGATTGCGCAGAGTTATCCTGTTGATAGGTCTCTATTGTCCGCATCCGTTGTTCCCACGAACTGGGCATGAAAGCAATCAAACCGGCGGCGATGACAGCAATGACCACTCCATTCAAAACTTTTCTCTCGGACCGATACCACAGCACCAGCCCCATCGCAGAGATCGCCAGGAATGCCCCTCTCGACTGTGATCCCAACGCGGAGAGCGTGCACAGCAACATCAGCGCCAGCAAACCGAGGCGGAAAACGAGGCGGGTTGTGACCATCCGCAGGTAGTTGATCAGCGGGATGGTCATGATCACCGCCACGGCCAGGGCGTTGTTTTCCTCAATAAAGCTGCCTGGAGGTCCCCATACTTTGGAGCCCCCCCCGGTGAGAATGGTAAAGATGCCGCCCTTGAGCCCATAGTAACCAATCGAGAGAACAATGATCCAGATGAACATCTCGATGTGTTTGCGTGTTTGCAGGGCAATCAGGGCGACAACAGTCATGATCTGGATCTTCATGACCTTATTGAGCTGGGTTGCGGAAGCTACTGGATCAATGGCGAAGACCGTCGTCAAACACATCCACATGACCAGGAGCAGGAGGACGATGACCGGAGGAGTCCACGGCATGCGCAGCTTGTCGCGTGTGATGACCAGCGAGAGTAACGCAGCACCGGCAGCCACGGCGGCAATCGGTGCAGTGTGGATAAAGCCAAAGGCCAATCTGTGGGGGTTCATGAGGCTGATCCAGGTCCACAGAATCACGGCGATCCAGGTATGAGCGATTGCAAAAGGCAGGACCGCGATGATGATGCCCAGTATCAGCAGGTCACGCATCCGTGACTTTCTCAACGCCCACAAGGGGTTTCACATGGCTGACGACGTAACGGAACTTCCCGGATGCTTCGCTGGCAATTTCACGGACCTTTTCGATGCGCACATCCACGTTTCTGCCCAGACGCGCCTTGAAATCGCGCACGATACGATCCTCCGACACCTGGTCAAAAGCCGATCCGGTAACAACCTTGACGATCGTTTGATCGATGGACACCTGCTCGATCCTGAAACGCTCGACACCAGGCAGGTCACGAACCGTATAAATCAGCGCGAGCCCGTGCATCACGGTACCATCCTGGGCGATCACAAAGTCTGTGGTGCGCCCCTGTACCTCTTCCAGAACAGGCAGGTTGCGGCCGCAGGGGCAGATCCTGTCACTCAGGACACCGATATCGCCGGTGCGGTAGCGGACAAAAGGGAAATCGGCTGTCGCCAGGTGCGTGACAACGATTTCGCCGGGCTGCCCGCGCCCTACATGCCTGCCATCCGGACCCACGGTTTCGATCACGATGTCCTCGGCACTGATGTGCAGGCTACCGGAAGGACACTGGTGCGCAATGAATCCAGCATCGCGGGCACCGTAACCGTTGGCCACCGGACAGGCAAATACTTCGCTGATCAGGGTGCGTTGCTCGTCGTAGAGTTTCTCGGAAGTCACAAATGCGACACGGATACCCAGCCTGCTCATTTCCAAGTGTTTCTGCTGGGCATGGCGGGCAATCAGAGAAAGGCTCGAGGGGTAACCGAAAAGCATTGTCGGACGCCGGGCTCGGATGGTATCCACAAAGCGATCGAGATTCGTCGCTGACATTTCAAAGGCCGGCAACAAATGGCTTCTCATCAGCCCGTCGCGCAGACGTCGAATACGGTCCTGCGCACCCAGTTCGATCGGGCTGCCCCAGACCACCAGTTCGCTATCGCCGATGTCAACGTCCCACCAGCGTGTGGCGCGCCACTTGGCAGCCACGTCGTGGCTCTTCCGCCCCCGGCCCATATAGAAGATCAGCGGCTCACCGGAAGAACCACCGGTATTGTAGCGCGTCAGCGGACCGTGACTGTCTGCCTTGAGTCGGTCGACGTTAACGCGAATGTCGTGTTTGTTCAGCAACGGCAAGGCGGACAAGTCATCGATGCTGCGCACCGACCTCGGGTCGAAACCAAGGCGCCGGAACAAATCCCGGTAGTAGGGAACGCGCAGCCCAATGTCCGCCAGGAAGTCGCGCAGACGACCCGTGCGATAGTCAACCAGTCGATCCGCTGACCACCACTGGCTTTCCTCGAGCCTCTTGCGCACAGCCACCGAATCGTGCCCCTTGAGACGCTCATGCAAGGGAAAGAGGAGATTTGAACACATGGCGGTATACAAGTTCACGACTCTCTCCTCGCGGCCACCCGACGACAGGAGGCGCCTGGCCGTTGCGTTCGCACCTGTAAACGGATGTCCCTCATTGTCGCTTGCACCTGTCCGGCCTTCGCTCTATCCCGAAAGGCCGCTTGTAACATCCGCACCATTTCCGCTCCCTAGCGGGTTGGCCCAGAAATCGAACTCGCAAACCAAAGATTCCCGGCTCAACCATGTCCGCCATCCTGTTCTTCAGTGCTCTAGCTGTCAGCGACTCAGGCCCGGCTTGCGCAGCGTGACCATGATCCAGCCCCGGAGAAAGCGCAGGATCTCGAAGCGGCTGATCAATTTCTCGTAGCATGTGCCCAGGAAGAACAGGGCACCATTGAACATCAAGTAGTTGGGGTATTGGCTAAGGTACTCGAAGTTCTCTACAGTGAACCCAGCCGAAGTCGCCAGATGTTCCACATCGGTACGTGTGTTGGTCCGATAGGCGGTCGGAAAAGTGTCCTCTTCCGCTCTTCCTTCCACCTGCTTGACGATCCTGCTGTGGAAGCGGTTGGGGACCAGGCGCGCAACCAGCGTACCGTAATCCCACATGTTGGCGGTCAGGAACACCACCGCGCCTCCTGGGCGCAAGACGCGCGAGAACTCCTTGTACACCGCCGCGGGGTCTGTCAGATGTTCGAAAACGCTGCGTGACATGATGAGGTCCACGCTGGCGTCGGGCAACGGCATGTCCGACAGGTCCGCATTATAGGTCTCGATCCCAGGAGGAACGTCGCTAAAGCTGACCAATTCGATCCCGATCAGACGGCGGGCACGTCCAAGATACTTTCTCAGGACCGGGACGGTACGCCCACAACCTGCGTCGAGCAGTACGGAATCCGGAGTCAGTAGTTGCGTGACGCGCTCTTCGTACAAACGATAGGGATGAGGGCTATTGGCGTAGCATTTCCGCAGCAGTGCTTCGGAAAGAGCAGTCATGGCAAATCTCCATTAGTACGGATCACAGGGGTCAACTTACTCTTCGCTGCACCGACCCGCCGGTAAGCGTCCAGCCACTGCCCTCGTACTTGCGGCCAAGAATACCTTCTGGCTTGTGCCAGACCCGCCTGTTTGAGAGCCATAGCCAGGCCAGCATCCTGCAGGACGCGCAGGACTTCTCGCGACATCGCCTCGTGGTCAGCGATCGGCACCAGCAAACCGCTGACTCCTTGCTCAACCAGGTCGGGGATTCCGCCCGCAGACGTGCTGACCACCGGCACACCGCTGGCGAAAGCCTCGAGAATCGAGATCGGCATGTTGTCGACGGTGCTCGGATTGAGCAGGCAATCCGCTGAAGTGTACAGCGCTGGAATGTCGGCGTTGTCGATGCGACCGGCGAAGCATACGCTGTCCTGCAGACCAAGTTCAACAGTCAGTTGCTGCAGGCGTCCAAGCTCCGGCCCGCTGCCGGCGACAGTCAGGCGGGCGCCCGGAAATGAGGGCCTGACCCGCGCAAAAGCTCGCATCGCTGTTGGAATGTCGTAGATCGTTTCGAGATTGCGGGTGACCACCAGATGGGGCGCGTCACCAAAACACCGTGGCGGGCTCGGCATGAAGCGGGAAAGATCGACGATATTCGGAATGACTTCGGCAGTCAGCCCGTGGCGTGCAAAGACCCGCTGCAGAAATGCCGAAGGGGTGACTCTCAACGCTGCCCCGGCGAGCATGCGGAGTACGTTTCGCGGCGCTCCGGCAAAGAAAGTATCGGCATTCCCTCCCCGGTAGTTGATGATCACCGGCGTGCCGCGCAGACGAGCGACGACCATCGCCGGAGCGGCAAGCAGATGCCAGGCCCAGCCGGAGTTGGCAAGAACATGCATCACGCTCGCGCGCCCAGCCGCCTGCCAAAGCTCCAGCAGATACGGCAGCAGACGAAAACCGGCGCGCAGCACCGGCAAATGACCCACCCAGGCTGGTCGATAGGGCGCGTTGGTGCGTACCAGTTCGACATCCAAGCCGTCAGCCCGTAGCAAACGAACGAGTTGTTCGCATTGATTCGCCATGCCACCGGATGGGGGCGGCAAGGGCCCAACGACACAGATTCGCGCCAGGGACTCGCCGTTCATCGCATGCTTTGCTGCGCCCATTATCGTCGTCACCCCTCGGCCCGCCGCAACGATCCTCGTCTGGCCAGATACCAGCCAGCGAGAGAAATCAGCAGTGCCAGCAGAGCAGCAACCACCAGTGCGCCGACCAACAACAGATGACAACGGACGCGGTGAATGGCCTCCACTTGCCGCCGATTGGCAGGTTCCTCGAGAATTCTGACGCCGGGATAGACGCCTCCGACAATGGCGACAAGCTGCTCGAGCGAATGCGAGAAAGACCGAAAAAGGCGTACCAAGTGTGACCGGTCATACGAGAAGACATTGTTGCCCCACACCATATACCACTCCGGCAGGCCGCGACGGTAGTAATCCCACATCTTCGCTTCGATTACCGCTCCTGGCCGCCTCCCCGGATGCAGTGGGACAAGACGAAGCGAGGTCGGATCTTCCAGCATCGCTCGACGAACCTCGAGCGCCGCCAGCGGAATGTCCTCGGGGCCGACAAAATAGTAGTTGTCGAAGACATCGAGGAGTTGCCAGCGCCCAAGTTGCCGGTTCCAGATCTCGGGCCAGATATGTCCGTGGCCGCCAAAGCCGTCAAAGGAGAATGCCCAGGCACGTACCGGAATGCCGGCAGCTATCGCCAGTCCGGAAAAGACCTGTGTGAAGTCGCCGCAATAGCCCTGCCCTTGGTCGACGATCTTCCGATAGGTATCGCGCAGGTCGGACTGGATCGGGCCGCCCAGCAATACCGGGCTTGAGCCGAGCAGATGGCGGCTGATGACGATCGCCCGCTCCCAGTCCGATGACATCGCCGCGAGTCCGAGACGGTTGACCACGTCGACAAATAGCGGATCGGGAGCTGCCCGCTCGAGAAGAAAGTCGGCCGGCACCTCCGCCGGGGTCCAGTTGAAACCGGCGTTGCCGCCAGTAGCCAGGACGAGAGCGTGCCGCATACGAACGACCTCGGTCGAACTCGTCATGTACGGCGCCAAGGATAACAGCGCGCCCGCCAGGACGATCAGACTCACCCAGACACCCAGACGCCAGCGCCGAGCGGAGTCCGACATGCGACCTGTTCCTACCAGCACAAACCAAGCACCCTGGCCGCAATCGCTGAACGATTCGGCAGTCGGACCAGATCGAGCAGCACCTGTCCGGAACTGCATGATCTGGCCAGAGTGTCCGCGACCGCCTGCCCGGAGAGCCCGATCACCAGCACTTCCGACTCTCGAATGACCTCATCGAGTTCCGGCCGCATCATCTGCCCGATATGCGGCAGATGCGTCTGGATGAAGCTGCGGTTGGCTCCGAGCAGGCTTGCCAGATGAACCTCCGGATCATAAATGGCCAGTTGCATCCCCTTGCCGATGAGTTGTTCGGCCAGCGTCACCAGCGGGCTTTCTCGCAGGTCGTCAGTGCCGGTCTTGAACGACAGTCCGACGAAACCGATCTTTCGCTTGCCAAGGGCGAGCAGTTTGCGCAGCGCCAGATCCAGATGATTCCGGTTCGACTGCATGATGCCACCGAGCATCGGGATGTCCACGTCGTGGATCTTGGCCAGGTAGGTCGTCGCGCGCAGATCCTTCGGCAGGCACGAGCCGCCAAAGGCATAGCCAGGCTTGAGATACGCCGTCGAGATGTTGAGCTGCGTGTCCTGACAGACCAGATCCATCACCTCGAAGGCATCGACGCCGAGAGCCTCGCAAAGACGTGCCGTTTCATTCGCGAAGGTGATCTTGAGCGCATGAAAGTTGTTGCAGCAATATTTCATCATCTCGGCCGAGCGAATTGAGGTTTCGATGAAGCGACACGGCAAATTGCCAAACAGTGCGCGCAGGCGCTTGACCGGATAGGCATGGTGGGCACCGACGACGGTGAACGGTGGCTTGTCGTAATCGCGAATCGACGAGCCTTCGCGCAGAAACTCCGGCTGAAAGCAGAGGAAGAAGCCCTCGCCATCCTTTTTGCCGGATTTTTCTTCGATAATCGGCCGCAGTACGTCCTCAACCGTACCGGGCACCAGCGTCGAACGAAAGACGACGATGTGCGGCTCACGCTTGCCCGCGATCGCACAGCCCATCTCTGCCGCCAGACGCAGGATCGCCCCCTGATCCTGACTGCCGTTGGGGGCTGACGGCGTTCCGACACAAACCAGGGAAACCTCACTGTCGAGCACTGCCTGCTGCGCATCGGTAGTGACGGTGACGCGACCACTGGCCGCAGCAAGGGCCATCAGGTCGACCATCCCCTCTTCGACCACCGGTGTCTTGCCAGCCATGATCAGTTCCAGTTTGGTCGCATCGATATCGACGCCGATCACCTCGTGACCATCACGCGAAAGACATGCCAAAGACACGGCACCGACATAGCCCAAACCGAAAATGCTAATTTTCATGCGAGTTTCCTTTTGCTTTGCGAGAAGTTCCTGATGCAGCGATCAATGATCTGGTCCAGTCTTCCCATCGAATTCGGCCAGGCATGGTTGCTGAGCATGCGCTGCCGTCCAGCCAGTGCCAGTCGCTGCCGTTCCGCCGGATCGTCCAGGATCCGCAGAATCGCTGCAGAATATTCTTCTGTTGTATCAGCAACAAGGAAATGCTTCACGGACTCGGCGTCGACGCCACCTGCGGCAACCCGGCTAGTCACCACCGGCACACCCATGGCCATTGCCTCGAGAATCTTGTTCTGCGTACCGCGGGCAATGTTGAGTGGCGCCACCATCAACGCCGACTTGCGAATGTACGGGCGAACATCAGGTACCGAACCGGTAACCGTGACGCCAGGCAGATCACCCAGCTTTTGCATCTCTGGTGATGGATCGGCACCGACGATCAACAATTTGATGTTCGGCCGACAGCGCCTGAGCAAGGGCCAGATCTGCGCGCAGAAACGTGCCATGCATTCCTGATTCGGGTAGTAGTCCATACGGCCAATGAAGCTGATGGTGTCCGCGTCATAAGGCTCGTTGGAAGGGCAGAAAAACTCGCTATCGACACCGTTCGGAAACCAGTCGGTCGCCACGCCAGTGCCATAGCCTTCGAGTGTTTCCCACTCGGCGCGGGTGGTCGCCGTACATAAGTCGAACAGTCTGGCCAGACGCTTTTCAGCCGCCAGCATTTTCATGCCTTCCAGCCGATAACCGAGGGAAAGCGGAAAGGGTTTGTAGTTGGCATACTCGAGCCACTTCTGCGAATCCATGTCGCCAAAGTCGAGAATCTTCGGCACATCGCGAACCTGTTCGACGTACTGCGCGACCGATGAGCAATGGACAAAGATCAGGTCCCACTGCTGCGCGCTCAACAGTCGGCGCACGCACTGCCGCAGCGACGCCGAATAGAAATAACCCATCGAGGAAGGCTGTGGCACGGGAAGGCGGGCGACCATTCGCAGAGTCTGTACCGGATCCGAGACCTGTGCCATCTCGAACGCGGCACAGTGCGGTGCAATCCCGCGACCTTCCTCGGCTTCCTGCGACGAGCGCGCGAGCGAACAGACCGTCACCTGGTGGCCGCTGGCCGAGAGATGCCGGATCATGTTGAAGGGCCGGATCTTCCCGCCACGCTTGGGCGGGAATGGAAAACGGTGGCAGACGTAAAGGATGTTCATGCGATGTAGCTTTTCAGTTCTTCAGCAACGTTGCCGGGGTCGCGATGATCGAGATAGATCCGGCTCCAGATCTCGAGATTCATCAGGGCCAGCAGGATGTCGGTGCCGTCAATGCGGTTGGCTGCATGTGCTGCCACCAACTGGTCGACCGCCGACTGGCGGAACAGACCCCGCGAAGTCACCACTTCGGCCGCCAGCAATCGACTCAGCAGGGGGGCCAGTTCGCGCTTCAGCCAGGCGCCCATCGGGGTGCCAAAACCGCGCTTCTTGCGGTTGAGGATGTCGTCGGGGAGCAAATCAGCGAGCGACGCCTTGAAGAGATGTTTGAGCCGGCCATCACGCATCTTGATCGATGCCGGCATGGCAGCCGCCAGTTCGACGAGTTCATGATCAAGCAGCGGCACCCGGCATTCGAGCGACACGGCCATGCTCATCTTGTCGGTCAGCAGCAGCAAATCATCAGGCAGTTGTGTTTCGGCATCGACCGCGAACATGCGGTTGAGTTCGTCCGCATTACCGGCCGCAGCAAAGGCGCGTGCCAGCGAATCGGATGCCGCCCCACTCGGGTCGATCAACAAAGCCGCGACGGACTGCCGATCGAGCACCTGCAGGTAGCTGCGATAGCGTTCGTCGGCGGTCATTTCAGCGGATGCCAGGAAGCCCTTGGCCAGGCGTAGCGTATTGAGAAATCCGGAGTGCCGGTCGGCGGGCAGGTGCGCGGCTGCAAAGCTGGCCGAACGCCGCAACCAGTCGGGCAAACGCCGATAACGCTGGGCGTAGTGGCCGCCGAGGTAGCGGCGGTAGCCGCCGAACAGTTCATCGCCACCGACCCCGGACAAGATCACCTTGACATCCTGGCGAGCAAACTCCGAAACCAGGAAGGTGGTGATGAATGCCGTGTCCGACAAAGGCTCATCCATATGCCATAGCAGCTTCGGCAATAATGCGACGACGTCGGGACGAACGAGAATCTCGCGATGCTGCGTTGAAAACAGTTCGGCAACGCGACGCGCATAGGGCAATTCGTTATACAGCGCCTCGGCTTCGCCACCAGCAAAACCGATGGCATAGGTGCGTATCGGCTGTGGCGAGTGACGGGCCATCAAACCGACTACGGCGCTCGAATCGACGCCCCCCGAGAGAAAGGCTCCGATCGGAACATCGCTGACCATCTGCATGCGTACAGATTCCTCAAGCTGAGTCCGCACGCATTCGCTCCACTCACTCTCGGAAAGATCCTGGCGAACCCGCTCAGGCAGCCGCCAGTAGCGCCATTCGTGCACCTGACCACCTTCGACCGCCAGCAGCGTGGCCGGCGGCAACTTGCGAATTCCCTGGAAGATACAGTCAGGCGCGGCGACGTAGCCGAGATGCAGGTAGTCGGCGACAACCCGCCGATTGAGTTCTGCACTGACCCCTGGCAAAGCCAGGAGGGCTTTGGCTTCACTGGCGAAGGCAAGCTGCTGCCCGTCCTGCAGCACGTACAGCGGCTTCACCCCGAGCCGGTCGCGGCCAATCAGCAAGCGACGCCGACGCGCGTCCCAGAGCGCAAAGTCAAACATGCCGTTCAACCGGTGGATGAAGTCGTCACCCTCGGCATCATAAAGGTGCAACATCACCTCGGAATCGGAACCGGTCTTGAAATGATAGCGCTTTGCCTGCAGTTCGCTGCGCAACTCGCGGAAGTTGTAAATCTCGCCATTGCACACCAGCCACAACGTTCCATCGGCATTCGAAAGGGGCTGGTGACCACCCGCCAGGTCGATGATCGACAGCCTGCGCATGGCGATGCCGCAATGGCCATCGACGTGACTGCCTTCATCATCGGGACCGCGGTGACGCGTGCGATCGCCCATTGCAGAGAGAATTCCGGGCTCGACGCTCAGCCCGTCAAAACGATAGATACCGTGAATACCACACACAATGGAGCCTCTGGATCAAAGGGTTGGACGGCGGTCATAACGGGCGAGTGCTCGACGGTAGACCTCGCGATAGCGGGCCACACTGTCGGCCCAGGTACGCTCGACCTCGACAAAGCTACGCGCTTGCCGACGAATCTGTGGCCACAGAGGGCGTTTGGCCAGAAGGTCTTCGATCGCCGCTGCGAGGGACGCAGGATCACCGGCACGAAACAGGAAACCGGTTTCGCCGTGCCGGATCAACTCGCGGTGGCCGCCGACGTCAGAGGCGACCAGCATCCGCCCCTGCGCCATGGCTTCGAGTGGCTTGAGCGGCGTGACCAGTTCGGTCAGCCGGATCGGTAAACGCGGATACGCCAGCACGTCGATCAGTTCGTAATAGCGTTGCACCTCGTTGTGCGCTACCCGGCCGGTGAAAATCACCTGCTCCTGCATCCCGGCGGCGGCCACCTGTGCCTTCAGATTGCTCTCCTGCGGTCCACCACCGACCAGCAACACGCGCAGCCGCGGCTGTCGGGGAAGCATCCGGCGGGCTGCCTCGATCAGCAGATCCAGGCCTTCGTAACCATAGAATGAACCGGCAAAACCGACGACTGTCGCGCCTTCGAGTCCCAGCGAACAGCGCAACCGGGCATCGGGTTCGACGCCATAGCGAAACAGGCTGACGTCTACGGCGTTCGGAATCACCGTGATTCGCTCGGGCGGGATACCGCGAATGGCGATATCGCCGCGCAGACCTTCACAAATCGTCGTCACCTGATCGGCATGGCGAAGTGCCAGGCTCTCCAGCCCTCGCGATACGCGGTAGCGCAGACTGCCTTCCTTTGTCGTGCCATGATCGACAGCCGCATCCTCCCAGGAAGCGCGCATCTCGTAGACCACTGGCAGACGCTGCCGGCGACCGACCCAGAGGCTGGGCAGGGCATTGAGGACGGGTGAATGGGCATGAATGAGATCCGGCCGCGTGGCCCGGACGACCTCCTGCAGGCGGGTGGTCGTCAATCGCATCTGACGGAGCAGGCCGCTGCCGTGGGCACTCGGCGTTCGATGAAAAAGCCAGCCATCGACCTCTTCCTGCAGGGCTGTCCCGACACCCTGTTTGGGCGTCGTCAGATGCACCGTCTGCCAGCCCAGCGCGCGCTGCTCACGCAAAATGGCCAAAGTACGAAAGCTGTAGCCGCTGTGCAGCGGCAACGAATGGTCAAGCACGTGCAGAACACGGAGGCTCATCGTGGTGCTTGCGCCGCGCTGACGATGGCCACCGGATCGGTCGGCGGCGCATCCAGGACATTGCGCAGGAAGGCTTCAAACATCAGTACCGTCCACAAGGGCGAACTGTAGTCGCTCGCCCCCGACTGATGGGCATCGACCAGGTGTCGCAGATAATCCTGATTGAACCAGCCGGTCGCTGCCAGGCGTGGTCCAAGCACGGCCTGGCGAACGCGCTCCCTGAGCGGGCCGCGGAACCAGCGGGCCAGCGGCACGGCAAAACCCATTTTCGGGCGGTACAGGATGTCTTGTGGCAGGCGAGGTTCCATCGCTTTTTTTAGCAGAAACTTGCCTTCCTGGCCACGCACCTTGAGCGAAGAAGGTAGCGTCGCCATCCATTCGACCAATGGATGATCCATCAGCGGTTCACGCACCTCGAGCGAGTGCGCCATGCTGGCGCGGTCAACCTTGGTATTGATGTCACCGACCAGATAGGTTTTGAGATCGAGGTACTGGATCACGGCCAGCGGATCGTCGGTGTCCGCCCGCTCCGCATGGTGGCGAAAAACCTCTTCAGCGCTGTAGCCGTCGATTTCACGGCGGAAACGATCGGTAAAAAGTTCGCTGCGCATCGGTCCGCGCAGGATCGACACGGAATGGAAATAGGCTTCCACCGAAGTTCTCCCCATGCCTTGAAACGTCGTCTTGGCGCGGAACATGCGCGGCGCCCAGTCCGCTTTCGGGTAGACGCGGCCGAGCAGGCCAAACAGTGGTCGGCGCACGCTATGCGGCATCGCCGAGCGCAGGCGCTCTTCCATCAGGTGTAGACGATAGCGGCGATAACCTCCGAAAGTCTCATCCCCCCCATCGCCCGAGAGGGCCACCGTGACATGTTTCCGTGCCAGCTGACAAACCCGGTAGGTCGGAATCGCCGAGCTGTCGGCATAGGGTTCGTCATACAGCCTGGCCAGCGTGTCGATCAGGTCGAAGTCGTCGCTGGCGACCAGGTCGCAGTGATGGTTGGTTCGATAGCGGTCAGCGACCGTCTGAGCGAATGCGGCTTCGTTGAATGCGGGGTCGTCAAAGGCAATCGAACAGGTGTTGACCGGCTCAGCCGAGAGCTCCGCCATCAGCGCGACGACCGCGCTTGAATCGACCCCCCCGGAAAGGAAGGCGCCGAGCGGCACTTCCGAGATCATGCGCAGGCGAATCGACTCGCTGAGTTTGTCGTCGAGCTGTGCACAGGCCGCCTCCATCGAACACGGGTTGTCAAGGCTGAAGCGCAGATCCCAATACTCTTTCGGCTGTGCAATCGGAAGACCGCGGCGTAGTGTCAGCGTGTGGCCTGGTGGCAGTTTCCTGGCCTGACGAAAAATGGTTCTCGGTTCGGCCACATAACCGAGCGCGAAGTATTCTTCAACCGCCAGTGGATCAATGTCGCGCGCCAGAGCGCCATGGGCCAGCAGGGATTTGAGTTCGGAGCCGAAGAGCAGAATCCCGTCCGGCAGCAGAGCATAGTAGAGCGGCTTGACCGCAAGCCGGTCACGTGCCAGGAAAAGTGTTTCGCGGTTGCGATCCCAGAGGGCAAAGGCGAACATGCCGCGAAAACGTTGAACGCAATCCTCGCCCCAGGCTTCCCAGGCATGCACGATGACCTCGGTATCGCTACGGGTGTGGAAAACATGTCCAAGCGCCAGCAATTCCGGGATCAGTTCCTGGTAATTGTAGATCTCGCCGTTGAACACCACGCAAACGCTCTGGTCCTCGTTGTAGAGCGGCTGCTGGCCAGTCGACAGGTCGATGATCGAGAGCCGCCGGTGCCCCAGGCCAACGCCCGGTTCGACATGCAAACCACCCTCGTCCGGGCCACGATGGTGCTGTGACTCGTTCATCCGCATGAGCACGGCGCGATCAATGTCACGCCGACCGCGAGTATCGAAAATTCCGGTTATGCCGCACATGGTTTATCTATGTCTTCTCGTAGTCAGAAAAATACCTGCTGCTTGCCCAGGTATTTAGTCAAAACGTCATGCCAGTGAGGGTCAGAGCCCTGAACACGGAATCTGCTTTTGCCAATTGCCGATGCCCTGCCGCGCATTTCCGGAACAGGCTAGCGTCGATCACAGAATTCCTCGTATACCGCCTGGTAGCTCGCCAGCATTGCTGGCAGACTGAAACGCCTGACTGCCATCTCGCGCGCGTTGTTGCCGTGTGCGCTCAATATCGAGGGATCGCCGAGGTACTGGTTCAGCAAGCGGGTCAGGGCATCGACGTCACCCGGCACAAACAGTCGGCCGTTGACACCTTCTGCAACGAGTTCCAGATTGCCGCCGGTGGCGGTGGCGATCAGAGGCAGACCACTGGCCATCGCTTCCAGGAGGGTATTGGAAATACCCTCGGCCAAGGATGGCAGCACAAAGAGGTCGAAGGTACGCAGAACCTCGGCAACGTTGCTGACGTTTCCTGGAAACCAGGTGCGCGCTGAAACTCCCAGGGAGTCGGCAAGGCGACACAGGCTATCGCGCAAGGGGCCCTCTCCCACAATGACCAGCCGCGCCCTTGACTCGACCTCACCCCCACTCTTGACCAGCCGGGCAAACGCCTGTAGCAGGGTCTCCTGATCCTTGACCGCCTGCAGCCGGCCGACAGTACCAATGATCATGGCATTCGGACCCGCGAATCCTTCCGGCAGAAGCTGCTGCGAGCGAGTCGATGGCGGGCAAAAGCGCACCGTATCGACGCCATTGATGATCTGGGTGACGCGTCTGGAGGAGATGCGCACTCGCTGCACAAGATAGTTCCTGAGATCCCTGGATACGGTGATGTAGCGGTCGACCAGCGGCGAGTGCATCCGGCGCAACAAGGCGGGCTTGACCCTTTCCCCATTCAGATCATCCACATCCCAACCGTGCTCGCCATGAATACAGTGGGGAACCCCCGCCAGTCTGGCCGGTAACAGGGCATCGAGCCCGGACTGGTTGCGCGAATGCACGATCGTCGGCCGAAGCTGACGGCAAAGACGAAAGAGCCCTTGTCTGAGTCGCCAAACCCCGATACGCGAACGGTGCAGTGCAATTACCGGGGTATCCGGACGAGTCACCCGCAGGCGAAAGTCCGAAAAATCCTCGACACACGCCACCGCGTGACGATAACGGGATTCTGGCAGATGGTTGATCAGATTGACCAGGCCGTTCTCCAGACCACCCGTGTGCAGGTGATGAATGACATGCAGAATCAGTGGTCTGGTATCCTGTTTCACGCCCGCCCTACTCCTACGGACAGCCAAACCTGGCTTGCGCAACTCCCGCAAATCGCGCAGCACCGGTCGTACCCGCCGATCATCGGGCGGCCTTGCTCTGCTGCAGCGCGACGGCGATGACCGGCCCTGCAGCGCGGGCAAAAGCATCGAGGGTGGCTTCCGCCTCACCCGCCTGATGCTGCAGCGCATAAAGAACGATCACCGCCGAATCGTCCCCGCTGCCGGTCAGCCGCGACACCGCCGTGTAAACTTTGGCCAGAACATCGCTGGCAGTCCAGTGTCCGTTGACCCAATACCATTGCCAGACCACCAGGCGCGCACTGCTGCTGTGTGCACGCAACAGGGCGGTACGCACCGTGAGTGCCTGCTGGTTGATCGCAATCTCGCTCGTTCCACTACTCACCTTGCTCCATACGGGATCTTCAGTGGTCACCAGGACATTCATCGAAGTGACCATTTTGTGCTGCTGATCCTGGTTGCGGTAGTACCCGAGAAAGAGTCCAGCCACACGGCCATCGTTCTCAAAGGTTGCCTGGGTACTCGCCGAGTAGTTCTCGAACCGCGGCTGCCAGTTGGGCAAGCCTTGCGGGACACTCTGCCAGCCAATGATCGGCCCGAGCGAGGCGAGCTGGCTGAGTGGTGGAGAGGTGTCGCGCTCGACCTGCCAGTTCGCAATCGGCCAGACTGCGGCCACCAGGACTGTCGCGCAAGCGGCCCGCCAGATTGCCGAATCCGTGCCATTGCCGGCCACCGCCAACACCTTTGCCGCCTCTGGCAGCAGCTCATCTTCACGCCAGCGCGCGCCGATCCAGAACATGAGCATGATCACGAAACCGAAAAAAACCCAGCCGTAAATCAGATGGTCGACGCCAACGGCCAAGGTGTTACCCGACAAATGGCCGAGCATGACAATCATGTAGGCACGTCCCCAGTTGGCAACGATTGGCACCAGAATCGAGACCATGACAAAGATCAGTCGCCGTCGCAGGGTATGATAAGTCAGATAGGCAAACAGGGTTCCCACGGTGACCGAGGCGATCAGGTAGCGAACGCCGCTGCAAGCCTCGACGACCGCCCAACGGCCCGAGGGAATCACCAGGTTCAGACCATCGCTGTACACGGGGACACCCGTCAGGCGCAAACCGAGAACTGTAAACTTGGCAGTCCATTCCATCAGTTTTGGTTGGGTAAAGTCGCCGAAAGGTACGGCGAAGAACAGGAACAGCAGTGGGAAAGCGATGCTGCGCGCAACGACCGGGCCAAGCACCGCCAGCACGGCGAATACCAGCATGAAGATCAGCGCAAACTGGGGAACCACATTGACCGTTGCCACCTCCCCGAGCAGCCAGGCGCAACCGGCTGCCGCCAACAGAAGGACTGCCGGATAACAATGCCTGGGCGCCAGCACCCCGACTTTCTCGCGCATTCGCCAGATCAGCCACAAGCTGATCGGCGGCACAATGAAGCCATGGGCATAGGTACCGCTACGCATCCAGACTTCCACCATCGCGAGCGCAGTTTCACGAAAAATGACCAGGATCGCCGCCAGGGTCAGGAGCACTACGGGAAGCGCCACCCGCCAGCCGGGATGAGGGACAAAGGCGATCGGGCTTGGGGCTTGGTTCATGAACTTGTTTCCAATGGCTATCGACCGCCCTCAACCCAGGTGACGCACAATGAACGGCCCCAGCCAATTGGCAAACCCGATCGGCAAGCGCCGCCAGGCGTCGATCAGGAGCCGGTATTTGGCATTCGACGGGTTATTCTGCGGGATGGCATCGCGCCCATACAGGCAATACTCGTAAGCCAGCGGCTGCGGCTCGAAACCCCAGTTCTTCTTGAAAGCATAAGAACCGGTGCCCTGCTTGCTGCGACCATAATCGAAAACCTTCAACCCTCTCTCGCAGGAACGGCGCATCAGTTCCCAGTACTTGAAGTCGTTGGCCGCGAGTTCGCGTGCCGCCAAGGCGTCGCCCGCGTAATAAGGCAGCACCTCATCGCGAAAATAAAAACTCAGCACACTGCTCAGCGAACGCCCCGTCCCGTCCACGACGGTCAGTACCTCGCAGTCGGCAGCGAACACCTGCTGCAGTGCGTCGAAATAGCGGCGGGGCATTGCCGGCGTGCCATGACGGTGGACGTTGTCGGCGTACAGCGCGAAAAATCGCCCCGGATTGGCGTCAATCTCGCTGTATAAACCATTCTTGATCCCCTTGCGCACCATCGCGCGCTGCTTGCGCGGAATGGCCAGCATATTGGCGTCGACCTCGGGTGCGATGGCCTTGCGAAAGCGGACGTAGAGATCCTGGCGTGGCCATTCCGGATGGCGAGGCTGAATGTTCCGCAATTCCAGGTGCGCGACCCCGAGACTTCTGGCAATCGCCTGCGCCTCCAGTTCCAGCGCCTCGACGGCTGCCGGACTGACGGCCGCCACTCCGCCATAGACCGCGAAGGGCAGGGAGACCAGCGAGTTCCCGAAGAGCAGACTTTTCACCTGTGCCAACGGCAGCACACCCTCGATCACACCGGCACGCTCGGCAAAGAGAAAGTGTGTGCGATGACCGAAGACCTGGCGCAGGATTGTCTGCCAGCCGGACTTGTGGAAAAAGGTGGCCTCCGGACACGTTTCAACAAAGGCATCCCAGCGTGCAAGCGCAGCCGGGTCGTCGGAGTTCAGGCGCTGGACGCCGAGTGCTCCTGCCCGGTTGGCAGAACGGGACACTTTCTCGATGGCGGGGTTCATTGCTGCACCACCGACTCCGCCAGCGGACCATCAAGAAACACCTGATCCATCCGCCCCCATTTGAAATCGGCGATCAATCGCTGCAGTCGCCCTTCGGTGTACTGCAGATTGACGTAGTGGCGAAAGCGCGTCTTGGCACTGATGCCGGCAATGCGCGGCTGCCCGGCATCGATTTCCCAGGGATGAAAATAGAAGATGGCCGGCTGACGATCCCGCTGGTTGACCTTCTGCAGCAGCCAGCGCGACAGCGCATAAGGCAGTAGCCGGAAGTAGCCACCACCACTGGCTGGCCAGTTGCGGTCAAAGAAGCGCGCGGTGGTCACCGGCAGTTCCAGCAGACCGGTGCGCACCCGGTGGGCGAAGCGCGGCGCATCCGGCATTCCGTAGTGATCATGGCGAATCGGGTAAATGCTTGAACTGTAGCGGTAGCCAGCACGTTCGAGACAGTCGAAAGCCCAGAGGTTGCCTTCGCCAATCGAAAAACTTGGTGCCCGGTAACCCCTGACTTCCTGACCCGAGATATCCTCCAACAGTTTCTTGGCCCGCTCGATGTCTGCAGAAAAAGTGGCTTCGGTCAGATCACTGACACGCTGGTGACCGTAGCCGTGACTGGCCAACTCATGGCCATCGTCGACGATGCGCCGAACGAGATGAGGATAGCGTTTGGCGATCCACCCCAGTGTGAAAAAAGTCGCCTTGGTCTGATTCTCGTCGAGCATCAGCAGAATCCTGTCGACATTCCGCTCGACCCGGCATTCACATTGCGCCCACTGGTTCCTCGGAATATACGGAGCGAGCGCCGAAACCTGGAAATAGTCCTCGACGTCGATGGTCAGTACGTTGGTAATCGGCGGGTTTGGCATCTCGCGTGGCTCGTGGTTTCTAGCGATTGCGCTGCGCATGATGAGCAATCAGCCATTGAAAGAGATCAGCGGCGATTCGCTCTGCCGCGCGACCGTCCCAGAACTCGGGAACACGACCGGTCTTGCCGGCACCGGCAAGGATTTCGTTGACTCCATTGCGAATCGCGCAAGGATCACAGCCGACGAGGGTATTGGTTCCCTGCTCGATAGTAATCGGGCGTTCGGTGTTTTCCCGAATCGTCAGACAGGGCACCCCAAGGGCAGTGGTTTCCTCCTGCAAGCCACCGGAATCGGAAAGTACAAGTTTCGCACCCGCCAGCAGGCCGAGCATCTCCAGGTAACCCTGTGGCGGCAGGAGGACAATACGTTTGCTGGCGAGCAGTTCGCCCAGAGAGAAGCGATCGATGTTGGCGCGCGTACGTGGATGCAGGGCAAAAATCAACGGCACCTGGTCGGAAACTTCGCGCAACACGGTCAGCAAGGATGCGAGGTTTTCCTCACGATCCACGTTGGACGGGCGATGCAGGGTGACTACACCATAACCGCACGGATCGTCGACGACCGCCGGATCGAAGCCGGCCATCTGCAGGGTCTTCGCTGCGGGGCAGGCGAACTCGCGATTCGACAGCAGCGAATCGATCATCACGTTGCCAACGAAACACACGCGTTCCTCGGCAACCCCTTCGCGCGCCAGGTTGGCGTGTGCGCTGCGCTCGGTGGTGTATAGACGGTCGGCGATCTGATCGGTCAGAACACGGTTGATTTCCTCCGGCATCGCCCGATCGTAGCTGCGCAATCCGGCCTCGACATGCACCACCGGCACCGCCTTCTTGGCACAGACCAGCGCACAGGCCAGGGTCGAATTCACGTCACCGACAACCAGCACGCAGGATGGCTGCTGCGCATCGAGCACGGGTTCGAAACGTCGCATCACTTCCGCCGTCTGCAGGGCGTGGGTTCCTGACCCCACTTCGAGGTTGATGTCGGGATGAGGCAGACGCAGGTCGTCGAACAGACGGTCGTTCATATCCCTGTCGTAATGCTGGCCGGTATGGACGAACAGCGTCGGAAGCGCCGGACGGTGGATAGCGAAGGCGCGCAGAATCGGCGCCATTTTCATGAAGTTCGGGCGCGCGCCGACGACGCAGATTACCGGACCCAGCTGCGCAGGCCATGCCTCATTAGTAACCAATGATTACTCCCTTCAAGGTTTTGCCCGGATGGCATCAATCAGTTGCTGGAGCAGGGAAAGAAGTGCGGCATTATTGCGTTCAAGACGGAACATGCTGCGCTCGATGCGTATCAAGCGCTGTTCGACCTGCCCATTTTTCAGATCCGAAATGACCCGTGCAGCCTGATCGGCCGTACTGGCGTCCAGGGTCAGACGCGACAGGTCGATGTCGGGAATGCTGCTGTCCGTCAGCTGCGGGCTGACTGCCGCTTGGCCAGCTTCGATCAGCGGGTTCGCTGGCGACTGAGAAGCCGATTGGGTCTCATCCTTGATCTCTTTTGCGACTTCCTCGACGTCGGTACGCGTGAATTCGCTCTTGCCATTGAGGAAACCGGACAACAGAAGACGATCGCAATGCGAGTTGATACGTCGGGGTACCCCCCCACTGGCCTCGAACAGCGCCTCGAAGGCCCCGGCATCAAAGCGTGGCGAACCTTTCGATCCAGCGCACCTGAGCCGGTGCTCGATATAGGCCTGGGTTTCATCCTGATCCATCGGACCAATGTGACAGGCGGCGATCACGCGCTGACGCAATTGCTGCATCTGCGGGCTTTGCATGATTTTCCGGAACTCAGGCTGGCCAATCAGGAAACTCTGCAACAGGGCCTGTGTCCCAAACTGGAAATTCGAAAGCATGCGCAGTTCTTCAACCGCCCGCGGGGTCAGATTCTGTGCCTCATCGACAATCAACAGGCAACGCTTGCCTTGGCGAGTGACATCGACCAGAAAGGCCTCGAGGGCAAGCAACATGTCGGACTTGCCCATATTCCGGGTCCCGACGCCGAAAGCACCGGCCACCATCCGCAAAATGTCGTCGGCGTCGAGTTGCGTACTGACCAGTTGAGCGGCCAGCACCTTGTCGATATCCAGGTCGTTGAGCAAGCCGCGTACGATCGTTGTTTTGCCCGCCCCAACTTCGCCGGTAACGACGATGAAGCCTTCGTTCTGATTCAGGCCATATTCGAGATAGGCCATCGCACGGCGATGCTGTTTGCTCGCAAAATAGAACGTGGGGTCGGGATTCAGCTGAAAAGGCTTGCTCGTCAAGCCGTAGAAGGACTCGTACATGCGGTTTGCTCAGAAGCTGTGGGAAAGCGTGCCGGTCAACGCGTTTTCCGTATAGCTGGCTCCGGCTCCTCCGCTGGAAATTGCCCCGCCATCGGAAACCACCCTGCGTGCGCCGATATTCGCTTGCGTCTTCGGCGAGATTCTGGTGGTAAGAAGCAGATACGCCCCTTGCGTCCTGGTATCAGACTGGCCATTTCTGGCACTGATACTGCGCTGCTGGTTGAGCGAGAGCGAGAGCGACGACAGGCCCGACAACTGATGACCCCAGATGATGCCAAATCCACGTTGCGTGATCTGATTTGCCAAGGAAAAGTCGTCGGTCAGGCCGTTGACCAGACCCAGCGGCTGTTGCTTACTCTCGGTTGCATTCAAGGTCACACTATTGCGTACACCGAGCAAGGCTAAGGAGAGTTGTTGCGACTCCTGCAGGGAAGGACGGTTCGTCAGGAAACCATTGACTACCGTGCCGTCGGCCGGAATTCCTCTGCCTTGCAAAACTTGCGAGACCTGCGCCCGGATCGCTTCCGGCGAAGCCCCTGGGTTATTGGCGGCGATGATTGCATAATAGGCATCGTAGTTGCTACCCTGCCCGGTATTCCCTACCCCAGGCGGATGCGCCGAAATATTCCTGCTGGCCGTGTAGGTGATCATAGAACGGGGCATACGATGATGGAACTTGATGTCGTAGCCATTCCCGAAGAAGCGCTTGTTGTTGGTCGCCGAGAGTTCGGTACGCGGGCCAGGCGTCCAAACAAAGCCGAAACCGTGGGTAGTATGTGTCTCCTGATTCAGGCTGACGTAATTCTGTGACTCCTGCCCGCCAAACATCGAAACCTGGATTTGCGGATTAAAGCGATACAACAGGCTGAGCTGGTACTTGGTGTTCTCATAGTCCCTGCGCTGATAGTTGTTGGTCAAGCGACTGCCGTCAAGCGCCCAGCCAAGAGCAGACCAGCGAGTGCTACCGTTGAGCTTGCCCAGCCACTCGCTTGCAGTGGTGTCAGACACCAGGCTTGACTGCGAACTGGTGACCGTCGCCCGGTAGCTCAGGAGATACTCGGTCGACGAAAACAATCTACCTTTGATCTGCGGCGAGATAGAGTAACTCGATGTTTCAGTCTGGTTGTTGTTGACGTTGGCATTGCTATTGCTTGGCGAAACGGTTCCGAACGCCGAAAGGTATTGCTGCGAGATGGTCCCGGTGGCTTCGATGAACAACCAGTCTTCAATCGCCTCAAGCATTCCTATCGCGGTAAGCGCATTCTGGTGGCTATTGGACGCCGACTTCTGTCCAGGCAGTCGATCGGTATCCGAATAGCTCGGCGAGTAGAATTGCCCGGTCAGCGTATAGCTCAGGCGCAGACTGGCGCGAGCACCCTTGCCATCGATCGAGATACCCGGCGTGATGGCGGTCACCAGACTGTGCTTCTTGTCGCTGGCAGCCAAAAAGACATTGTCGGTCAAGGTTTCTGTAACGGCCAGGGTCGGCGTGATTCGCCAATTCTCGGCGTGCGCCGGAATGCCCATGCACAGTAATGAGAAGCCAAGCAAGGATGCCGAGGCCTGGCGGCTCCGGCCAGAGGAGCTTCGGTCGCGAAAGCGTTGCGCTGAACGTGCGCCCTCGCTTTCAGCGCATGCTCTGCGCCCCGCCTGTTCAAGAACCATCTGAACCATAGCCATAGCCGTAGCCATAGCCATAACCATAACCGTAGCCATCCTGGGTGGCAGCGCGCGCCTGATTGAGCAGCATCAGCTTGACCGGGCAGGATTCGATGGCTGCCAAAGCATGCTTGACGTCACTGCGGGCCGTACGTTCGGCCCTCACCACAACGACCACCTGACCCATATGACTGGCCAGCACCCTTGATTCCGTAGTCATCAGCAAGGGAGGCGAATCAAAAATGATGATCCGGTCCGGATAACGATTGGCCATTTCATCAAGCAGCTTGATCATGGCTTCGCTGGCCAGGAGTTCGGTCGCACGCGGATGCTGTGTGCCACTTGGCAGGAGGCTCAGCTTATCGACGTTGGTTCTCATCAAGACTTGCGACAGGGCAACCGATTCATCGGTCAGTACGTCGAGCAGGCCTGGCGCCGGGGGCAAACCGAGCATCTTGAGGACGGAGGGCTTCGGCACATCCGCATCGACCAACATGACCGTGTTGTCCAGTTCCATGGCAATGCTCATCGCCAGGTTGATCGCGGTAAAGGTCTTGCCTTCGCCGGAAATCGCGCTGGTCACCATGATCAAGTTGCCCCGCTTGATTGGTGTAGCGCTCTTGCCCATGGCATTGGCAATCAGGGGCCGCTTGATGACCCGGTATTGATCGGCAAGCTGGGATCGCGGCGCATCCGGGCTGATCAGACCGGTGGCCGCAAGCGTATTCAGATCAAGCTCGATCCGGCGAGACTGCGGGGTATGTGCAGATGCAGACGCGGTGGTCGCAGAAAGAACATCCGGCGCTTGCACCGGGGCCGTCTGTGGCTGGGCAGGAGCGGCGGCGCGCAAGTCGGCTGGCAGCCGCTGCTCATGCTCGGCGATCGAACCGGGTATTTCGACCCCCGCCTTGCGCAGTTGCTCCAGGCGCTTCGCCGCTTGTTCAATGAGGCTCATCAGTTTTCCTCAGACAGTACGGGCGGAAAGAAGGAAGAACACGAGAATCCCCGCTCCATAGACACCCACGAGCGAGATACAGGCCGCGGCAAAGCGAAGCAGATCTTTCCTTTCGCGGCTTTTCCTCGCTTCGTCGGCAAGCAGGGAGACCGTTCCCAGAAGCGGCAGGCCGCATGCTTCCCTGAGAGCGCGCGCATCAAAAAACACCGGTCGTAGCTGACTGGCCGCAAAAGTGACCGCCACTCCGGCAGCCAGCGCAAGGAGCATGGTCAGCGGGAGAAACAAGGTGCGATTGGGCGCAACCGGATTTGGCGACGCCCGCGGCGGATCGATCAGGCGGAAATCAACTCCCCCGGCATTGTCCATCTCACTTCCCAGGCTGGCCGATTCACGCCTTTGCACCAGTTGTTCGTAGTTCTTCTTGTTGATCTCATAGTCGCGGTTGAGCTGTGTAAACTCGGCTTCGAGCTGGGGTACGAGAGCGATCGCAGATTTCAAACGATCGTAGCGCGCCTGATACTCGGCAACGCGCGTCAGCAATGCGGCGATTCTCGCCTCGGTTTCGGATAGAGAAACTTTCAGTTGCTGATACACAGGGCTGGAATTCACCGAAGCGGTCGGATTGGCCAGTGCCGACTTGCGGCGAGCAATGATCTCCTCCTGCTTCTGCACTTCCAGTTCCTTGATCAGGCGGCGCGTACTGACCACGTCCGGATGCTTCTCGGTGAAGCGCTGCAACATCGCGTCCATATTGCGCTGGAGGGCGTCTATACGGCTGTCGATTTCTGGAATTGACACACCAACAATTGGTTCCTGTGCGGCTTCGGGCAGTAATACCGGTTCCTCACCGAGGAGCTGGCGTTTGAGTGCATCGCGGGAGTGTTCCGCCTCGCGCAGTTCGAGGCGGCTTTGTTCGAGAAGTGCGCCAGCCGTGCTCATACGACTGAAATGATCCTTGCCCTCGGCGGTCTCATTTGCGAGGTTGCGCAATTTGAATTCCTTCAACCGCGCCTCGGCCTCTTCAAGCTTCTTCTCGTACCCGGCGATTTCCTTGTCGAGAAACTTGCGGGCAGACTCGCTATCCTTGCGCGAGTCGCCGAGATTGGACTCGACAAAGATCGAGACCAGTGACTGCACCACACGCTTTGCCTGCTCCGGCTGAACGTCCCGGTAGCTGAGTGTATAGATGTTGTCACGTGACGTGTTGTTGATTTTCAAGGACGACATCAGGGTCTCTGCCAGCGCATCCCGCTCGGATTTCGACTCGATCTTGAGGTCAAGATCCGCCATCCGGATCAGTTTTTCGACATTGGGTCGGGTAATCAAGGTCCGACTCAGCATCATGACCTGCTGATCAATGTTGGGCTGGGTCACCAAGCCGGCCATCAGCGGCCGGAGAATCGATTGGGTATCGACAAAAATACGCGCCGATGCCTCGTATTTGTCCGGAATGGCCAGAACCGCCGCAACACTGGCCGCCCCGACGACCCAGGCGACGATGATTCCCAGCCAGCGACGCTGCCACATTCCACGCAGGATTGCTGTCGCTTGTCGAAGCAGTTCATCCATCGGATTCAGACTTTATCAGGAGCAGTTAAGGGGGCCACTGTTGCGTCATGCAACAGGGAAGCCAGGGATTTCAGATCGGTCAAAACCAACTCTGCGGAATGATCAGCACATCGCCGGGTTTCATGTCCACATTGGCCGAGACGTCTCCGCGCCGGATCAGGTCGGTCAGGCGAACACTGTATTGCTGCTTGCTGCCGTCGGCACCAGCACGCACCACTGACGCACCATTCCCATCGGCGAAATCAGTCAGGCCACCAACCGCGATCATCACGTCGAGCAGGGTCATGTTCTGACGATAGGGTAGCGCCTGCGGCTTGGAAGCCTCTCCGATCACCCGAATCTGCTCGCTCTGGGTTCCTACGAAACCGGTGACCACAATCGTCACGACCGGATCCCGGATGAAGGTCCCGAGCGCCTTTTCCATATCCCGTCCGAGAGCCGTGGGCGTCTTACCCATGGCCGGCATGTCCTCGATCAGCGGCCCGGCGATCATTCCGTCCGGACGCACAGGAACCGACATCGAAAGTTCCGGGTTGCGCCAGACAATGATATTCACACTGTCGCCAGGCCCAATGATATAACGATAGTCTGCCGAAGCGGCTGAAACTGGTGCTGGCGGATACGAAGAGCAGCCAACGACCAGCCATCCCAGCACCCCGAGCAAAAGCCAACGAAACAAAACGCCAATCACATCATGTGGGCGTGCAACCATCATGCTCTCCTTTATAGTTGCCAGCTTGGAAACGGCTTACGGCAGAATGACGACAAATCTTGATGATGCGGCTCTGACGAGTCGCGTCAAATGCACCACAGTATAGATGAATTGGCCGGACACTCAAACTTCCCGGTCCAGGTCGGTTATGGCTTCCGGCGGGTTCAAGACAGTCGTCTGGCCGCTGCCTCAAGGCGGCAAACAAGCGCAGGATACGTTCTGGAAGGCCTTCAACAAAAGAAAAAACGCACATTTCGCCACTCATCATGGAGAACTTGGCCGAAGCGATCAGGCTTCTGGGCGAATGAAGCGCGGGGGATCACACCGCCTTGCTCGCCGAATGACCTGGATGGCCGAATGATCTGAGTAAAATTATTCTGGTCGCGGTCGCCTTGCCCTGAATCGCTCTTCCGCCGCTGGCGGCTGCCTTGTTCGCCAGGGAACAAGGCAGCCACCACGAACATCAACCGATACCCCACCTGATGACCAAGAATCTGTTGCTCGACGCAGCCATCCTGCTCGCAATCGCCATCCTCGCCGGTGCCGGATACCAGCTGGCGCCGCTGCTCAACCCGAAAACCGACATCGCGCTGCCTTTGTCGAGCTGCAATCTCAACCGGCAAGCCTGTGTCGTGAAATTGCCCAACGGCGGTCAGGTCGAGTTCTCGATCGAACCACGACCGATCCCGGTGCTCAAGCCGCTGCAGTTGCAGGCCAGCTTTCAGGCAACCGGGGTGCGCAAGGTCGAAGTCGATTTCAGCGGCAGCACCATGAAGATGGGCTACAACCGAACGCAACTCGAAAGGCAGAGCGGCAGCGACCGCTTCGCGGCATCGGCCAGCCTGCCGGTATGCATCACCGGCACGATGGAATGGGAAGCCACCGTACTCGTAGACACTGGCAAGGCCATCTTTGCCATCCCCTTTCGCTTCGTCACCGGCCACTGAAACCACGGGAGCCCATGCGGCGGCAGCGAAGCCTTGCTCCCTGACCCTTCGCCAGAGCAGCCGCGCCGTGCCCTACCCTGCATTCGTCCTTGCCTTACCGGCAAACCCATGGACATGGATGAGGATGCACGAGCCAACCAGTTCGGCCTGAACTGGCAACAGGCGAACGCATCTTGCAGCAGCGAGGCGGTCGAAGAACCGTTACGCGAGCATAATAACGACGCCTGTTGCAAAAACCCAACAACCTTTGCCCTGCATTCAAGGAAAGCGCTCAGGGAACTTGCTCAGGCCATCGCCGTTTGCCAGAATCGCCAGAACTTCTCGTTTCTTTTTCGAGAGGTCCAGTTTGATGAAGCAGCAGCGGGCTTCATTGATCTCAAACCTAGAGGAGATTCACCATGCAAAAGAAACTCATCGCACTGGCAGTCGCCAGCCTGGCCTCGGGCGCTGCTTTTGCCCAGACCAACGTCACCATGTACGGCGTGGCCGACATCGGCTATATGTATAGCACCGGCGACGCCGGCAGAGTGGGTAACATCCCCATTCCCGGCACCAACACCTTCAGCGGCATCAATTCCGGCCTGCTGGCCGGCTCCCGCCTCGGTTTCCGCGGCGAAGAAGCCCTCGGCAATGGCCTGAAGGCAGTCTTCACCCTGGAGTACTCGCTCAACCTCGACAACAACAGCGGCGTCGGCAATACCGGCGGCCTCAATGCCCGTCAACAGTACGTTGGCCTCTCCCACGCCGGCTGGGGCACCATCGCCCTCGGTCGCCAGTATGCTCCCGGCTACCAGGCCACCGCCAACAATGATCCGTTTGGTGGTGCCGTATTCGAACCACAGTCTTTCCTGACCGCCCAGGCCGGCAACAGCATCACCCCGAACTCCCCCGCTCGCTGGGATAACGCGATCACCTACACCAGCCCGAACTGGGGCGGCTTCACCGGCAAGGCGATCTACTCCTTCGGTGAGACCAGCGCCGCCGGCGGCACCTTCAATGACAAGCTGACCGACGTTTCGGATAATGGCAAGTGGGCTCTCGGCGCCAACTTCGCCACCGGCCCGTTCAACCTCGACGTTGTTTATCATCAGCGTCAAAGCGTGACCAACGGCTCGCTGATCGCGGTCCCCGGACTGACCGGCCTGTTTACAGCCAATGGCAAGGCGGTCGAGGAAGCGTACATTGGTGGTAGCTTCGACCTCAAGTTCGTCAAGCTGATGGCCAGCTGGCAGGGTCAGAACGACAAGAACGCGGCCAACCTGGACAACCAGCTCTGGCAGATCGGCGCGGTCATCCCGGTTCTCGGCTCCAGCAACATTCACCTCGGCTATTCCGAACTGTATTGGGATCAAGGTAGCCAGTGGGTTCGCGGCGTGAAAGTCAAGCGCCCGCTCAACGACGATTCGCAGGCCGCTGCGCTGGGCTGGACGACCGCCTTGTCCAAGCGCACCACGCTGTATGCTGGTTATGTCTGGGTTAAAAACGACAAGCGAAGCTACGCGGCTGGCCCCGTCGCCGGGGTTGGGGCGCGCGGCGAGGACAACAATACTTTCCTGGCCGGTATCAATCACAAATTCTAATTTGACCTCGGTCAACCTGGTTTCTGGAACGGGCGCTTCGGCGCCCGTTTTTTTGTTTCCCCCAATGTCCTTGAGCATGCATGAACTCTCCTCTCATTGCGCTTGTTCTGGCCAGCTTCCAGGAAAACCCGAGCGCGATCAGGCCAAGGGCAACTCTTCCCCCGTCAAAAGCAGATCATCATCGGCGTAACAAAAATACAACAAATGCGCTTTACTTGCCTGAAAAGGGGTTGCGGAGGTTGCTTCAAACGCATCTGGCTGCCAGAATCGGGTCGTGTTCCGCCAATGATTTCGCTGCCACAGCGGCTCAGGCTGGTGGATGTGGATTTTGAGCTTCATGTTTACAGACCTACAGGAGATAGCACCATGCAAAAGAAACTCATTGCCCTGGCCGTTGCGAGTCTGGCATCGGGTGTCGCCGCTGCCCAGACCAACGTCACCATGTACGGTGTGCTTGACTTGGCCTACGCCTACAGTTCAGGGAATGCCGGTCGCAACGCCCTCGGAATCAAGATTCCCGGAAAGAATACCTTCAGTGGCATCACCGGCATCGGCGCCGGAAATCGCCTCGGCTTCAAGGGCGAAGAAGCCCTGGGCAACGGCCTGAAAGCGGTGTTCACGCTCGAATACGGTCTCGATCCGGACATCAACTGCGGCATTGGCACCTGCGGCCTGAACGCCCGCCAGCAGTTCGTCGGACTGGCGAGCAACTATGGTACCGTCGCCCTCGGTCGTCAATATGCCCCTGGTTTTAACGCGACCGCCAACAACGACGGACTCGATGCGAGCGATTTTGCCATCCAGTCGAGCCTCAGTGCGCTCAATGGCATGACGATCACTCCGAACAGCCCGGCCCGTTTCAACAACGCCATCACCTATACCAGCCCCAGCCTGTCCGGCTTCAAGGCCAGTGCGATCTACAGCTTCGGCGAGACCAGGGACGCTTTTGGCAGCTACAACGACAAGCGGGTCAGTGTCTCGGATAACGGCAAGTACGGTCTTGGCCTCAACTATGCCAACGGCCCGATCAATTTCGACGCGGTCTGGCAATCACGTACCAATGTCTCCATCCCGACCGCCACTCCCCCCTACGAGTTGGCCGGTACCGACAAAAGCATCAATGAATGGTACGTCGGCGGCAGTTACGACCTCAAGGTCGTCAAGCTCTTTGCCAGCTACCAGGCTCTGGACAACAAGAACAAAAGGGATGTTGTCACAGGCCTCAGGGTTTCCGGCATCGAGGACAGCAATCTCTGGACGCTTGGCGTGACCGCACCGATCGGTCGTGGCACGCTCGGCCTGAGCTACGGCAGACTGACCAGCGACCGCAAATGGACCGGTGACGGCGTCAGCTGGGGCGCAGGCACCCAGTACACCTATCCGCTGTCGAAGCGCACCTCTCTGTACGGCGCATATAGCTACTTCAGCAACAACAATAACGTGCTGCCAGGCAACGCTGGACAGGCGATCGCCATTCCGGGCATCGTCGGTGCCTCGGGCGAAAGCAACTACGCACTCGGTGCGGGCATTACGCACAGCTTCTGATTCCAGGCTGTTCGCAGGATCAACGGGCGCCCTGGCGCCCGTTTTTTCACTTTTGAAGCACACCCAAACATCTTGCTTGCGTCAGGCGGCGGCATTCTGTAGAATCGCCGCCTTTCGACCCAAGCACCAGTTTTTGATAGGGAAACACATCCATGGCCAACAGCGCACAAGCTCGCAAGCGTGCCCGCCAAGCCGTCAAGCAACGCGCCCACAACACCAGCCTGCGCTCGAGTCTGCGCACTGCCGTCAAGCGCGTGCAAAAGGCCATTCTGGCTGGCGACAAGGCGGCGGCGCAGAGCATTTACCAGGAATCGGTATCGGTAATCGACCGCATTGCCGACAAGAAGATCATCCACAAGAACAAGGCAGCACGCCACAAGAGCCGCCTTTCGGCACAGGTCAAGGGCCTCAGCGCATAAAAAGCCTGCACGTTTGTCAACAAACGGCGCCTTCGGGCGCCGTTTGTTTGTGTCGAAAGGGAAGAAGCCTATCCAGCGCCGCAGGGCCCAGTTCGGCCTGCCATCGCACCGACCCTATTCTGGCCCGAATCGCAATGGGCGACCGATTGACGATCAAGGTATAATTCCGTGATCGAGATATAATATTAGATCGTACTAATATTACATTACAATTGCAACGGGGAATGCTATGGCTGCGGTCAAGATGGATATGGAACAGGCTCGCTTCAACATGATTGAGCAACAGATCCGCCCTTGGGAGGTGCTGGATCCGGAAGTGCTCGGGCTGCTTGCCGCGGTCAAGCGTGAAGTCTTTGTCCCCGAGGCGCTCACGTTGCTGGCGTTTGCCGATCTGGAGTTGCCGATTGGCCACGGCCAGGCGATGCTGCCACCGAAGATTGAAGCGCGAATTCTTCAGGAAGTGGGGGTCAGGAACACCGACATCGTTCTTGAGGTGGGGACCGGCAGTGGGCATATGGCTGCACTCCTCGCATCAAAAGCCGAGTATGTCTATAGCGTCGAGATTGATCCGGTCCTCGCTGAAACTGCCCGCCGTAACCTGCGGCATGCCGGCGTTGCCAACGTCAGCGTCGAGACGGGTGACGCTTCACAGGGCTGGTCGGGCCCCTCCCCTTACGATGTGATCGTCATCTCGGGTTCTCTGCCGGAACTGCCCGACGTATTTCTGCAGCAACTCAAGCTTGGCGGTCGCCTCGCTGCATTCATCGGCGAAGCGCCCGTGATGGAAGCACAGCTGATCATCCGCACCGCTGATAAGGCCTTCAACACGACCAACCTTTTTGAAACCGTGGTCGCGCCGTTGACCACCAGGAAGCGCCAGAGCTTCGTCTTCTGAAGGCTGGTCCAGAATGCTGCGCTTCTCGATGCTCGGACTGCAGAGCGGCTGGCGATATCATTGCTTCATCGCCTACTGAAAGCGAGTGAGCGTCATGCCCTTTAAACTCTGCGTCGGCAGGTCCGGCCTGGTGTTGGCGACCCTCCTGGCGGCAGCTCCCGTATCGGCCGCTGACCTGGTGCAGGTCTATCGTCAGGCACTCGCCTACGACGCCCAGTATGCGGCTGCGCGTGCGGCCGCCGAAGCCGGACGCGAGAAGCTGCCGCAGGCGCTCGCGGGCCTGCTGCCGACCATCGGCGCGACCGGCAATACCTTCTGGAACGACACCCACTACAAGGCGACGATCGGCCCCGACAGGCAAAGCTACCAGAACAAGTACAACAGCCACAGCTTTGGCGTGAACCTGACGCAACCGCTGTTTCGCTGGCAGAACTATGTTCAGTACGACCAGTCGAAACTGCTGCTCATGCAGACCGAGGCCAACCTTGCGCAAGCCGGACAGGATCTGATCCTGCGTGTTGCCCAGGCATACTTTGACGTACTCTTCGCAATCGAAAACCTGCGCGCTGTACAGGCCAACAAGACGGCGATCGCTCAGCAACTCGAGCAGGCGAAGAAAAACTTCGAAGTCGGCACGGCAACCATTACCGATACCTATGAGTCGCAATCGCGCTTCGACCTGGCGACTGCTCAGGAGATTGCGGCCGACAACGATCTCGAGGTGAAACGTTACGCGCTGCGCGTGCTGGTCGGCAAGGACCCGGGTGAACTGAATCGGCTGAAGCCGAAAGCAGTGATCGAACCACCGCAACCGGCAAGAATGGAACCATGGGTAGAGGCGGCCGAACGTGACAGTTTTGTCGTTCAGGCACAGCAGGCAGCCGTCGAAGCGGCCGCCAAGGGAGTCGACATCAGCCGCGCTGCGCATTACCCGACAGTCGACATGGTCGCCAACTACGGGCAGAACAACGGCCCCGGACAATTTGGGGTCGGTTCGATCGACACCACCTCCGGCCAGCTTGGTCTGCAGCTCAATATCCCGATTTTTCAGGGTGGTGCCGTCAACTCGCGAGTCCGTGAAGCGATCGCCAGACGCACGGGGGAACAGGCTGCGCTGGACAATGCGACCCGCAACGCGGCGCTCAACGCACGCCAGGCCTATCTCGGCGTGGTCAATGGTCTTGCTGGAGTCCGCGCGCTTGAGGCGGCGCTGGTTTCGAGTCTGAGTTCGCTGGAATCGAACCGGCTGGGTTACGAAGTCGGTGTGCGCATCAACATCGACGTACTCAATGCCGAGAATCAGGTTTATGTCACTCGGCGCGATCTGGCCAAAACCCGTTTCGACACCTTGATCAACCAGCTCAGGTTAAAGGCTGCGGTCGGGGCGCTCGCCGAAAGCGATCTCGAACGGATCAACTCACTGTTCGAGGCACCCTGACGGTCATGGCGGTTGCAGGCAACCCCGATCATGAAAGCCATGGCCGTTGTTTCCCTCCCCCGCACCCTCTCTCACTGGCAGGACGGGTGAGGCTCGTGAGTCGCTGACGCAACTTTCACAACAAGCTCCATGGTGCGCGCCGTCGCACCGCGGTGGGTCTGACTGAAGGTCGTCGCGGCCGTACGCATGGCCAGTAGCGCTTGCGGATGCAAGAGCAGATCCTTGGCCGCCCGCGCCGCTGCACCCGCATCCGGAACTGCACGCGCAGCTCCACAGGCGATGGCGTCCGCACTGGCCTCTGCAAAGTTGAAGCAGTGCGGGCCAAGCAGGACCGGGCAGCCACAGGCTGCCGCCTCGATCAGATTCTGGCCGCCAAACGGCAGCAAGGTCCCCCCCATCAGCGCCAAATCCGCGAGCGCGTAATAGGCGACCATTTCACCCATGCTGTCGCCGAGCCAGACCTGCGTATTGTGGTTCGGCAATTCTTCGCGGCTTCTGCGGCAGAACGCCAGCCGGCGATGGCCAATCAGTTCGGCAACCTCGGAAAAGCGTTGCGGGTGGCGCGGTACCAGCAGCAAAAGCAGGTCGGGAATGTCGAGTTCCGTCAAGGCATCGAGGATCAACGCCTCCTCGCCTTCACGGGTGCTGGCAGCGAGCCAGACCGGGCGGGCAGCGAGTGCCTGGCGCCAGCGCGATCCCTGCTCAAGCATGGCCGGCGCAGGGGTGACATCAAATTTCAGGTTGCCGCAGACGCTGACCTGGCGTGCACCGATCTTCTGCAGACGTTCGGCGTCGGCCACAGTCTGTGCCGCAACCGCGCTCAGCGATGCCAGGGCTGGCCCGATCAGGCTCGGCAGACGTGCATAGCCACGCTGCGAACGCGCCGACAGACGAGCGTTGATCAGCGCCATCGGCAACTTGCGCCGCCTGGCCGCCTCGATCAGGTTTGGCCACACTTCGGTTTCCATCAGCAACCCAAGCTCGGGCTGGAAGTGATCGAGAAAGCGCCCGCAGGCATCGGGCAGGTCGTAAGGCAAATAGGCCTGCGTCAGCCGCCCGGGGTGCCTCACCAGCAACTCCTGACCGGTGGCGCGACCGGTCGGCGTCATGTGCGTCAGCAGCACGCCGTGCTCGGGGTAGGCACGCAGCAGCGAATCGATCAGCGGGGCCGCAGCACGTGTCTCGCCGACCGAAACGGCGTGCAGCCAGAGCAGCGGCCGGGGTGGGCGCGAAGCGTAGAAGCCGTGCCGCTCACCCAGCTGCTGCAGGTACTCGGGCTGCCTGCGCGCTCGCCAGAACAGACGCAGCCAGACCAGCGGCATGGCCAGATAGAAGAGCAGCGAGTAAAGCAGACGGCTCATCGGCGCAGGACGTGCTCGGCAACCGTCAGCACCTCGCTGACCGACGGCGGAGCGCCGGCAGCGCCGAGATTGCGTACGAAGCCGCTGCCATGGACCCCGGTCAGCGCCGGATCGGTTGCGATGTACAGGGCAATGACCGGTACGCGCAAGGCTGCGGTGAGGTGTGCAAGGCCGGTATCGACGCCAATGACCAGGCTGGCCCGGGCAATCACGGCGGCGACCTGCGGCAGACTCAGCGGCGGTGGCACGACCGCAGCGGGGAGTACTGCGGCGATACGCTCGGCACGTTGCCTCTCGATCGCGTTGCCGGCCGGCAGGACCAGCGTCAGCCCGCGCTCGCAAAGCGCCTGGCCCAGTTCGCACCAGCGCCCTTCATCCCACAGCTTGTCGTCGCGACTGGTCGCCGTCAGCAGCACCCCCAGACGATCGCCACGGAGCCAGCCGGTGTCGATCGGCGGCGCCGAAATCCCGTAGTCGAGCGGCAGGTCGAGCGGGTAGTCGAAAGCAGCAGCGGCCAGCCAGCGATTGCGTTGCACCGCATGCACATTGCGTGGAATGACGAAGGTCTGGTCATAAAAGCGCGCGGCCAGGGGTTCACGCGCGGCTTCAGCGGCGTAACCGCAATGCCTGCCCTGTGCTTGCCGGGCAATCAGTGCGCTTTTCAGCAAGCCTTGCGTATCGAGCACGATGTCGTACGCCTGGCGATGGATGAGTCGCCGGAAATCGCGCAGTTCACGCCAGGTGGCGAGCCGGCCGGGATTCCGGCGCCAACGTCTGAGGGCCACCGGGATGACCTGGTCGACCGCTGGATGCAGACGGGGAATGTCGGCAAAGGACTCCTCGACGCACCAGTCGATCAGCGCTTCGGGAAAGACATGACGCAGATCGCTGAGCACCGGCAGGTTGTGAATTACGTCACCGAGCGACGAGGTCTTTACCAATAGGATGCGCATCGGTGGGCCAGGGTGATGAAGGCGGTAGCCGGGAAGTGCGCATTATAGGAGATGCCGGCCGCCTGCTAGGCTGGGAGACAACATCGAAGCGCTTATAATGCCGCCTCCTGCCATTCCTTCGCAGCGAGTCGGCCCTGTTTTGGAGACGTTGTCAATGAACTCCCCTGTGATTCGTCCGGTCGTCCTTTGTGGAGGGTCCGGAACCCGGTTGTGGCCGCTTTCGAGAACGCATTATCCCAAGCAGTTTCTCTGTCTGATTGATGATTTTTCGCTGCTCCAGAATACCTTGCGACGACTCGACGGCCTCGCAGGACTCGGCAAGGCCATTGCCGTGGCCAATGAAAACCACCGCTTCCTGGTCGCCGAACAACTCCTGGAGATCGGGCTGCAGGCCGACATCCTGCTTGAGCCGGCAGCGCGCAATACCGCGCCGGCGGTTGCCGCGGCTGCACTGCAGGCCCTCTGCGAAGCGGGTGAAAAAGCGCCGCCGCTGCTACTGGTACTTCCCTCGGATCATGTGATTGGCGATGTCGCCGCCTTCCAGAACGCGGTCAGGGCAGCAATCCCGCATGCCAGCGCCGGGGCACTGGTCACCTTTGGCGTGCTGCCTGAGCGCCCGGAGACCGGCTACGGCTACATTCGCCGTGGCAATCCGGTGCCTAACGGCTATGCGCTCGCGTGTTTTGTCGAAAAACCCGATGCCGAAACTGCACAAGCCTATCTGGACTCGGGCGACTACTTCTGGAATAGCGGCATGTTCCTGTTCCGCGCCGATACCTACCTCGAAGCACTCGACCGCTTCGCGCCGGCGATCCGCAACTGTGTGACCACGTCGGTGGCGAGTGCTCGTCGCGATCTCGACTTTCTCCGCCTCGATCCGGTCGCTTTTGCGGCCAGCCCGTCGAACTCGATCGACTATGCGGTCATGGAAAAGACCGAGCGGGGAGTCGTGATTCCGCTGGCTGCCGGCTGGAACGACATCGGCGCCTGGGATGCCCTGTCGACCATCGCACAGACCGGTGCCAACCGCAACACGCAACGCGGCGATGTGCATAGCGTCGACACCCACGATTGCGTCCTCTTCTCCGAAGGACGATTGCTGGCGACGGTGGGGGTCAGGGAACTGATCGTGATCGCCACCCCTGATGCGGTGCTGGTGGCCGACAAGTCGAAAGCGCAGGAGGTCAAGGCGCTGGTCGAAGAATTGAAGTCCGCGACACGTTGCGAAACCGAATTCCGGCACATCGTGCATCGTCCCTGGGGCAGTTACGAGGGGGTGGCGAACGGCCCGCGCTACCAGGTCAAGCGCATCCTGGTCAAGCCAGGTGCAAGCCTCAGTCTGCAGAAGCATCATCACCGCGCCGAGCATTGGATCGTCGTCAAGGGTACGGCACTGATCGCGCGCGGCGACGAATCGCTGTTGCTCTCTGAAAACCAGTCGACCTATATTCCGCTCGGCGTGATTCATCGCCTGGAAAACCCCGGCAAGATCGACCTCGAAATCGTCGAGGTCCAGTCCGGCAGTTACCTCGGAGAAGATGACATCGTTCGTCTGGAGGACAGCTACGGCAGATGAGTCTGCTACCGATACCGCTTGGACCCTGCGCGCGCTATGATTCGCCCGCCGATCGCGGCATGCATTCCCCCGCAACCCTGCTTGAAAGGCCTTCCCCATGATTCTGGTTACCGGCGGCGCCGGCTTCATCGGAGCCAACTTCGTGATCGACTGGCTGATGCAGAGCGATGAAGCCCTGATCAACCTCGACAAGCTGACCTACGCGGGCAATCGCGAAAACCTCGCCTCGCTGGCCAACGACCCGCGGCACCTCTTCGTGCACGGCGACATGGGCGACCGCGAACTGACTAATCGCCTGCTGGAGCAATACCAGCCGCGCGCAATCATCAACTTCGCGGCCGAATCACACGTCGACCGCTCGATCCACGGCCCGGAGGACTTCATCCAGACCAATATCGTCGGGACCTTCCATCTGCTGGAAACCGTGCGCGCTTACTGGAACGGCCTAGCCGACGAGGCCAGACAGGGCTTCCGCTTCCTGCAGGTCTCCACCGACGAAGTCTATGGCTCTTTGGCCAGAGACGAACCTGCTTTCAGTGAAACCCATCGCTACGAGCCCAACAGTCCCTACTCTGCAAGCAAGGCAGCAGGCGACCACCTGGTGCGCGCCTACCATCACACCTATGGCCTGCCAGTGCTCACCACCAACTGCTCGAACAACTACGGCCCCTACCACTTCCCCGAGAAGTTGATCCCACTGATCATCGTCAATGCCCTCGCCGGCAAGTCCTTGCCCGTCTATGGCGACGGCCAGCAGATTCGCGACTGGCTCTACGTCAAGGACCACTGCAGTGCCATCCGGCGCGTCCTTGAAGCCGGTCGTCCCGGCGAGACCTACAATATCGGCGGCTGGAACGAAAAACCCAATCTCGACATCGTACACACGGTCTGCGCGCTGCTCGACGAGTTTCGACCACGTGCCGACGGCAAGCCCTACCACGAACAGATCAGCTATGTCGCCGACCGGCCCGGCCACGATCGCCGCTACGCCATCGACGCCCGCAAGATCGAGCGGGAACTGGGCTGGAAACCGGCGGAAACCTTCGACACCGGTATCCGCAAGACCGTACAGTGGTATCTCGAGAATCAGGACTGGGTTCGCCATGTCCAGTCCGGTGCCTACCGCGATTGGGTCGAGAAGAATTACGGCGGGCGCCAGCCATGAAGATCCTGCTCTTCGGCAAGCGCGGACAGGTCGGCTGGGAATTGCAGCGCAGCCTGGCACCGCTCGGCCAGATCGTCGCCCTCGATTACGAAGGAGCCGGCGGCCTGTGCGGCAGTTTCACCGATCTCGCCGGGCTGGCTGGCTGTGTGCGCACGGTCGCTCCCGACATCATCGTCAACGCCGCCGCCCATACGGCAGTCGACCAGGCCGAGTCTGAACCCGAACTGGCAAGAACCATCAACGCCCTGGCGCCCGGTGTGCTCGCCGAGGAAGCCGGGCGGCTCGGTGCCTGGCTGGTGCATTACTCGACCGACTACGTCTTTGATGGCAGCGGCAAAGCGCCATGGCAAGAAAGCGACCCGACCGGCCCGCTCGGTGTCTACGGCAAGACCAAGCTCGCAGGTGAGCAGGCGGTGGCTCGCTGCGACCGGCATCTGATCTTCCGCACCAGTTGGGTCTTTGCTGCGCGTGGCAACAACTTTGCCCGCACCATGCTGCGGCTGGCGAGCGAGCGCGATCAACTCCAGGTCGTCGCTGACCAGATCGGCGCGCCGACCGGGGCCGATCTGCTGGCGGACGTGACCGCGCACGCCATTCGCAGCGTACAGCATCGCCCAGACCTCGCCGGCCTCTACCATCTGGTAGCCGGCGGCGAGACCAGTTGGCACGGCTACGCCCGGCATGTCATCGAACATGCACGCGCGGCCGGACAGGCGATCAGGGTAGATCCAGAGGCCATCCAGGCCGTACCGAGCAGTGCCTACCCGGTCCCCGCCCCACGCCCCCACAACTCCCGTCTCGATACGCGCAAGCTACGGGCCGCCTTTGACCTCGTTCTGCCGGACTGGCAAACGGGCGTGGACCGCATGTTGCTGGAAATCCTCGGACAATGAGTCCTTGAAACGTTCTTTCGTCAGCCATTCGGGCTGTTGCCGAGCATGCCAAGCGGAAAGTTTCGGGTTGATCCGGCCGATTCGCGCCTGAGACCGCGGTGCGCCTTGCTACCCAAGCGCGTCGAGCGGGCTGCGAACGCCTCGCCCACCCCGCTTGAGCACAGGCGTGTAGATCATCGTCATCGCGACATCCGCATGGCCCCACGGTAAATTTGTTCTCCGC
>DIME01000081.1:0-20643 GCA_002425405.1 Candidatus Accumulibacter vicinus
CGTTATCCCGAACTGACGTTAAGATATGTACGGATTCGTTCCGGATGCGGGACGCCCGCTCAGCCGGCCGGCTCCTGCCCAGCAATCCGAGGTGCCGAGCAAATGCGCCGGGGCATCGGCACGCGGTGGGCTGGCGACCACCATGACCGTTAGTCAGTTTCCTGACGGGGTGCCAAGCCCCGCCGCTCGCCAGAGCGCGAGTTTGCGTTCAAAAGCCAGGGTATACGCCGGGCTGGTCGAAGGCAGGATGCAGGTTTCGTAGCCCTGTTGCTGAAACCAGCCGGCACATCTGCCGGCGGTCTGGCCGTTGAAGCAGACACGCTGCAACGCCGGCGCATCGCGACGCAATCCGGAAAAATCGTTGAGCACCGGCGACTGGATCGCGGCGTCGAGCGCGCCTTCGCGCAGGCACTGGCGATAGACATCCCAGACTCCGATGCCATGCTTGAGCAGACGCCGCTGCTTGTCGGCGTAATCGAGTTCGGGCAAGGGCTCGACGAGCAGGGCGCCGAGCAGGCGCCAGAACTGGTTCTGGCGGTGCGCATAGTAATGCGCTGCTGCCAGCGAGGCCGGCGAAGGGAAACTGCCGAGAATCAGGCTCCTGACGCCGGCATCGAGAATCGGCGGCAGACCATGCAACAGCGCCGGCCCGCCGCCGGTGATCAACGGCCGCTGCCCAGCGAGAGCGCGAGCATCAGGTCGTTGATGCGCTTGACGAAACCGGCCGGGTCATCGAGCGAACCGCCTTCAGCGAGCGTTGCCTGCTCAAGCAGCAGATTGGCCCAGTCGTCGAAACGGGTCTCTTCGTACTTCAGACGCTGTACCGCCGGATGCTTCGGGTTGATTTCCAGGATCGGCTTGCTCGCCGGCGCCTGCTGGCCGGCGGCCTTGAGGATGCGCTGCAGATTGCCGCCGAGGTCGTACTGATCGGCCACCAGGCACGAAGGCGAATCGGTCAGGCGATGCGTGGCGCGAACGTCCTTCACCTTGTCACCCAGGGTCGTCTTGATCTTCCCGAGCAGTTCCTTGTACTCGTCGGCAGCCTTCTCGGCCTCTTCCTTCTCGGCCACATCCTCGAGCTTGCCGAGATCGAGCCCACCCTTGGCCACCGATTGCAGCGGCTTGCCGTCGAACTCGGTGAGATGACCGGTGACCCACTCATCGACGCGGTCTGAGAGCAGCAGCACTTCGATGCCCTTCTTGCGGAAAATCTCGAGGTGCGGGCTGTGCCGGGCGGCGGTGAAGGTCTCCGCGGTGACGTAGTAGATCTTCTCCTGGCCATCCTTCATCCGCGACACGTAATCGGCGAGCGAGACGTTCTCGTCCGGCGTATCGGCGTGTGTCGAGGCAAAGCGCAGCAGTTTGGCGACGCGATCCTTGTTGGCGAAATCCTCGCCGACACCTTCCTTGAGCACGCGGCCGAATTCCTTCCAGAAGTTTGCGTACTTTTCCTTCTCTGCGCCCTCTTCACTGTCGGCAAGGCTTTCGAGCAGGCCGAGCACCTTTTTCACGCAGCCGCCACGAATGCTCTCGATGTCGCGTGACTGTTGCAGGATTTCACGTGAGACGTTGAGCGGCAGATCGTTGGAATCGACGATCCCGCGCACGAAGCGCAGGTAAAGCGGCATCAGCTGCTCGGCATCGTCCATGATGAAGACGCGACGCACATAGAGCTTGATGCCGTGGCGTGCGGTACGCTCGAAGAGGTCGAAAGGGGCACGCGACGGGATGTACAGGAGTTGCGTGTATTCCTGCTTGCCTTCGACACGAGCGTGCACATGCGCCAGCGGATCTTCGAAATCATGCGCGACATGCTTGTAGAACTCCTTGTACTGCTCGTCGCTGATTTCCGATTTGGGGCGGGTCCACAAGGCTGAAGCCTGGTTCACGGTTTCGTCCTGGTCGGTGACGACCTGTGCCTTCTTTTCCTCGTTCCATTCCTCCTTCTTCATCACGATCGGCAAGGTGATGTGGTCGGAATACTTGCGGATGATCTCGCGCACTTTCCAGTTCGACAGGAACTCGTCCTCGCCTTCGCGCAGGTGCAGGGTCACTTCAGTGCCGCGCTGCGCCCGTTCGATCACCTCGATCGTGAAATCGCCCTCACCCGACGATTCCCATCGGATCGCCTGATTGGCTTCGAGGCCGGCACGACGGGAAAGCACCGTGACCTTGTCGGCAACGATATACGACGAATAGAAACCGACGCCGAACTGTCCGATCAGATGTGCGTCCCTGGCCTGATCGCCGGTCAGTGCCGCAAAGAACTCGCGCGTTCCCGATTTGGCGATTGTTCCTAGGTGTTCTACCGCTTCTTCGCGCGACAGACCGATGCCGTTGTCGGAGATGCTGAGTGTCCGTGCGTCCTTGTCAACAGCGACACGGATCTTCAGATCGCTGTCGTCACCATAAAGGCCGGCATTGTTCAAGGCCTCGAAGCGCAGCCTGTCGCAGGCGTCGGAAGCGTTGGAGATCAGCTCGCGCAGAAAGATCTCCTTGTTGCTGTACAACGAATGAATCATCAAATTCAGCAGTTGTTTGACTTCTGCCTGAAAACCGAGGGTTTCCTTCTGTGCACCCATGCGAGACTCCGTGAAAAACGTTGAAAAAAGAATGGCCGGCAGCGCCAGGCAAGCGCAATACATTGGAGTTGGGGACGGAGCTTGCGATTTCAAGCCCCGGCGGCAAGATCACCGTCGCCCAGGGTCGGTCAGGCGTGATGCTCAGGAATCGACCCCGAACACTTCAACTTTCGATATCCAGATACTCGATGCGGAGCACTTCGACCTCGCGCCAGCCGGCCGGGCTCTGAAAACGGACCGTATCGCCCGCCCGTGACTTGAGCAGCGCGCGCGCCAATGGCGACACCCAGCTGATGCGTCCGCGCGCGAAGTCGGTCTCATCGACGCCGACAATCTGGTAAGTACTTTCAAGTCCCTGCTGGTCACAGAGGGTTACCGTCGCCCCAAAGAAAACCTGATCGGTGTTCGCCCTCGTCAGCGGATCGACAATCTCGGCGAGATCGAGGCGTTTGGTCAGAAAGCGGATGCGCCGATCAATCTCGCGCAGCCGCCGCTTGCCATAAATGTAATCGGCGTTCTCGGAGCGGTCGCCGTTCGCTGCCGCCCATTGCACGACGGACACGACCTGCGGGCGATCGACGCGCAACAACTGCTCGAGTTCCGCGCGGATGCGCGCGTGCCCGCCCGGGGTAATATAGTTGCGAGTCCCTTCCGGCAACTGAAGAATGGGATCAGTAGCCGATATTGAAAGCGGCGACATCGATGCGCACGGTATCGCGCCCCAGGGCCAGCGCGGTGTAACGGGCAAAACGGGTTGCCCAGTCCTTGCCGTCGATGAAGCGCCGTTCGCCACCGTACCGGGCGACATTGAGAATCTTGTCGATGATCAATACCTTGCCCATCGGATTGCTGGGCTCACATTCAAGGTCGGCAAATTCCTTGTCAAACCAGCGGCGCGCTTCTTCGGGAGAACCGACGGCAAGTTCGGTATGGGAGAACTTGAACTCGTACTGCCTTTCCCGCCCAAACGAAACGATAATGTGGTAAACCATCTGCCTCCTCCCGGCGGTGTCTCAAAGTTACAAATGCATCCTCTATTCTATTCGCAAAAGTACCCCAGGCTGCAAGTCCCAAGCGCGCACGGCGAGTTTATTGAGGGCGACAGTCATCGCGCCGCCGTTGTTTTTTATCGTTGGCGCGCCTACCATAGCTTCCGAGCCAAGCGTTTTCGCCGCCGCCATCTCGCAGCCGTGATCGCCCGGCGGACGCGCGGGATCTGCTCACCGTCGTTTCTGGCATGCTCGTCCACTGGGCGCCGCAAGCCTTGACCGGTTCATCCGACTCACAACCTGGGGATATCGCCAATCATGCTGACCGAAGAACAGATCGCTGCAAACCGCGCCACCCTGCAAGAATTGCAGATCGAACATCACGATCTCGGCCAGGTGATCGATCACCTGATGCAGAACCCGCCTCCCGACGACCTCCTGGTCCGACGTCTCAAGAAACGCAAGCTGCTGCTCAAGGATCGCATCGCGCTTCTCGAGCACCTGATCGAGCCGGAAGACCGAGCCTGATCCAACGATCCGCCATGCTGACCAGGCACGTATGCAACTGACCGTCGCTGGCCACCGCTGCCGCCTGGGCACTGGCGGCCGGCGATTCGACCCGGCGTGCTCGCGCTGGCCGCCGCTGCTGCTGATCCACGGGGCCGCCAATGATCGCGATGCCTGGCTGCAGGTCGCCGGCGGTCTGGCCGCTGCCGGTTGCGCGGTTCTCGTTCCCGACCTGCCTGGGCACGGCCTCTCCAGCGGACCGCCCTTGCGCAGCATCGAGGCCCTCGCCGACTGGCTGCCGCAACTGCTTGATGCCGCCGCTGTCGAACAGGCCATCCTGGTCGGCCATTCGATGGGCTCGCTGATTGCGCTCGAGTGTGCCGCACGCCATCCGCAACGCGTGCACCGGCTGGCGCTGCTCGGCACCTCAGCGCCGATGCCGGTGGCCGAGGCCTTGCTCGGCCGCGCCGCGGCCCATCCCGACAGCGTCCTTCGAATGATCAACGAGTATTCGCTGACCCGGCAGTTCCAGCTTGCCGGCGGCACCGGCCACGGCATCTGGGGGCCCGGCGTGACGCTGGCGATCATGCGCCGCAGCCCGCCGGGCACGCTGGCGATCGACCTCGCCAACTGCAACAACTATGCGCGCGGCCTCGAAGCCGCCGCCGAGGTTGCTTGCCCGACGCTGTTGCTGGTCGCATGCCACGACCGCATGACGCCACGTCGCAACCTGCCGGCGCTGCAATCGGCTCTGCGCCAAGTGCTGCGCGCCGAGATTCCCGACTGCGGACACGCCATGATGAACGAACAGCCGCAAGCAGTCGTCGAACAGCTCCTGAACTTCCTCGCCAGCCCGGTGGACACCGCCGGCCAGGGCTGCTAGCGCTGCTCCGCGCCCGAGCGCGCCAGCACGACGACTGCGGCGAGGATGATCGCACCACCGGCGATCTGCCAGCTGCCGATCGCCTCGCCAAGAAAGATCGCTGCCAGAATCACCGTGACCACCGGTTCGAGTGTCGACAGCGTCGCCGCATCGGCTGCACCCAACCGCGCCATACCGGCAAAGAAAGTGATCATCGCCACCACTGTCGAGAACAGCGCGATGCCGCCGACGGCCGCCCAGGCCACCGGCGAGGCCGGGAAAGCCGCGCCGCGCGACAGCACGATCAGCCCAAACACCAACGCCGCCGCGAGCATGATCACCGTCGCTGACGGCATCGCTCCGACCAGCGGTGTAACGCGCTCGCCGACCAGGATATAGACCGAGTAGATCAAAGCCGCCACGATTCCGAGCAGAATGCCGGGAACACTGCCGGCGAGGCTGCCGCCGACGGCAAGACCGGTACCGAACAGCGCCGCCGCCACAGCCAACAGGCGCAGCGGCGACAGTCGCCGTCGCGCCAGTGCCGCCGACAGCACGGTGACGATTGCCGGATAGAGGTAAAGCAGCAGCGCCGTCAGGCTGGCTGTTGCATACTGCAGAGCGGCGAAGTAGCAAAACGACTGAGCGACGTAGCCGACCCCGCCCATCGCCACCAGCAACAGCAGATTGTGGCCGCGTGGCCACACCATCCCGCGTACGCGCATCAGCAAGGCCATCATCAGACCGGCCAGCGCAAAACGCAGGAACAACATGCTTGGCAAATCGACACTTTCGGCGTAAGCCAGCTTGGCGAAGATCGGCATGGCTCCGAAACCAGCCGCCGAAGCGACGATGCAGAGGAAACCGCCAAGACGCGTGCCTGTGCCAGGAACGGGTTGAACCATCAGGGGAACTCGGAAACGTTGGTTGCCGCCGCGGCAGCGCGGGTGAAAGAATCCGGACAGTCTGCGAAGCCTGCCGGTACTGCGGAAGATGCATGATGACATAAGCCTTGCCGAGAACCTATACTCGTACCTGGCAGAAAAAGCCGTTCTTGCCTTTGACGATGCACTCGGTATGCGGCGAGGGAAAGTTCGAAAGGTTGCTAACGACGGCTGGCGGTGCCGGTCATCGGTACGAAGCGCACTGGCAGGATGGCTTCGCGCTGCAGCGCCTTTCCCCGTTTCCGCAGCAGATACAGGTTCTGATCATCGAGTTCTCCGACCGGAATGACCATGCGGCCCCCCTCTCTGAGTTGGTCGATCAGCGGCTGCGGCACGTGATCGGGGGCGCAGGTGACGATGATGGCGTCGAAAGGCGCTGCCTCCGGCCAGCCCAGGTAACCATCGCCGTGTCGCACGCTGACATTGCCGTAGCCGAGTCTGGCCAGATCGGCTTGTGCCTGGACGGCCAGTGGCTCAACGATTTCGATACTGTACACGGCATGCACGAGACCCGACAGAATTGCCGCCTGGTAACCCGACCCGGTACCGATCTCCAGCACTCGGTCGTTTGCTTGCGGTTCCAGTTTCTCGGTCATGAAGGCAACCACGTAGGGCTGCGAGATGGTCTGGGCATGGCCGATCGGCAATGGCCGGTCGTCGTACGCGTAGCGCCTGAGCTTGGCCGGAACGAACTCGTGCCGTGGCACCGTGGCCATCGCCTTGAGCACCGCGGGGTTGCTGATGCCGCGCGTACTGGCGCTCAACTGCTCGGCGACCATGCGCGTTCGCGCACGATCGTAATCCATGTCGGTAGCTCCTGCGGTGTTGGTGGCGAAGAGCAGCGCGGACAGGAGTGTCCGCCACGGCGCCGCGAAATGTCGCCGCTGCTGTGGCGCTTGCCAAGGCATCGCTGCTGGGCCCGGTGCTGGCGGATGAGTATTTTCGGACATCACGATCTCCCAAGATTCGCAGCGGGCTGCACTCGGTGCTTACGAACCGGCGATTGCTGCCTGTCGCCTGAGCTGCGTATAGTGCCTGGCGGAAAGAAATAAAATAACATATGGATCAACATGTTACAATCAGTCTTGTGGCGTGAAGACGGCAAGACTCTGTGCGTATTTGTTTTGAGTTAATTCTTATTGGATGGACATCATCATGTCAAAACTGCTGTCAGTCGCGGAACCTGGCCCGCAACGAGACGCATCGACTGGAAAATTTGCGCTCTGGGCCCTGGGTTTTCGGCCGTTCTATTTGCTTGCCAGTATCTTCGCCGCGTTGTCGATTCCGCTTTGGGTGGCCCAATACACGGGATACTTGCCGGTCAGTTTGATGCACGGCTCTGCTTGGCACGGCCATGAGATGTTGTTCGGGTATACGCTGGCGGTAGTCGCCGGGTTCCTCTTCACGGCCGGCCGTAACTGGACCGGACAGCCGACGCCGACCGGCGGCGTGCTGTTTGCCTTTGCCTTGCTCTGGACCGCCGGACGAGTCCTGGTGCTGACGCCCTACGTGACCGCGGCAGCCCTGGTGAACATCGCATTTCCGGTAGCGGTCGGGATCGGGCTGGTCATCCCTTTGGTGAAGAGCCGTAATCGGCGCAACTACTTCTTCGTCGCGCTGCTGATGCTTCTTGGCGCAGCCGTTCTGGCCATGCATCTTTCCTGGCTCGGAATGCTGGCCTGGCCCGAACGGGCGAGTTTGCAGGTTGGACTCGATGTCGTCCTGTTCATCATCGCGGTGATGGGTGGACGGGTGATCCCCATGTTTACCAACAACGGTATTCCGGGTACGCAAGCCATTCGCCATCCACTCGTTGAAAAGATCGCACTCGGATGTGTACTGATTTTGCTGGCTGCCGACATTCTGTCGGCGCCAGCAACGGTGATCGCAACGATTGCGCTGGCTGCAGCCGTGGTGCACGCGGCCCGGCTCTACCTCTGGCAGCCTTGGCGAACCTTCGCTACGCCGCTGGTATGGGTGCTGCATGTGGCCTACGGCTGGATTGTCATCTATCTCGTGCTGCGTGCACTGGCGGTGCTCGGTCTGGTTGCCGAGCCACTCGCGATGCACGCGCTGACGATCGGGGCCATTGGCGGCATGACGATCGGTATGATGACACGCACCGCGCGCGGCCATACCGGTCGTCCGCTTCTTGCCGATGGTTTCGAGCTGGCCTGTTTCGTCCTCGTCCAAAGCGCAGCGGTGATCCGGGTCTTCGGGGGCATGATCGTTCCCGAGGCTTATCTGACCACAGTCATCGGTTCGGGGATTTGCTGGTCTCTGGCGTTTGCCTTGTATGCAATTCGGTATTGGCCGGTGTTGTCGCGGGAGCGGATTGACGGCAAGCCCGGGTAAGCCCTTTTGCACACCCCCGGACTTGGTGCTGTCCCCGGTCGCAACGAGAAACCGGTATCAAGCGGCCTGACGGCAGAGGGTAAAATGGCGACTCACCTTGCCAGGAGTCCCCCCATGAACGTTTCCCTTGTTCTGACCGTGATCGGAGATGACCATCCAGGTCTTGTCGAACAGCTTGCCACCACCATCAGTCAGCACCAGGGCAACTGGCTGGAGTCGTCGATGTCGAACCTATCCGGCAAGTTCGCGGGGATTGTCTGCGTCAGCGTCGCGGAGCCACAACTGGACGCGCTTTCCAAAGCGCTCGCCGCTTTGCCCGGCCTGCGTGTCACTTCCGAGGTTTCCCGCCTGTCCGCAGCTCAGGCCGGCCAGCGACGGTTGAAGCTTTCGCTGGTGGGTCATGACCGTATCGGCATCGTTCGCGAAGTCTCGCAGGTACTTGCCCGGCATGCGCTCAATGTCGAGGATCTCAGCACCTACACAGCGAGTGCGCCAATGTCGGCAGGGATGCTCTTCCATGCCAGTATCGAGTTGACTGCCGCATCAAAGTTCGACGTGAGCGAACTGACCCGTGAGCTGGAGAGTCTGTCGAACGACCTGATGGTCGATATCACCCTCGACGAAGCCGATCGCACCTGAGCGGTCTTGTTGCCGTTGGCTAGGCCACGCAGGCACGATGGCCATCCATCACCCGACTACTTCTTCTTTTCCATTTCTCGTGCCGCCCGGATCATGTCGGCATCCAGCACTGCCGTGTTGGTTCCATAGCAGCTGAACATTTCGATTTCCTCGAAGACGACCGGCGGCTCAGGGTGGTATTCACCGGCGCCGGCAGTCTTCGCGCTGTATTGCTGACCTCGCAAGCGGGCGATCATCATCTCCTGTTCGGACAGTCCAGTCTGCATTCCCGGCGGGACCTTAGCCCCTAATTCGATCAGGGTCTTGACAACCTCTTTGCGGTTGCCGCGAACGGCCATCGACAACGGCGAGGTGGGTTGGGCATTATCCGGGGTGTTGACTTTCGCGCCACGGCTGACCAGCTCGCGGACGATGTCGGCGTATCCCATGAAACACGCGACACCGAGCGGCAAACCGGGGTCGCCCCGACCATCCAGCAACTCTGCCGATGCGCCAGCGTCGAGTACCGCCCGGACATCGTGAAGACGCCCTGAGCGAATGGCTTTAAGCAAGTCTATGCCAACGTTCACGCTTGACCTCCGATCCTGTGGCCTGGTTTCAGCTTAATGGCTGCTCACTGACGACGACCCCATCGCCGTCAACATAAATCCACTCACCCGGCCTGAAAGTGACGCCACCGAAACTGACGGCCAGATCGCGGTCGCCGACGCCTTTCTTGATGCTCTTCAGGGGGTGCGTATCCAGCGCGCGCAGGCCGATGTCGATACGGCTGATGTCTTCCGAATCGCGGATGCAGCCGTAGACCACGATCCCTTCCCAGGCATTCCTGTGAGCCAGGATTGCCAACTGGTCACCGACCAGCGCGCAACGCATCGAACCACCGCCGTCAATCACCAGGACCTTGTCCCTGCCTTGTTCAGCAAGAACTTCACGGACCAGAGAGTTGTCCTCGAACAGCTTCAGCGTGACGATCTGGCCAGAGAAAGCGGAGCGGCCCCCATAATGCCGAAACATGGGTGCGACAATACGGATGCTGCCAGCTTGAATTCTGGCCTCGTTATTGTCCAGCAAGTCGGGAGTCTTGAAACGCATGCGGCTGGCCTGGGCGATGGTGGTTCAGGAAATGAGCATTGCTCTTGGCATGGTCGTGGCTGCTCAGGCCAGCACCGCGTGTTCTTCTTCGAAAGTCAGCTTCACTTTCTTGTTTTCGTCGATGTCGACGGTGACGTGGCCGCCGGAGGCCAGTCGCCCGAACAGCAACTCGTCGGCCAGCGAGGCGCGGATGGTGTCCTGAATCAGGCGAGCCATCGGGCGGGCACCCATCAGCGGATCGAAGCCTTTCGCGGCGAGATCCTCTTTCAGTGCCGTGGTGAACACCGCCTCCACCTTTTTTTCATGCAGTTGTGCCTCGAGTTGCATCAGGAACTTGTCTACGACCCGCAGGATGACGGCGTGGTCAAGCGCTCCGAACGAGATGGTGGCGTCGATCCGGTTGCGGAATTCGGGAGTAAAAATCCGCTTGATCTCGGCCATCTCGTCGCCAGCCTTTCGGGTTGGGTTGAAACCCATCGTTGCTTTCTGGATAGCTTCCTGACCAGCATTGGTGGTCATGATGATCACCACATTGCGGAAATCTGCCTTGCGTCCGTTGTTGTCGGTCAGCGTGCCGTGGTCCATGACCTGCAAAAGAATATTGTAGATGTCAGGATGCGCCTTTTCAATCTCGTCGAGCAACAGGACACTGTACGGTTTCTTGGTGACCGCTTCGGTCAGCAATCCGCCCTGATCGAAGCCGACGTAGCCCGGTGGCGCACCGATCAGGCGCGAGACGGCGTGCCGTTCCATGTACTCCGACATGTCGAAACGCACCAGTTCATTACCAAGACAATACGCCAGTTGTTTGGCGACCTCGGTTTTGCCGACCCCCGTTGGTCCCGAAAAAAGGAAGCTGCCAATCGGCCTGGTGGGGTTGCCGAGACCGGAGCGGGCCATCTTGATTGCTCTGGCAAGCGCATCGATGGCTGCATCCTGGCCAAAAACCACGGCTTTCAGGTCACGGTCGAGATTCCTCAGGTTGTTGCGGTCGTCGGACGAAACGTGGGTCGAGGGAATACGCGCAATCTTGGCGACGATCTCCTCGATGTCGATCTTGCCGATCAGTTTCTTCTGTCTGGACTTGGGAAGGATCCGTTGTGCGGCGCCCGCTTCGTCGATGACATCAATGGCCTTGTCCGGCAGGTGGCGGTCGGTAATGTAACGAACCGAGAGTTCGACGGCCGAGGTCAATGCCGCAGCCGAGTACTTGATGCCATGATGGGATTCGAAGCGTGACTTGAGTCCCTTGAGGATCTCGACCGCCTCGGCGCTCGACGGCTCGTTGACGTCGATTTTCTGGAAGCGCCGTGAAAGCGCGTGGTCCTTTTCAAAAATGCCGCGATATTCGGTGTAGGTCGTCGCACCGATGCACTTCAACTGGCCAGTGGACAGCGCGGGCTTGAGCAGGTTCGACGCATCGAGGGTGCCGCCTGAAGCCGATCCTGCGCCGATCAGGGTGTGAATTTCGTCAATGAACAGAATCGCCTGCGGATTGTCGCTGAGTTGCTTCAAGACTCCCTTTAGCCGCTGTTCGAAATCACCGCGATACTTGGTGCCGGCCAGCAGAGATCCCATATCAAGACAGTAGACATTGGCTTTGGCGAGAATCTCGGGAATCTCACATTCGACGATCCGGCGTGCCAGCCCTTCGGCAATGGCGGTTTTTCCGACACCCGCTTCGCCGACCAGCAGTGGATTGTTCTTGCGTCGGCGGCAGAGCGTCTGGATAACCCGCTCAAGCTCACGGTCACGGCCAATCAGCGGGTCTATCTTGCCCTGGAGAGCCAAGGCGTTGAGATTGATGGTATAGCTCTCGAGTGGGCCAGCAGCGCTTGGCTGTTCGCTTTCCGCCTCGACTTCCGGTTCGTTGCGCGGCGCGCTCTGCGGCACCTTGCTGATTCCGTGCGAGATGAAGTTGACTACATCGAGGCGACTGACCCCCTGTTTTTGCAGGTAATAAACCGCATGCGAATCCTTTTCGCCAAAAATTGCGACCAGAACATTGGCGCCGTTGACTTCCTTCCTGCCGGAAGACTGAACGTGCAGGATGGCGCGCTGAATCACGCGCTGGAAACCCAGGGTCGGTTGCGTATCGATCTCGTCATCACCAGCGACCGTTGGCGTGTGTTCACTGATGAAGCGGGTCAGATCCCGACGTAGTTGCTCAATACCTGCTCCGCAGGCGCGCAGGGTCTCAGCAGCCGATGGGTTGTCGAGCAGTGCCAGCAGCAGGTGTTCGACGGTGATGAATTCATGGCGTTTCTGCCGCGCCTCGACAAATGCCATGTGCAAGCTGACTTCAAGTTCCTGCGCAATCATTTAATTTTCCTCCATTACGCACGCCAGGGGATGCTGGTTACTGCGTGCGAAGGTTGTAACCTGTTGAACCTTCGTGGCGGCGACGTCGCGCGGAAATATTCCACAGACGCCGCGGCCCTCGGTATGAACTTTGAGCATGATACGCGTCGCATGTTCTCGATCAAGGCCAAAAAATCTTTGCAGAACGACAATCACGAAATCCATCGGGGTAAAATCGTCGTTCAGCAACAGGACCTTGTACAAGGGCGGAGGCGCGAGTTGCGTGCGTTTCGCTTCGAGCAGGGAACTGTCTTGATGCTTTGTGGCCATGACTTAATTCTAACCAGTCTTTGCGGATGCGCAATACCAGTCTTGCCCTTTTTCGGGATCGCCAGACGGCTGCGGCCAGCAGTCGACATTGAAAACGCTTGACGCCGCTGCCCGATCTAGCGTAAAACGCTCAAATGCTCTTAATACAGGCGGCTGGTTGATGTGTATCCATGTCTGAGATCGCTGACCAGTTGGTGTTGAATGAGAAGCATGCAAGTCGGGCGATACCCGGGTTTAGTCTTTTTTCAAGGAAGTGGCAAGATGGCAACAGGTACAGTGAAGTGGTTCAATGACGCCAAAGGTTTCGGCTTCATTACTCCGGATGATGGGAGCGAAGATCTATTCGCCCATTTCTCCGCGATCACCATGGGCGGTTTCAAGACCCTCAAAGAGGGCGAGAAGGTTTCCTTCGACGTGACGCAGGGCCCGAAGGGCAAGCAGGCCTCGAATATTTCGCGCGCCTGATTTTTTGGGTGTGCAATAGGGACCCGCCTCCGGCGGGTTTTTTTTCGTATCACGCCTGGATCTCGATCACATGCCGCCGGCTTTCGTGCCGGCATGTGCATGGTGCGACCTCGTCATTTCAGAGGTTGTGAATAAATCTACTGCGCGACCGATCTGCTGCGTTGCTCAGTCGCTCACTCCTCGCCTATCCACTGGATAGGTCTCGTCGTTCGCTCCCTCGCGCCTTGCATCTCGGCCTGCTCGCGACGATTTCTTCACCACCTCTCAGTTCGCTGTCCAGTGTCCTGACTTGCCGCCGCTTTTCTCGAGCAGGCGGACCTCTTCGATGCGCATCCCGCGATCGACTGCCTTGCACATGTCGTAGATCGTCAGCAAACCGATACTGGCGGCGCAAAGCGCCTCCATCTCGACACCGGTACGACCGAAACATTCGGCGCGCGCTGTGCAATGCACGCGGTTGGTCTCTTTGTCGATGGCAAAATCGACCGACACCTTGGTCAAGGCGATCGGGTGACACAAGGGGATCAGGTCGGCAGTGCGTTTGGCACCTTGAATCGCGGCAATTCGCGCGACGCCGAGAACGTCACCCTTGCGGGTCGAACCTTCCACAATGCGAGCCAGGGTTTCCGGTTTCATCAGGATGCTGCCGGTGGCCATCGCCTGTCGGGGGGTCTCGGTCTTTTCGCCGACATCGACCATCTGCGCCTGACCTTGCGGGTTAAAGTGGGTGAGGGGGTTGGTGGGCATGATCGTCAATGAGGTACACGGGTTCTTGCCAAGGGACGGACCCGGAATGGAGCCGCTGGCATTTGGTAACGGTTAGTAACAATCTGGCGGCTGGGCATTGGTTATCATAGCACCATCGCTATTCGCTGATGCCTGGGAGCCGCGTTGATCAGAATCGCTTGTGCCGCCGTATTCCTGACCCTGACGGTCGTGTCGGGGAACTTCCCGTTGCGGGCAGACGAACTTCCCGACTTGGGCGAGGCGGCGCATGCCGAACTCCCGCCGCAGCTTGAACGGAAGATCGGCGAACGCATCATGAATGAAATTCGCCTGCGTGAGCCGAGCTACGTTGATGACCCGGAGCTTTCCGACTACCTCAATCGTCTTGGCAACCGCCTGGTTGCTGCCAGTTCGAATCCCTCACGCGATTGTCAGTTCTTCTTTGTTCGCGATAACACGGTCAATGCGTTTGCGATGTTCGGCGGTTTCATCGGCGTGAACACCGGTACCTTGCTGACGGCGCAATCGGAGTCTGAACTGGCTGGCGTACTTGCACATGAAATCTCGCATGTGATGCAGAATCACCTGGCCCGGCAGATTGCCCGCGAGAAACAGAATTCGATCGCCAGCATGATTGCGATGGCCGTCGGCGTACTGGCTGCCCGTTCCAACTCGCAGGTCGCCAGTGCTGCGATTGCGTCGGCACAGGCCGGCTCGATTCAGGCGCAACTGGCCTACAGTCGTGATTATGAACGAGAAGCTGATCGCCTGGGTTTTCAGATGATGACCCAGGCGGGTTACGACGTGCGCGGCATGGGCGACTTCTTTGGTCGCTTGCAGCAGGCCGGGCGGGTATATGAGAACAACGCACCGGTCTACATGCGCTCGCATCCGCTGACCCTGGAACGGATCTCCGACATGCAGAACCGGGCGCAGGGTGCTCCCTATCGGCAGGTGGCCGACAGCCTGGATTTCCATCTTGTACGCGCCAAGCTGCGCGCGCAGATGGGCACACCGCGCGAAGCGGTCAACGAGTTTGGCAAGCAGTTACGGGACAAGAAGCATGTTTCGGAGGCAGCCACCCGCTACGGGCTGGTGTACGCGCTGTTGAAGTCCAAGGAAGTGGCTGCCGCGCAGCGAGAACTCGAGGCGCTGATTGCACTCAAGCTGTCTTCGCCAATGATTGCCGGTCTCGCGGCCGAGATCAGGATGGCGGCCAATGACCTGGCCGGCGCACTGGCGATCTATCGCGATGCCTTACAGCGCTATCCGCAGTCCAGGGCGCTGGTCTATGGTTACGCCGAAGCACTGCTGGCCGCGGGGCAATACGAACAGGGCCAGCGCTTTCTGGACTCGCAATTGCAGGTCTACAGTTCGGACTACAAGCTGTATGGCCTGCAGGCCAGAACCTTCTCGGCGGCGGGCAGGCGCCTCCAGCAGCATCGGGCGCAGGCCGAGTTCTATCTGCTGCAGGGACAGTTGGGGCCGGCGGTTGAACAACTGCAGTTTGCGCAAAAGGCTGCCGACGGCACTTTTTTCGAACAGTCTGCGGTGGACGCCCGTCTGCGTGAATTGCGCAAACTGCAGGTGGAAGAGGCGAAGGAGAAGCGGAATGGCGGGTAAAATACGCCTTTCGTTGGGGGGGCCGGGCCATGCATTTTGATCGAGAATTAGATGTCAAGGGGTTGAATTGCCCGTTACCGATTCTGCGTACCAAGAAGACTCTGTCCGAAATGTCTCAAGGAGAAGTGCTGCACGTACTGGCGACCGATCCGGGTTCGCTCAAGGATTTCGAGGCCTTCGCTAGGCAGACCGGTAATGAGCTGCTGTCGAGCACTGAGTCGAACCGGGTCTTCGAGTATTACCTCAAGCGCAAGTAAGGAATTGCCTGGCGGACGGGCTCTTGCTGCGCTGTTCCTTGCCCGAGCGCAGATTGATGCCTGCCCGCTTCGCCCTGTTTGACGTTGATGGTGGCAGTGCACTGCTGCTGAGCGACGGGTGTCGATCCCTGGTGCTCGATACCGCTGCCAATCCAGTACGGGTTTTCGATGCGATCGAGAGGGCGCTTGCCGCCGGAAACTGGGTGGCGCTGGCGGCCGATTATGCCCTCGGTGCCAGCCTCGAACCGATCCTTACCAGGCCACCACCGGGGCGGCCCCTGCTCCGGGCCTGGGTGTTTGCGCAGGCAGAGTGGCTTGACGCACCGGCAGTCCACACGTTTCTTGGCGAGCAAGTGGCCATGCTCCCCGAGTATCAGCGGCTGGCCGGAATCGCCGAACTGTCGCCTGGCGTCGATGCGGCCAAGCATGCCGAGCAGGTCAGGCAGATTGGCCACTGGATCGCCGACGGCGACTGCTACCAGATCAATCTCACTTTTCCGCTGACCTTCCGGATCTACGGTCATCCGCTGGCGCTGTATGCGCGCTTGCGCGAGCGGCAGCCTGTTCGCTATGGGGGCTACGTCGGCAGTGGCGAGGAAGCGATTCTTTCTTTCTCGCCAGAGCTGTTTTTCGAGCGCTCGGGCAGCCGCGTCGTGACACGTCCGATGAAAGGCACGGCGCCGCGTGGCGGCACGCCGCTGGCCGACCAGGAGCGGCGGGCGGCACTGCTCGCCTCGGCGAAGGAGCGCGCCGAGAACATCATGATCGTCGACCTGCTGCGCAATGACCTGGGACGACTGGCGCCGCCGGGCAAGGTGCGCGTCGAAGCCTTGTGCGAGGCCGAAGCCTATCCCACGCTCTGGCAGATGGTGTCTACGGTGGCCGCAGAACTGCCGGCAACGCCCCTGATCGAGCTGTTCGGCGCGCTGTTTCCCTGCGGGTCGATCACCGGCGCACCGAAGATACACGCCATGCAGCGCATTGCCGAACTGGAAGAATCGCCGCGTGGCCTGTATACCGGCGCTCTGGGCTGGTTGGCACCGACTGGCGACTGCCGTTTCAATGTCGCCATTCGCACCATCGAAATGGGAACCGACCAGCGGGCGCGCATGGGGGTGGGTAGCGGCATCGTCGCCGACGCGGATCCGGCGTCCGAGTATGCGGAATGTCTGCTGAAAGCGAATTTTCTGACCGCTTTCGATCCGGGATTCGAATTGTTCGAAACCTTGCGCCTCGAAGACGGAGGGTATCCCTGGCTGCCTTTGCACCTGGATCGCTTGCAGGCTTCCGCTCGCAGCCTCGGTTTCGCCTGTGCGCTGCCGACGGTGTCCGCGGTGCTGGCGGCAGAAGCCGCTGGTCGACCGCGCGGGGTCTTTCGCGTTCGTCTGACGCTCGCGCATGACGGCAGTTGCCGCGTCACTGCGTCGCCTTTCATGGACGAACCCGGCCGCCAGTGGAGCGCACGCCTGGCGGCTGAAGCACTGCCCGACGACGACTACCTGCTGCGCCACAAGACCACGGCGCGCGCTCGTTATGAGCGTGCGCTGGCGGCGCTGACGACATGCCCCGCGGTCTTCGACACGATCTTTCTCAACACCCGCGGCGAGGTTTGCGAAGGCGCACGCAGCAACGTCTTCGTCGAGCGCGACGGGGTGCTGCTGACGCCGCCTCTGCACTGCGGCCTGCTGCCCGGCGTGCTGCGCCGCCAACTGCTCGAATCGGGGCGCGCACGTGAACAGGTGCTACGGCTCGACGACCTGCGCGGGGCTTCCCGGCTGTATCTGGGCAACGCCCTGCGCGGTCTGCTGCCGGTGTCGCTCGAACGCTGACTGCGGCCGGCCGTGCCTGGGACCACCACGTCCAGGTGCCTCGGTCTCTGCGTGGCATGATCCCGTCGGCTTGCTGACGAGGAACAAGGTTTCGACGGTGGGATGAATGGAGATGGAGCGCGCGAGCGCGCTCGATTGGCTGAATGACTTCAATTCTATGGAGGGAATGAACATGGCGACGACCACCGGTGCTGCCAACGGCGACATCCTGAATGGACTTTCTGGAAATGGTCAGGATACCTGAGGCCATGATGATGTTCTGGTTTTTGATCGTCATGCTGGCCGCAGCCTGGGGGATTGTCGGCCATCTTCAGGAGAACCTGGCGAAGATGCCCCGGCCAGCACCTGCTCAGATCGTGCCGCCATCCGCACCGACGGGCGCTCCACCGCTACCCCAGCCAAATCCTGCCGATGATGACGCGGTCAAGCATGCAAACCCGGATGGGGATTCAAGGCCTCTGGACAGGGCATCCTCAACCGAAACACCCGGACCAGGGGATCAGTGCTTCGGCAGATGCGAGTGATGATGCGCGACCCGGCCGGCCGTGCTCCACTCAGCGCTGTGCGGCTCGATGTGCAGAATGCGATGATCTCCGACCATGGCAGCGATCGCGGCAGCGATGGCGACGACATCCTCGATCGGAATCTCCTGGTCGGCAACGGGCGCCTGAACCGGCGCTTTCTTCGTGGGCGCGGGGGCGGACGGGCGCTTGTGCGACAGCCAGGTGCCGACGCGGTTGAGCAGCGGGAACCATGAGAGTACCAGGCCGATGAACGAGATCACTACGAAGCTCAGGAAGAAGTCGATCAGGCTGAGGAGCAGCGCGCCTTGAAGGGTGTCGGGAATGAGGGAATTCATGTTCGCAGTGCTCGATGTGGAAAGGGGAGGGTCGGCATGGCGCGTTTAGCCGACACCGATCAGCGCGAGCATGATGCCGCCGGAAATGGCGGTGCCGAAGACGCCGGCGAGGTTCGGACCCATCGCGTGGTAGATGAGGAGGTTTTTCGGGTTCTCCTGGTACGCCACGATGTGCGAGACGCGCGCTGCGATCGGCACCGAAGCGATTCCGGCCGAGCCGATCAGCGGGTTGATCTTGGTCTTCATGAACAGGTTCATGATCTTTGCCGTCACCACGCCAGAACCGGTGCCGAACAGGAAGGCGATCAAACCGAGCCCGACAATTTCCAGTGTCTGCAGCGTCAGGAACTTTTCCGCCGCCATGGTGGAACCAATGGCCACGGTCAGGATCATGATGATCACATTCATCAGGCCACCCGCGGCGGTCTTGGCCAGGCGATCGACGACGCCGGTTTCCTTGAACAGATTGCCGAGCATCAGCATGGTGATCAGCGGTGCGACCGGCGGGAAAAACAGATTGACGATGATCGCGATCACGATCGGGAAGGCGATTTTCTCCAGCTTGCTCACCTTGCGCGATTGTTCCATGCTGATCTGGCGTTCGGCCTTGGTCGTCAGCAGCCGCATCACCGGCGGCTGGATCATCGGCATCAGCGCCATGTACGAATAGGCGGCCACCGAGACCGGGCCGAGTAGATGCGGCGCCAGCTTGACGGTGACGAAGATCGCCATCGGGCCGTCGGCGCCACCGATGATGCCGATCGCGCCGGCCTCGGCCAGGCTGAAGCCGAGCAGTTTGGCGAGAATCAGGGCAACGAAGATTCCCAGGTGCGCGCCGGCGCCGAGAATGACCAGCTTGGGATTGGCGATCATCGGTCCGAAGTCGGTCATGGCGCCGACACCGAGGAAGATCAGCGGCGGAACGATCAGCAAGGCCACGCCCTGGTAGGCGTAGTGGAAGAGCCCACCCTCCTTGACGACATAGAGCAGCGCCGAGATCGCCTGTCCACCCGGTACATCATCTGGTGGGCCGGGAACGTTGGCGACGATGCACGAGAAGCCGATGCCGATCAGCAGCAGCGGCTCGTAATGCTTGGCAATTGCCAGATAAATCATCGTACAACCGATGATGACCATCACCAGGTTACCGAACGAGAAATGCACTGCCCCGGTCTGATCGAGCAAGGCCTGGAGAAAAACCGGGATTTGATCCACTGCCACCTCCTGTATCCGGGAAGAATGGCAGGATGTCCTGCCACTCACCGCTGCGCCGGGAATCGCCAACGGTGAAGAGTTGGAGTATAAGTGTCGCCGATGAGCATCCTAACTAGGGTTGGCACTAGATCTTGCCGCCAGACTTGCCCATGATTTGCCCATGCACCGACCGGCTTCAAGCAGTGACACCCACCATTTCGCGGCGGTCGCCGTGAATCGCCCGATGACCTTGCCGCCGCCGGGATTGTCGGGCGGTGCCCTGATCGCACCTGCCGGTGCCGGCAGGTGGCTCGCGTTGGCGCTGCTGCTCACCACATGGATCGGCGCTCTCGACTACCTCAGTGGCTACGAACTGCGACTCGGCAGCCTTTACCTGCTGCCGATCGCGCTCGCCACCTGGAACGCAGGACGCTATGCGGGGCTTTCGATCGCTGCCGCCGCCTGCCTGTGCTGGCTGTTCAGCTTCAGCTCGTCGCACGGCTATGCGCGGCCGGAACTGTTCTATTGGGATGGCCTCGTGATGGTGGGGGTCTTCGTCGTCTTCGTCATCCTGCTGACCCGGCTGCGCCTGGCGCTGCAGCGCGCCGACGAGCGTTTCGTGCGCGTGCTCGACGAAATGCACGCGGCCGTCTATGTGGTGGACGCGCAGAGCGGACGGATCCTGTACGCAAATCGACGCCTGGCAGAGATGATCGGCGCAGAGCCGAATGGGCTGGGTGCTGCCGACCTGCCGCAATACCTGACCGGCGGCGATGGCCATGATCGTCGCGGCGCGCTGTACCCCTCGCACGGCTTCAGCTCGGAAGAACGGCGCGACCCAGCGAGCGGCCGCTGGTATCTTGTGCAATTCGGCCCGATACCCTGGCAGGACACCCGCGCAGTGACCCTGATCGTCGTCACCGACATCTCGGATCGGCGCCACGCGCAGTTTCTGCGGCGCGAGAACCGGGACATGCTGTACCGTACGTCGCGCCTTTCCGCGCTTACCGAAGCGACTTCTGCACTGGCGCACGAGATCAACCAGCCGCTGATGGCGATCGCCAGCTACAACGACGCCTGTCTGCGCCT
>DIME01000081.1:20949-33259 GCA_002425405.1 Candidatus Accumulibacter vicinus
CCAGACGCGCCGGCAACATCGTCACGCGGATGCGCGACTTCGTTCGCAGCAAACACCCCCAGCCGGTATTGTGCGAACTGAACGCCATCGTTCGCGAGGCGATCGAGCTGATGGAAGCGCGCATCGAGGACCACTGCGTCATCGTCAACGTCGTCCTGGGCGAGGACCTGCCGCCGATACTCGCCGATCGTTTCCTGCTCGAACAGGTGGTGGTGAATCTGCTCGAGAACGCGGTCGATGCAATGCGGCCGCTTGCCCAGGCGCGTCGCCGGCTCACCGTCTCGACCGGGCGGCAGCCCGCTGGCGTGATCACCGTATCGATCAGCGATAATGGCGAAGGAATACCCGCGGCGATGGACAAGCATCTGTACACGCCATTTCGTTCCACCAAGCCGCAAGGGCTCGGGCTCGGCCTGTCGATCTGCCGCTCGGTGGTGGAAGCGCACGGCGGGCGCCTGTGGCATGAGCCGAATCCAGGCGGTGGCACGATTTTCCACTTCACGATCGCCGCGGAGGATGAGTGAGCGACAAGCCGGCAATCGAACAGACGGTATTCGTGATCGACGATGATGAGGCGGTGCGCGACTCGCTGGGAATGCTGTTGCGCACGGCCGGCCTGCAAGTGCAGCTTTTCAAGTCGGCGCGGGCCTTCCTCAAGCGCTTCAGCCGGGAGTGCTCGGGCTGTCTGATCCTCGACATCCGCATGCCGGTGATGAGCGGTCTCGACCTGCAGGACGAGCTTTACAAGCGGCGCTGTCGCATCCCGATCGTCTTTCTCACCGGGCACGGCGACATCCCGATGGCAGTGCGCGCGTTGAAAAAGGGCGCATTCGACTTCATCGAAAAGCCGCACGACGAGCAGCGCCTGGTGCTGGCAACCTGCCATGCGCTGCGCGCCGATGCCGAGCAGCGCTGCGGCATCGCGGCCCCCCTGCATTCACCGCCAGACCTGGCGGAGCGCCTGGCGCTGCTGTCAGTCCGCGAGCGCGAGGTGCTCGAGCACATCCTCCAGGGCCGGCAGACGCGCGCCATCGCCGAGGAACTCTGCGTCAGCGTCAAGACGGTCGAATTCCATCGCAGCCGCATTCGGGAAAAGTTGCACGTCAACTCGCTTGCCGAGTTGTTCCGGCTGTTCATGACGAACGGCGAGCAGGGCCTGCGGCGCGATGAGTGCCCTCCCGTAGTGTGGAGCCCAGGGAAGGATAGCCCGTCCGGGCGGTCTGTCCGGTGAATTGCTGGTGGCAGTCCGCTTGCGCTGCCCCCTGCCGGACAGCGGGCCCCTGGTGTGGGGTTTTTCACCGGGCGGCAGAACCTGGACGGGCTGTACGCCGGCATCCGGGTGGTGGAAGGTTGCGGGCGTGGCGCCAAACACACCCGCCCCGTCGCTACCGGCATGCGGCAGTGGGCAAGGACCTGCTCCGCGCGCGGCTGGCTTGACGCCGGTCGGGATGACCCGGGCGCCAGCCTTGCTCACGGAAAGGCCGGGATATTCGGCTCGGTGCCTTCCAGTTCCGCTTCCGGGTGATGCTTCTGGATCAGTTCGCTGATTTCCTCTACCCGTGAAATCGGCACGTCGATGAGCATCAGGAGTTCGCCCCGCTCGATAGCGTTCTCGAACTGTTTGTGCCGTGTGTTGCCGACGCTCAGACCCACCATTCCGCTCAGCCATGCGCCGACTCCGGCACCGGCAAGGCTGGATCCCAGCAGGATTCCCCCGGCGATGACTGCGGCACCAGGGGTGAGCGCCAGGCCGACCAGTCCAGCCAGCACACCGACGACTCCCCCGAGAGCCAGACCGCGCTGGACCGCCGGAACGAAATCGGATTTTTGCAACATCGACGCTTCCGGAAGCGCGTGCAATTCGGTGTCGCGCTTGGCCAGAATGTGCATGTGCCTTTCCTCGACACGTGCCAGGAGCAGTTCATCCACTATCGTTTCTGCCACCTTGACGTTCGGTACCAGAAAATAGATTCGTTTGATCTTCATGTCGTCCCCCCAGTTGTCCGCGCTGCTTTCCGTGCTGACCCATGATCAGCGAAAAATAGCACTATCAACGAGAAAATGCCACATTGCAAGGATGGGAAATCCAACGGCACCATCAAGAGTATATGAGCCTTCATCAAGGGGCGTCAATCCAAGGCCAAGTCTGCAGGATTTTCCCTCGCTCCATGCGAAGCGTCGCAGCGGTCTCTCTCTGGGGCTTCCGCCTGCACCAGAGCATCTTCATGGAGTTGGCGCAGTATCGCGAGCGTTGAAAATTCTCTGCTCAGGCGCCCGGCCTGCGGTTCCCGAACCGCCTCGTTAAGCGCGGCGAGCGCGTCGGCCAGTGCCGGCCAGCCGATCTGTCGCAGGCGGGCGACGGCGGCCTGGCTGTCGGCCGGCCAGGATGGCGGCAGCGCGCGGATGCCGTGGTGCAGCAGCATGGCGAGCAAGGCGCGCACGGCGAGCAGGGTGGCGAGCAAGGGGTCATCGTCCGCCGCGCTCGCCCGTCCGAGGGGCAGTGCCGTGAGCGCGTCGGCGTCGCCGGAAGCGGCGCCAGTGTCATCGAGCGAGATGACCTGGTCGCAAACCAGACTCCACGGTTCGAGCGCCGGCAGCTTCCCCTGCCAGGAGAGCCGGCCGGCGATATGGCGACAGCTGCCGTGAAGGCCGCTCAGCGCGCCGGCAAGCTTTTCCAGCGCCCGACGTGCCTCTGCCGCATGGCTGCGCGTGATCAGCAGTTCGGCACCCGCGGCGTCGAGCGCGGTGCATTGCACGGTCTGCGCGTGCGGGTCGAAGAAGGCGTTGGCGATCCGCGCCGGGCTGAACACGACGAAGGCGCCCGCCGCCTGCCGGGCCATGACCAACGGATGGCGGGACCGCTCGCGCATCAGATCGGCGACGCGGGTGGTGCGCAGCGGCCGCGTCAGACCTTCCCAGTCCCCGGATTGCGGCAGCAGACTGTTTTGCGAGTGGTGAGCGCGGGCCAGCGCGATGCGGCCATCAGCGAAGCGGCGCGCCTGCCGCGACAACAGTTGCCTGCTGATCAGCGATTCAAGCTTGACGCCGGGCGCAACCCGCTCGCTGGCGCGTTGCCGCGCTTCGCGCCGGGCCGCTTCCTCGGGGCCGGCGGCGACCGCCGCGTCTGCCGGCGGTGGAACTCGCCAGTCATGGACCAGGGCCATCAGCGTGCCGGTATCCGGGTCGGCCAGCACCAGCCGGGTGCGCCGCCCGTCGCCGTCGCGTTCGGTGCGCGCACCGAGGCAGAACAAGCGCAGGCGGTCGAGCGCCACCTCGTGCGGCAGGCCGATGCCGAGGACCGCCCTGGCCCGGCCCGGCGCGGCGCCGAGCTTGAGCCTGAGGAAGAGCTCGGTGATCGCGTCGACGCCGGCTTCGGCGGCGTAACGGACACTGCGCGCGGCCCAGGCGGCGCTCCAGTCTTCCAGGACGGCGAGGGTGGCGACGATCCATTCGGCGCCGGCGTCGGTCGCGGCGGCCCGCGCCAGAGAGAGCGCCTGGGCGGACCCGGCCATGCCGGCGACGGCGCCATGCTGCAACAGCGCACCGAGGTAATCGAGATACACGGTGGGATCGAGCCGGACGGCGGTGGCCGGCGCCCCCAGCCGCACTTCCACGCTCGCCGCCGTCGGCGATGCAACGTCGGCCAGGCGGAACGCCCAGACTCCGAGCGCGACGTGCGCGCAGGCCGCCTGCTGAATGCAGTCGCAGCGCGCCGCCTCGATCGCCGAGCCGGCCCAGAAGCGCACGGTGGCTGCGGGCAGCCGCGCCGTGTCGCAGGGCTCGCCGGCGGCGCGGCGGCGGACGAGCACGGTCAGTCCGGCGTCGCGTTCCTTTTCCGCCCGCGCCAGCACGGCGGGCGCCAGCAAGGCGGCGAGCGCCGCGTTGGTGGTTGCGCCGGGGGAGACCGGCGGCGTGACCGGCTCGCTTGCCGAAGCCAGCCTGGCCGCGCCGGCCTCGGCGCGAAATTGCAGCGCGGCAATCAGCCGATGCCGACAGATACCCGTCGCCGGGCAGCTACAGTGCGCTTGCGCTGGTGGCTTTCCCGCCGGCCAGCGGACGACCACGCCATCGGGAAAGGCCGCCAGCAGCGTCGCGTCCGCTTCCAGAGTCAGGTCCGGCACATAGCCGGCTTCGCGCTCGCGCACCGCGCGCCTGACCAGCCCGGCATTGGTCAGCTGGGTCAGGGCTTCCGGCGAGAGATGGAGAAGGTCGGGACGCATGGCCTTGCCGCTCCGCTAATGCAGCTTTTCAGCCAGCCAGCCGGCCAGCTGGCCGGGCGTCATGGCGCCGACATGGGCGCCGAGATCGGCCAGCCGGCGGGCGAGTTCCCGGTCGAAAACCGGGTTGGCCGCCTCGTCCAGCGCGGCCAGACCAAGCACCTGCGTGCCCTGGCCGACCAGCGAGGCGACCTGGTCGACCAGGACATGCTGGCCCATACCCTCGAAGAAATCGCTGATGACGACGACGATGGCCCGCTTGGGCACGTCGATTCTCTGCGCGGCGTAGGCGACGGCCTTGCCGATGCAGGTGCCGCCGCCGAGCTGCACCTGCATCAGCGTTGCCACGGGGTCGTGGGCTTCGTCGCTGAGATCGACGATCTCGGTGTCGAAGGCAATCAGATGGGTCCGGACGCCGGGCAGATTCCACAGGCAGGCCGCCGTGACCGCCGCGTGAATGACGCTGCCGACCATGCTGCCGCTCTGGTCGACGAGGAGGAAGATCTGCCAGCGCTGCAGGCGTTTGCGGGTGTGGCTGAAGAACAGCGGCTGCCGGACGATGAGTTGCCGGCGCTGCGGGTCGTAGTGCCTGAGGTTGCGCTGCAAGGTTTCGCGGGCGGCAAACTGGTTGGCGGCACCGTGACGGGACAGGCTCTGGCGTTGGCGACGACCGGAAAACGAGCGCTCGACCTCGCGGGCGAGCTTTGCGATCAGCTCGCCGACCACTTTGGCGACCAGTTTGCGGGCCATGGCCAGCACCGCCGGGTTCATCAGGTGCTTGGTGCGCATCACCGCCGCCAGCAAGGCCGGATTCGGTTCGACGCGTTCGAGGACTTGCGGATTGGTGACGACCTCGTCGATGCCGTAGCGCTCGATGGCATCGCGCTCCAGACGCTCGATGGTTTCCTTGGGGAAAAGCTCGTGAATCCGGTTGATCCATTCCGGCACGCTCAGGCGCGAGATTTCGCTGCCCCCTTGCCGATCCAGTGCATCGGCACCGAAGGCCCCGCCATCCCGCCCATAAAGCCAGGCCAGCGCCTGATCCATCGCCATGCCCGGCCCGCCCGCCGCAGGCAAGCCGCCCTGCAGGCCCGGCTGGGCGGCCTCGCCGAGCAGCAGGCGCCAGCGTTCGGCAGGCGTCAGCGAAATGGCGCCGGGGGGTTTGGCCATGCTCAATCCCGCGTGTGCCAGGCCAGTCGTTCCAGATCGCGCAGCATCTCGCTGCGGGCGATGGCCGGCAGATCGCCCCAGGCCGGCTGGGGCGGCGCACCACCGCTGCCCTCCGGGACGGAAGCGAGGCTGGCGAGGCGGAGGGCACCGATTTCCTGTTCTTCGTCGATGCTTGGCGCGCCGCCGACGAACCAGCCGGGATCGAAGCTCAGCACTGCCACATGCTGGTCGCCAAGCGACTTGCTCAGGCAGTCGATCATGCCATCGTCGCCGACGCTGCGGCTCCAGCCGCGTTGTTCCAGTCCGAGCAGACTGCCGGTGCTGAGCCTGCGGTGCTCGTAGCGCGGCAGGGCGTTGAGCGGCATTTCCTCGGCGGTCATGGCGTAGGTGGCGCGGGCCAGTTGCTCGAAGGGCTGGAGAACCTCATAGTCGGCCAGGAGCGTCAGCCAGCGATTGCGCAGATCCTCGGCCAGTTCCAGCGCGTGCGGCAGGCCGACGCGGCCAGCGGCGTCGAGTTCGCAAGGCGCATCGTCGACATCGGCCAGGCTCAGGTCTTCGCTGACGCGGAAGGTGGCGCTCAAGATCCCTTGCGCATCGAACGCGGCCCATACCAGCCGCTGGCACAAGGTGCGCAACACCGGGTGCCGGGCAAAGAAGGCCAGGAAATCCGCGGTCGGCCAGCGGCGCTGGCCGCACATTGCCGCCTCCATGCGCACGCTCTGCGTGCTGGCGACCAGCTTGGCCTGCTTCTTGAACTCCTTCCAGTTGGCAACGGCGTCCTTGGCCAGCGCCGCGTCGTCCTTGGCGCCGGGCTTGGGCAGGTCTTTCTGGCGCATGCCGGCTGCGTCGTGGACTTGTGGCAGCAGGTCGGCGTTCAAACTCGCAATGAATTGCCGCGGGCCGAAGTCGAGCAGCAGGCGACCGCGCTCGTCGAGGCCCAGAGTCGGCACGGTGCGGTCGGCCAGCTGCTCCAGCGTCAGGTCGCGTTCTTCGGCGACGCGCGCCAGCGCCTTGGCGGCGCGATCCTGGAGGTCGCTGTAGCGCTTCTGCTCGCGGTAGGTCGACAGCAGCATCAGGGCGGTGTCGCTGCCGATCCTGGCCAGCATTTCCAGACCTTCGTAGCTACGCACGCGGTCGAGGTGGCTGCGCCATTCGCGGATGCGTGGCGCCAGCGCGCGGGCGTTGGCGTCGTCGCCCAGACGGCCCTGCAGTTCGAAAATCCACCGATCCTTCGGCGGCATGCCGTTTTCCAGCCACTGTTCGAACAGGCCGAGCATCAGCCGCGCCAGCGAATCGGGCGTGACCGCGGCCTGCAACTGGTCCAGGCCGGCGTAGCTCATGCCGCCCTTGCTCAAGGCCAGCGGCATCAAGGCGTCGGGCAGGTTCGCCAGCGGCACGGCGTGGCCGCTGGCGGCCAGCAGCAGGCGCGGCAGCCTGGGCAGCACCAGCCAGGCGGGCAGTTTCGGCAGTTGCGCAGGAAGCAGCGCTTCCGCCGGTGTCGCCAGCAAGGTCTCGACGGCGGCGAGCGCCTGTTCGCCGTAAGCACGGGCTTCGGCTCGCAAGATCTCGCCGTGTCCCTCGCGGGACAGCAGGTAGAGGTGCTGCCGGGCATGGGCGGCGCTGCCGGCATCCGCGGAAAAGGCGGCCGGAATCAGCGCCCGGGTGCTGGTTTGCGGGTGGGCGAGCAGCCAGTCGCGGGCAAAGGTCCGCAACTGGCTGCGCACGGTATAGGCGTACTGCGAGAGGCGGAGCGCCAGTTCGTCCGAGTCGACGATTTCCATGATCATCTGCGCGGCCTGTCCCGCGACGGGGGGCAAGACGGGCAAGATCGCGTCGATGTGTTCGGCGCCGAAACGCTTGAGGAGTCGCGCCGCCGGGTTGCCGCAGGTGTCGGGGATGCGCCCGAATTCATAGTGCTGGTTGGCGGTGGCGTGGGCAGCCGCTGGCTGGCGCAGGAGGGACAGCGCCAGGGCATCGTCGAGGTAGCCCAAGTGGTTCAAGAGGCCGCCGCTCGCCCAGGGAAGTTCGCGCAGATCGTCCTGCCCGACGGCGTTGTTCGCAAGCACGGTGGCGATGTGGTCGGGCTTCACCCCCCACAGAAACAGGGCAAGAGCCCGCCGATCCCAGTCGGTCTCGAAATACCGGCGCAATGCGGCCAGTTCGTCGTTCCTCGTCGGATCAGTCTTCAGGCCGCGATCGAGGTAGTTCATGAACTCCTCTTCAACCCGAAAGTAGGTGCGACCGATGCTCAAGACATTGACTACGACGTGACAATGGAGGTCGTTCCATTTTCCGAGCGCCCGCAAATCGTCGTCCGATAGCCGACCCGTCGAGTGCAGGAATCGTGTCACTGTCGCAAAGGCATCCGCCTTTTCTGCCATGCTCGCGACAAAAAAACTTCGACCATATCTGCCTTGTCGGACTTGATCGGACCACTCCAGCAAGTCCGCTTCGCCAAGCAGACTCTCCGACGCCAGAAAGGCGTGCAGCAGACCGGGGGCGTCGTCGAAGCGGATGCTATGGATCGTGTATCCCATGTTGGACCGGATCTGCGGCCTGAGTTCGACCGTTCCGCCGCGCCAGCGCGACCAGTCGACGACCGCGGGTGCGCGCCTGGGTGTCAGCTCCAGCACCGGCAGTTCGACGCGCGCCGCATCGGCCCGCCACGGGGGCGCGCGCAACAGGGCGGGCAATTCATCGATGCTCGCCTCGGTCACCTTTTCGGTCGGGGTGAGCAGACGCGCCAGGGTCCGGCTTTGCGCTTCGTCGCTTGCCGCCGCCAGCGCCGCCTGCAAGGGTGCAAGCCATGCGGGATGCGCGTACAGGAGGCGCTGCAACAGTTGGGCGGCCGGCTGGTCGCGGCTCGGGTTGAGCGCCAGCAGGCCGCGCAGGGTATACAAGGGCCAGCGCGCGGCGCGATCCGCCACCGCTTCGCGGACTTCGGGCAGGTTCAGCCGGCTGAGCAGCAACGCCTGGGCGGCGTCGGTATGAAAACTGTCCACGAGTCTGACGACATGCTTGTTCGCCAGATGGTCGGCGAGACGATCCAGCGTACCCGGGCCGTGCCACTGGATCAGGCACTCGCAGTCAACCGCGGTCTGCGGGTGGCCGCCGCCCAGGTAGATCGATCTACTGCGCACCAAGGCGCTGTTCGCTTCCAGCGTATGGGTGGCGAGAAGCTTGGCGTATGTGGTGTTGTCGGCTTTTTCGATCAGCGCCTGGGCTTCGGCTTGCAGCTTGGTCAGCCACGCCGATTTGGCACGGCTGCCATCGGGGCAGGAGAGGAAGGGATCAGCTTTGTTCTTGGCCATGGGGTCTTCCTGAGTCGGTCATTCGTTCAATCCATATTCCACGGCCCAGGCAAGCGCGAGGGCTTCGCAACGGCGGGCGGCGAGGTAGCTTGCCTCGCCCTGCGGCAGCTGGGTGAGATGGGCGCGTTCGGGGGCGGCCAGGCCGAGCAGGCTGGCGGCCTGGGCGGCGATGTCGCCGCGTTCGCGCGGCGGGAACCAGCCGAAGGCGGCGCGCAGCGCCGGCAGCGCGACGAGGAAATCTTCGTCGCCGAGCTGGACGAGCGTCGCATGGACGGCGCCGACCAGCTCGGGCTGCTCGTTGATCACCGAGCGGGTAAGGGCGAACAGGCCGTAGAGGTAGTCGCCCAGCTGGCTGCGCGGCGGCACGGCACGGGTCAGACGGACGAGTTCGCCGTCGTCGAGGCCGCAGGCGGGCCGGTAGCGGTGCTCGAGCGACTGCGCCAGGCCAGCCGCGGCGCCGCGCAGGGTCGGCGGCTGGCCGTTGGCGCGGGCGAAGCGGAGCAGGCTGGCCAGCGTGAAGGCTTCGTCGAACCCCGGCAGGGGCTGGCTCTGATTGAGGCGCAGGAGCCCGGCCAGAACGCGCACGGCGGCAATCTCGGCATCGCCGGCACTGGCCTTGCCATGCATCGGGCCGGGCAGCGCTTCGAGGCAGTCGAGCAGCCACAGCAAGCGGTCGCCGATGGCGACCAGCGCGCCCTGCATCAGGGGGCGGACATCCTGTCCCCAGAAGCCGGCCAGCGCGATGTCGAGCAGCGACAGCGCGGCCTTGGCAAGTTCGCCGTGGTCGTGACTGGCGGCGATGCGTTGCCGGAGGGCGGCGACGAGTTCGTCGCCGAGGTCGAAGAAGCCGGCGCGCACCGCATCGGTCAGCCCGCGGGCAATCTCCTGCGCCTGCTCCGCACCCTCCAGGCGGGCCAGCAGGCGGGCGCGGGCGGCGGCATCGAGCGTGCCACCCCAGGCGGCAGCCTCGATCAGGCGGAGAAGCCAGCGGCTGCTGCGGACGAGTTGCCAGTGTTCCTCGAAGGCGAGCGTGGCGGCGAGGCTGCGCGCGGCCAACGGGGCGCGCATCGCCTTCAGCTCGATGCCGTCAGCATCGATCAGGCGCAGTCGCCACAGGATTTCCGCGACGTGCGCGTCGTCCGGCCGGCGGCGGTCGAGGACGCGACTTTGCTTGCTGGCGGTGAGCTCTATGGTGCATGCCGCCAGGCAACGCTCGACATTCAGCACCAGAGGCGGCAACGGGGTGTCGGCAGCGAGTTTGCCGGCACCGTCCCCGGTCAGCGCCAGCAGCGCCTCGCGCATGACGGGGTGATCGTGGGTGGCGAGCAGTCCGTCGCGGGTCCAGGGCGCGGGGGCATCGAGCGCCTCTCTGATGAACGCACTTTGTGCGGCATCGAGCACGTCGCTGCGCAGCGGCGCCGGATGACCGCGCAGCCGGGCCAGACCGGCGAGGGTCTCGCGAAAGGCGATGCAATCGGCCGTCGAGACGGCGACCTGACGGCTGCGCAGGCGCTCGACGATGGCACGCGCGGCGCGTTCGGCGGCGCCGGCCGGGCCATGTTCGGCCAGCCATTCGTAATAGAGCGGCGATTGCATTCCCGCCGCGTAGCCGGCGAGCGCTTCCAGCTGACGGGTTTCGCAGGGGACGAGGTATGCCCCGCCGGCCAGCGGATCGGCTGGCGCGGCGGCGCGCGGTTCCTCGGTGACGTTCAGGCCCGGCCACAGGGCTTCGATGGCGCGTTTGTGCCAACCGCCACAAACCAGAAGGATCGCTTGCCCAGGAAAGCGGGCAACGGCCCAGGCCAGCCAACTGGCCATACAACGCTCGCGGGCGGCATCCTGCGGGCTGCCGTTGGCCGCCGGATCGCCGCGCAGTTCGTGGAAATAGACGCTCAGGCGGGCCTCCAGGTCGTCCAGAGCGAAGGGCGTGCCCAGCGGATTCGCTTCGAACAGGTGGTCCCACAAGGCATGATCGCCGTCGCATCGGGTGCGCTCGGCCAGCGCCTGATTGATGCGGCTATGGCGGCCGGGGACGAACGCCAGCGCATCACCAGCCGGGGCGAGCCGCCGCCGCTCCTGATCGGAAACGGTGCGGTATTGCCAGTGCGGCAGGTCGATGAAACGGACCTCGGCGCCGCTGGCCCGTCCGGCGGTCAACGCCACCCACTCCGGCGAGTGACGAACGAAGGGGAACCAGCATTGCCCGCTTCCCGCGTCGTCCTTGCGGTAGCTGAAGAGGGCGATCGGCAGGCGGTGCGCGAGCAGGAGTTCATCGAGGCGGGCGTTGAAATCCGCCGGCCCCTCGATGAGGACGGCGGCGGGGCGCTCGCTCGCGATCCGGTGCGCCACCAGCCGGGCGCAGGCCGGGCTATGGTGGCGAATGCCGAGCAGGCGCGGCGACATCTACTGCGGCAGCGCCTGCCGGGCGGCGTGGAAGGCCGCCCAATGTTCGCCGTTGCGCTTGGCCGCGCGGTGCTCGATGTAGCGGCGCAGTTTCTTGAGGTCATCCGGATTGTCCTTGACCGCGGCGCCGGCCAGGGCCTCGACCAGACCGGTGGCGTCACCGTTGTCGCCGCGCAGGTAATAGCCGCGCAAAGTGACCGCGTGGGCGACGCTGACCGCCTCGGCGGTGCTGAGCACGCTCGACAGCCTCTCGCCGGCGCCGCCTTCTCGATCGACGCCTTGGCGCAAGTCGCGGAAGGTCGTCACCAGAACGTCCATCAGCGGCTCGTTGGGCGTGACCGGGACGCGATCCTGGGCCAGCAGGCGCGACACCTCGCTGATCACCAGCGCCAGCTCGCTGTCGTGGCTGGCGATCGGGAAGACAGTTTCGAAGGCGAAACGACGCTTGAGCGCCGCCGACATTTCATTGACGCCGCGGTCGCGAGTGTTGGCCGTGGCGATCAGATTGAAGCCGGGGCAGGCGAAGACGGTGCTTGCCGCCGGCAGTTCGGGGACCATCAGCAGACGCTCGGAGAGGATCGAGAGCAGGCTGTCCTGCACCTCGGGCGGGCAGCGGGTGATTTCCTCGAAGCGGGCGATGCGCCCCTGCTGCATCGCGCGATAGAGCGGCGACGGAACGAGCGCCTGCGGGCTGGGGCCGTCGTTGAGGAGAAGCGCGTAATTCCAGCCGTACTTGATCTGGTCCTCGGTGGTGGCGGCACTGCCCTGGATGGTCAGGGTGCTGGTGCCACAGACGGCCGCGGCCAACAGTTCCGAAAGCAGGCTCTTGGCGGTGCCCGGTTCGCCCACCAGCAACAGCGCGCGACTGGAGGCGAGCGTCACCAGTGCCCGTTCGATCAGACTGGGGGCGCAGACGATCTTCTGCCGGATACGCTTGCCCTTGACCGTCGCGCCGGCAATGAAATCGAGCACGGCCGGCATCGAAAGATTCCAGCCTGGCGGTTTCGGTGCCTGGTCGTGCGCCGCCAGATGGGCAAGCTCGTCGGAATAGAGCAGTTCGGCAGGCAGCCGCTGGGCGGCGGGCGCATCAGGACGGGGTTGGGACATGGCGGCAATTCTGGCTGGGCGAAAGAGGGATATTAATGTGAAAGTCGCGTCAGCGACTCACGAATCTCCCCTCCCCACTTGTGGGGGAGGGGTCGGGGGAGA
>DIME01000081.1:33577-51345 GCA_002425405.1 Candidatus Accumulibacter vicinus
AAAGTCATGACCGTTAGCGTGCCGCCCGACTCGTGATCAATCCCAGGCCGACACGTGGTCGCGGCGGATTCGGCGAATTTCCCATTTCGCTCTCCGATCCCTCTCCGACGGGCGGGCGAGGGGAAGTTCGTCAGGTGCCGCGTCAGCTAGCGGCCGCATCTGGATCGCTACCGGCAAGTACCCAGTGGCCGCCAGCAGCGCGCAGGGACTCGGCGAAAGCCTCGAGTGGCATCGGCCGGGCGAAGTAGTAGCCCTGCGCAAAATCGCAGTGCGCCTGAACCAGAAAGTCGCGTTGCGCTTGCGTCTCGACGCCTTCGGCGATGACCGCCAGACCGAGCTTGTGCGCCATGATGATGATCGCCTCGACCAGCGCCCGGTCGGTTGGGTCGTGCTCGAGATCGCGGATAAAGGACTGGTCGATCTTGAGCAGATCGACGGCGAGGCGCTTCAGATAGGCGAGCGACGAATAGCCGGTGCCAAAGTCGTCGATCGCGATCTGCAGGCCGGCGTCGCGACAACTGGCCAGCTTCTGGTGTGGTTCGCGGCGCTCGTCGAGCAATAGGCTCTCGGTGATTTCGAGAGCAACGAGTTCTCTGGGCATGTCGATGTCGCGTAGCCAGTTGATCCAATCGGTCGGCATCCGTTCACCGGCAAACTGGCGGGCCGAGACATTGATGCCAATTTGGAGGCGGCCTAGGCTGCCGTCGATCCAGCCGCGGGCGGCTTGAACGGCGGTGCGAAAAACGAATTCGCCGATTTCGCCGATCAGTCCGAAATCCTCCGCCAGCGGAACGAATAAGGCTGGATTAACGAATTCCTGCCGCCCCGTGTGCCACCAGCGCAAGAGCGCTTCCGCCTTGACCACCCGACTGTCCGGCAGGGAGACGACCGGTTGGACATGAACAGCGAATTCGTTGCGACGTAATGCCCCGTGTAGGTCATTGTGCATCTGCTGCCGTTCGCGCACCGCTTCTTGCATCGCCGGCGTGAAGTAAGCGAAGGCGTTGCGTCCGCCGTCCTTCGCCGAGTACAGGGCCTGATCGGCATGGCGGAACAGTGTTTCGACGTCGTCACCGTCGTCCGGGAAAACGGCGATGCCGACACTCGCCGATAAATGCGTTGCATCGATGTCGAGCGCGAACGGTTGGCACAGGCTCTGCAATAGTTTGGTGGCGATCAGCGTGGCCTGCTCGCTGGTGACGAGGCGCGGCAGCAGGACGGCGAACTCGTCACCGCCGAATCGAGAGGCGGTGTCGGAACGCCGGATGCAATCGCGCAGTCGCGACGCCACCTCCTTCAGCAGCAGGTCGCCGTAGTGGTGACCCAGTGTGTCGTTGACCTCCTTGAAGCGATCGAGGTCGACGAACAACAAGGCGACGCGCTTGCCCGATTGCCGTGCCCGCTCGATTTCTTGCTGCAGACGGCCAGCAAATAGGTTGCGGTTAACGAGACCGGTCAGCGGATCGTAGTTGGCTTGCCGCCAGATCGTCTGTTCAGCGCGCTTGCGCTCCGAAATGTCGGCAAACATGATGACCTTGCGTCTGGCTCCGCCGTGCTCATCGGCCAGGACGTCGACGCTCGCCCACACCGGGAAGCTTGCGCCGTCGTGGTGCCGGCACCAGACTTCGACCTGCAACGCCGAATCTTGCGCCAGGCAGTCGAGGAAGCTTGGCCCGCCAGTTGTCGGCCGAGCGTCGAGGCAGGCCGGGATCTTGCCAAGAAGCGCCGCGCCGTCGAAGCCGGTGATGCGGGTGAACGCCGGGTTAACCGAAAGCACTCGCTGTTCCGAATCGACGACCATGATCGCTTCGCCGCTCGCCCGGTACACCGACGCGGCCAGTCGCAGTTCATTGTCCGCCGCTCGCCGCTGCGTGATGTCGGTCAGCGTCGTCACCACCGCGTGCACTGCGCGTTCGCCCGGCGCGAGAATCGCCCGAACGTTGACCGACAACCAGCACAGCGGCTGGTCGGGACGCTCGACACCGATAATGACGGCATCCTGTGGCAAGCCACTGGCGAAGCAGAGGCGCCACGGCAGGCACTCGCGGGCAAACGGTTGGCCGGCGTCGTTCAGTACGCGCCAGTACGGGTTTTCCCAGTCAAGGCAGCCGCTGCTGGGGTCAGGATCGCCAAGCATCGTTGCCGCTGCCGGGTTGTGCGCTATCACACGGCCGTTGGCGTTTTCGACGACCACTCCTTCGCTCATTGCGGCGATCACCGAGCGGTAACGCTGCTGCGCTTCGCGCGCCTCCAGCAGAGCCTCTTCCTGTTGCCACCAGCTGCGGTTGATGAGCAGCGTGAAGCTCAGGGTGACCGTGGCGACGAAAACGAAGATCCCGAGCGAAATCCAGCCGGTCAGCCGCCACTCGCGTAGGCCGTCGGTAATGCTCTGGCCGACGAACAGCGTGAACGGATACTCCCCGATCCGTCGCATCACGAACACTCGCTCGATCTGGTCGACGCTCGAGGCAGCGCCGAAGATTTGCTCCTCACGGCCTTCTTGCCACAGCTGCCAGACCACTTCCTGCGTCGGCTGCTGCCCGACATTGACGCCGAAGGACTGCGGTTCAGGATAGCGCTGGATCAAACGCAACTGAGCGTCACGTAGCGCAATGACGCCGTTGGTGCCGAGCTGGATCGAGCGGAACAGTACGTCGAAATGGTGCAACTCGACGCCCGCCAGAACGATGCCGGAGAAACGGCTGTCTGCGTCGTCGACACGGCGCGCGAAGGGCAGCAGCCAGACATTCGAGAGGCGACCGACGACCGGTGCTCCGACGACGAGGCCGTCCCCCGATCCATCGCGCAGCGCAACGAAATAGTCGCGGTCCTGCACGCTGATGTGCTGGCCCGGCGGGCCACCGGCAATGAGTTCTCCCTGCTGGTTGAAGACAAGAATCGAAATCGACTCCGGCAACATCTGGTGGTGGTAAGCGACGAGTTCGTCGATATCGCCGCCGCGGTGGCGTAGCGCGTTGCTCAGACTGAGCAGCGTGATGTCGACGTTGCGCGAGGTTGCAGCGATCTGCTGCGCGAGCAGGCGAGCAAGGTTCTGGCAAGTGACCGTGGTCAGTTCGACCGAGCGCCCGTAATCGCGCCACAGATTGAGGCCGAGCAAAACCGCCAGCAGCACCAGCAGCAGGGTGACGCCGGTGGTCAGTGCGCGGCGGCCGGCGGCAATGAGCCGATCATCCGACGATGGCCGCCAAGGCACAGAGCGGAGTGCAAGACCCATAGTCCCTCCGCGATCATGCGACGGAATCAATGTCCGCGCCGCGATTTATCAGGATAGGAAATCCAACGGCACCACACGGTCATGACTTTGCAAAATACCCACGATAATGAAAGTCATGACAAGGATATGAGATCCAACGCCACTTCCGCAAGTGTTCCAGGCTCTGATAGGCCCTGACAGCAGTCGTGATTCGGGGAAAGCGTGCCGACGGAGCCTGAAAACCTCGCCAGAATCGCAGCACGAGGATGGCAGTCGGCCGCTTCGATGCGCACGCTGGCGTCGACCGAGAAACCGCCCCCGTGATCCCAGTTCGCCATCGTCTCGGCGTCTTCCGGCTCGAGCACACCGCGGCGGGTCAGCGCGCGCAGCAGACGGCGGCGGACCTTGGCCTGCACTTCGTTGAGCCACTTCTGGTCGGGGGCACGGCTTTCGTGAAACGTCGCCGCCCCCGAGGCGTCCGCCTCGAAGACACTCTCAATGACGAGGCAGTGGGAAATGCTCATGCGGATTGAGCAGCGCGCCAAAGCGGTGGATGAAGGCAAGCGCCCCGAGTCGGGAATCCGAACCCGCAGCCGGGCAGGCGCGGCGCAAGGCTTGTTCCACCACGCTCAGGAAAATGCGCAGCGCCAGCGTCTCGATCGCCGGATCGTGTTCGAGGGGAAAAACGCGGGTGCTTGGGAACCGACAGCACCCACTGGCGGGCCGGCAGTCGCGGCAAAACGTGGTCGGTCAGATGGGCAGCGGTTTCGACCATTCGCCGGGGGTTACAAGCGGGACAGACACCACGACCTTTGCATGACCAGGCGATGAGAAAATCGTGACCGCACTGGGCGCATCGAGCGCGGGCAAAGCCATGCGCGAGAATCCCGCATTCGAGAGAGCGGTGGAACTCCCGCTCGACATGGGCCGGACCACCAGCGCCCTGCCGACGGTCACAGGGGAGTTCGAGCCAGGTGGTGAGGGGCGTCTGCACGGTGCGATAGAGCACGGTGCATTCGGGCCGGCGACGGCGATAAACGGCCGTGCAAGCGGGCGTGCAGCCGGTAGCCATGGGGATTCGGGTTGAGCACTCGAGACCCGATAACTGTATTTCATACAGTTATCGGCGCAATGCCCTCTGGCGGCAGCACGCGCGCCCTCGAGCGCCGCGGCTATGCCGTGGCCGTCATCAGCAGTACGGAGAGGGCACTTTGGCGCAGACGTTGGTCAGGGTATGGCTGCCGACCACGTCGACGGCGCCGGTCCAGCGGCTTGCCGGGCGAGGAAAACTTCGCCCGCGGCAGCACGTCGGCGGCGCCGAGCCGCTTGAGGTCGTCGGCCTCTTCGACGCGCCCGCTGACCGCCACCACCTTGTAGCCGAGCTTCGAGAGCACCGCGCCGGCCACACTGCCGACGCCGCCGGCCGCGCCCGTGACCAGGAGCTCGCCGTGGGTCGGCGTCACGCCGTGGCGCTCGAGGGCCAGCACGCAGAGCATGGCGGTGTAGCTGGCGGTGCTGATCGACATGGCCTGTTGCGGCGAGAACGCCTTGGGCAGCGGCACCAGCCAGTCACCCTTCAGGCGGGTTTTCTGGGTGAGGCCGCCCCAATGGACTTCGCCGACGCCCCAGCCGTTGAGGACGACGGCGTCGCCGACCTTGTAGTCCGGGTGCGTCGTGCTCTCGACGACGCCCGCGAGGTCGATGCCGGGGACCATCGGAAACCGCCGCACGACGGGGCCTTTGCCGGTGATGGCGAGCCCGTCCTTGTAGTTCAGGGTGGAGTGGCTCACGCGGATGGTGACGTCGCCTTCCGGCAGCTGCGCCTCGTCGAGGTCTTTCACCGCGGCGCGGTAACCCGCGTCGTCCTGCTCGATCAAAATGCCTCCTGATTAGCAAGAGGTTTCAGCGAGCCCGAGATTTTTCAAGCAGAAGGCGCATACTGGTTGGTTGCCAACCCATTAAGGAGGCTCATGCCATGGCAATGAATCGCGTCCAATTTCAGCCGGGTTTGTCGCTGCCCGGATTTCTTGAACAGTTCGGCACAGAGGCGCAATGCGAGGCCGCCCTGGAAAAGGCCCGCTGGCCCGAAGGCTTCCGTTGCACCCGCTGCGGCCACGCCGACCATGACGTGCTTCACGTCGGCGCCCACCAGACCTTCCAATGTCAGACCCATCTGTGCGCCGGCGGCCATAAGCTGCGCGGCATTGCGGAAGGCCAGATCCTTGGATTCCTGGAAGGTGCCGAAGGGCATGTCGGCCACGATCAGCGGCCGGCTGCAGCCGCGCCGGACGGCGGCGACGTGGTAGGCCACGTCTTCGACCCGGACCGGCAGCGTCGAGTCGTGTCCCTGGATCACCATGCCCAACGAATCCCCGACGATCAGCATGGGAACGCCGGCCGCCTCGCACAAGGCGGCGAAGCTGGCGTCGTAGGCGGTCGTCACCGGAATGCGCTGGCCGTTGGATTTCATCTTCTGGAGATCGATGATGGTGTTGCGTCGGGTCGTGGCGTGTACGGACATGGCTTGCGGTCCTTGAATTGGATTGATGAGTTCCTGCGTTACGCGGGGGCGCGGACGTCCTTCTGGAGGAAGGCGATGGCGGCGGCGGTGGCCAGGATGGCCGACGACACGAGGAGTGCCAGGGTCAGCGATCCGGTGAGATCGCCGATCCAGCCGGAGACCACCGGGCCGACGGCCTGGCCGAGGCCGAAGGCGATCGTGAAGCCGGCGATGCCGGCGCCCCAGGTTTCCCGCGGGGAGCCGTTGCGGACCATGACTGTGATGGCGGCCGGCCCGGTGAACATCGACGATCCGAAGAGACAGGCCGAGAGCAGCATCATCGGCAGCGAGGCGTCGACGGAGAGCAGGGCGGTCGCGCCGGTGAGGACAACACAGCTCGCGCCGAGGGTGCGCCCGCCGAGGCTGGAGGCGAGCGACGCACGCCACAGATACGGCGACGCCATGACGGCCAGCCCGAGCGAGCCCCAGAACAGGCCGATCTCGGGCGGCGTGAACTGCCTGCCTTTCATCCAGGCGATGACGAAGGTCATGTAGGTGATGTAGCCGCATCCGCAGATGGAGTTGCGACTGGCTTCCCGTCAGGGCGCCGCCGCAGATGAACACGGCGGCGCCGAACGTGCCGGCCAGGAAGCGCCAGGCCATGAGCCACGCGAAGTCCGAAGCGAAGCCGGTCGCGATCATCGCGACCGAGGTCATGGCGAGGCCGCCTTCGAAGAGCCGGCAGTTGCCGATGCGGCCGACATAGATGAAGACGGCGATGGCGCCGGCCAAGTAGCCGATCGCGTTCGCGGTATTGAGCAGACCCGCGGTCGAATACGACCACGAGAACTCGTCGCGCATCGACGGCAGGAGCAGGCCGTAGGCGAAGCGCGCGAAGCCGGTGGACACGGTCGGCCCGAGCGAGAGCGCCAGCACGATGAGCAGCGACGCGATGTGGCCCGGGCGGTTCTCGTTCAAGGTGCCTTCCTCCTTGTGGTGTCGATGGGGTGCGCCGGGCCGTGGCCCGTGCGCGACGTTTGATCGGCATCATCCGGCGCCGTGCGCGAAGCGAGCGTGAAACGGTTTGATGCGACGCATTCGAATCGCTCATGCGACGCGCGGGCGGCCGGACCCACTGCTACCCGAATTCGCCAGGCGACTCAACGGCTCATGCGACGCGCGGGCGGCCGGACCGGTACAGTGGGCGCTGCCGACCCGACCCAGGAAGACCGCCATGCTTTCGCATACCGCCCTCGTTTTCGTGGGACTCGTGTTCCTGCTCGCCGGCTGGGTCAAGGGCGTCGTCGGCATGGGCCTGCCCACCGTGGCGATGGACGCCCTCGGGCTCGTGATGGCGCCCGTCCAGGCGGCGGCATTGCTGGTCGTGCCGTCGCTGGTCACCAACGTCTGGCAGTTCGTCGCCGGCCCGGGCGCCGGCCGGATCACGCGCCGCCTGGCCGTCATGATGCTGTTCGCCTGCGTCGGGACGGCGCTGGGCATTCCGCTGCTGGCGTCCGGGTCCTCGCGCTGGCCGTCGATGGCGCTCGGAGCCGTGCTGGCGACGTACGCGCTGCTGGCGCTTCGCCTGCCGCGGCTTGCGGTGCCGGCGAAGCTCGAGCGCGGCTTGTCTCCGGTCGTGTGCTTCGTCACCGGCATCCTCACCGGCGCTACCGGCGCTACCGGCGTTTTCGTCGTTCCGGCCGTGCCCTACCTGAGCGCGCTGGCGCTGAGCAAGGACGAACTCGTCCAGGCGCTCGGCCTGTCCTTCATGGTATCGACCGTGGCGCTCGAGTCGTCGGGCAGTTATCCGTGCGAAATGCTGTGGGCGTCGCTGCTCGTGGTCGTGCCGGCCCTGCTCGGGATGTTCATCGGTCAGCACATGCGCGACCGCATCGAGCCCGTCGCGTTTCGGCGCTGGTTTTTCTTCGCCATGCTGCTGGTCGGCAGCTACATGGTGCTGCGGGGATTGTTGGGGTGAAAGCGACCCGTTCGCACGCCGGCGATCACCGGCTTGACGGCCTTCGAGGCCGTGGCGGGGCACGGCAGTTTTTCCTGGGCGGCCGACGAGTTTTCGGTGACGCAGAGCGCGGTCAGCCATCGCATCAGCCAGCTCGAGTCGCAGCTCGGCGTGACGCTGTTGATGCGGATCGGCCACGCGGTGACGCTGACGCCCAAAGGCCGCGAACTGCTGCCCTACGTGCGCGACGGCGTCGCGAAGGTCTCCGCCGCCGGCAAGCCGACCGTGCGGCCGAGTCTTGCACCGGCGGTCGCGTTGAACTGGCTGATCCAGCGCCTGCATCCGGACATCCACATCGACGTCCTGGTCGAGCGACAACTGCGCGATGGCACGCTGGTCAAGCTGTTCGGCCTCGAGTTGCCTTCCGAGTGATCCTACTTCGTGGCCACGCCGGTGGGCGTGCCCAGATCCGAATCGCAACAGGCCGTCCTCGACTGGCTGATGGCGATGCGCGTGCAGATGGACGATGCGACGCCCAAGGACTGAGAGCTTGTGAATAAATCTACTGCACCCGCCGATCGCCGCGTTGCCCGGTGCTCGCTCCTCGCCATACTCCGTGTACTGTCTCGTCGCTGCGCGCCGGGCGCCTTGCGCTCGACGGGCTCGCTACGATTTCTTCACAAGCTCTGAGGCGTCGATGTCCGCGCCGCGCCCGCTCGCTGCTGCGGGAACCGCCGGCGGCGTCAGGCGGGATCAGCCTGGCTTTGCTTGTGCGGCCACCTTGATCGCGGCGATGGTCCTTCCCTTGTAGCCCCAGGCCTGATCGCCCACGATAAGGAAGCGTCGGCGAGGCGGGGTGAAATCGCCTCAAGCCGCTCATGAAAATCCCTCATCAGCGGCCGAGTCGTTTCCGGAGGGCTTCGCTGGAACGCATGCATCCCCTGCGCTTCCACCTATGGACCAAGGGCTTCGACCCGCAAGGTACCCGGATCCAGAAACCCGTGGGCGACAGGCCAGACCTCTCCGCTGACGAGGAGTCCGCCGCGTTCGTCGCGGATGACCCGGATCCTGCTTGGGCGACCGGCAAAACGCCCCTGTGCAAGCTCGACCGGCAAGTTCGGATCGGCAAGGCCGAGGCTGAAGAGGTACGCTGCCGCCGGGCCGGCGGCACTGCCGGTCGCGACATCCTCGACCCGACCCAGGTTGTCCCAGGTCCTGAGCTCGCGGCCGGCAACATCAAGCACAAAGACGAACTTCGCACCATGCACGGAAAGTAGCGCTTCCAGATCCGTGCCGCTGATCGCCGCCCACGCGAGCGCTTCAGGGCGAACCGGAACGACGAGGTAGGGCAGGCCCGTTGAAATAACCACCGCCGGAAATCCGGCAGTGAGATCGCCGGATTCCAGGCCGAGCCTCGACAGGATCGGCGCCAACTCGGCCGAGGCGATGGCGGTACCGAAGATCGCCGGCCCCTGATTCATTTCGGCCAGGTAGTGGCCGTCCATCTTCTTGGTGTTGACCGGTACGTCCCCGGACGGAAGTTTCAGAATCCAAGAACTCGTTTCGGCCTCCGGCGTCTGGGTGCGGTGAAGCACCGCAGCGGCCCCGAGCACCGGGTGACCGGCGAACGGAAGTTCCTCTTCCACTGTAAACACACGAGCACAGGCGCCAGTCGACGTGACCTCCGAAAGAAAGATGGACTCGAACTGCTTCATCTCCTGGGTCAGGCCTTGCATGATCGGCGCCGACCAGCCGTCCGTGAACAGGAAGACTGCCAGGCCGTTTCCGGTCAACGGGCGCGTCGCGAAGACATCAACTTGAAAGAAATCCGGGACGGTCATGGGGAATGGAGGTCTTGGTGCGTTGGGATACGTCAATGCCAGGTCACGGTCAGACAGACCCGGGAACGTCCGGGTTCAGCCAACATGCGGATACGACCGCATCGAAGGTCTGGAATGCCACAGCTGGATCTTTCCACGCTGACGCGGCAATACGCTGGGCGCGGCTCGAAAGCCTACCACCCGGCGACCCTGCTGGCGATTCTGGTCTATGGCTACGCCACGGGTATCTTCTCCAGCCGCAGGCTGGAGCAGGCGACCTACGACTCAGTGGCCTTTCGCTTCATCGCTGGCGGCCATGGCCGCGGCCAAGGCCAAGATTGCCGCCCGGGCCGAGGAGCGCTACCCCTGTCGGAAGAACTGAAAATCAAGGGGTTACGAGCAGAACAAATTTACCCTGGCAAAAAGCCAAGTGAATGTTGACGAACCGGCTGCTAGTGGCTAAACTGCCCGCCTGCGTGTTCCTCGATAGCTCAGTCGGTAGAGCGTCGGACTGTTAATCCGTAGGTCCCTGGTTCGAGCCCAGGTCGGGGAGCCAATAATCAATGAGTTACGTGCTATTTAGCACTCTGTCAGGCTAATAAAACGGCGTTTGGCAAATATATTTGCCCTGTTGAATATGCCGTAATACTATCCCCCTTTGAATCTGGGGGATTGTTTTTCTATCCAAAGACGCCTGCGCGGGGCTTTTTCTAGTCATTCCCGGACGCCCTCTAGTCCGGCATGATCATCGGTGCGCCTGGGTACTTGGTTAACCATCGAATCGAACCACTGCCCCGTGTGCGCCCCTCGAGCGATCCGGCCGAACAGTTCCGCCGTTGGCCCCGCAGCGCCCTCCAGACCACTGCCGCCGTGCCGGATTGACTGCCCCATGTCGGCGAAGAACTGCCCTCGACCCGCGTGGCCGGCGCGCGACCAGGCGTGTTCCATATGATCCAGAATGCCCCAGTTGTTCTTGTAACTGGTATCGGTCAAGGTCAGCGTGTCACGCAGCCCGTCCGCCGCGAGCATCCACGGCATGGCCAGAACCGCCGGAACGAGCGGGAAAGCGTTACCGAGCTTGTACTCCTTGATGCCTCGGTCAAGTACGAACTTAGCGTGGGCGAAGGTGAAGCGCTTCATCTGAGCCAGCAAGGCGAAGCGCGGATCGTTCATCCACATCGGATTGCTGCCGGCGTCCGGATGTGCCATCGCCTCGTTCACGTACTGTGAAATGGCGCGCGCGACTCGGTCGCTGCTGACGTTGGCAACGTCGATGAACAGGTCTGCTCGTGCCACAATCGCCCATCGAACGTTTCCGGCGGCACGACGATGCTGGCCTCGGCGGCGCCGGCGACGGAGCTGTTGCTGGAGCGGCAGGCCTGGTCAGTACCGCCACCCGATTCGCGAGGCATGAAGCGGGCCACCCCGATCTACAACAGACCCTCGCTCATCGCCTTCAGCACCGCCCGGGTACGGTCCCGTACCCCCAGTTTCGCCAGAATGCTCGAGACATGGTTCTTGATGGTGCCTTCCGAAGTGCCCTGGGCGCGGGCGATCTCCTTGTTGCTCCAGCCCCCGGCCATGAGCCGCAGGATCTCGCTTTCCCGCCGTGTGAGCACTTCGGAAGGCAGGCCGTCGGCAGCGGCGGCGGAAGTCTCGGCGGACATGTCCTTCGCCCGCTGCGTGAAAGCCGGCTGGAACAGACTTTCGCCGCGGGCGACGCGGCGCACCGCGTCGGCCAGCCGCTCGGGCGAAATGTCCTTGAGCAGAAAACCCTTGGCGCCGGCCCGCATGCCGTCGAACAGAGCCTCGTCGTCGTCGAAGGTGGTCAGCAGCAACACGGGCGGCAGGCATTTCCGCGCCGCCAGCGCTTGGATGACGCCGATCCCCGAGAGCTTGGGCAGACGCACATCGAGCAGCACCAGGTCGGGCCGTTCGCGGGCGATGAGTTCCACCGCCTCCTGGCCGTCCGCCGCTTGAGCCACCACGCGGATGTCCTCGTTCAGTTCCAACAGGCCGTGAATGCCCGCCCGCACCAGGGTCTGGTCGTCCACCAGGATGAGCCGGATCATGGGCCTTCCCTGTCGATCGGCACCCGGATGTCGATCTGGAAACCCTCGCCCGGAGCGGAGACGAAAGTCATGTCGCCACCCAGCGCCGCTATCCGCTCGGCCATGCCGGTCAGGCCGTGGCCAGCCCGCGGGCAGGCGACACCGCGTCCGTCGTCGCGGATGCGCAGCCCGAGATCGCCGTTGGTCCGACCCAGAGTGATGCGCAGGTGGCGGGCATCGGCATGGCACAAGGCATTGTTCACGGCTTCCTGGATACAGCGGTAGAGGATCTGCTTCAAGTCCGCGGGGAGGAACGCCAGCTCATCGGCCAGTTCCGCGGCCACCTCCACGTGCAGTTCCGGCTCGGGAATCGCCGTCCGCAAGTCCGCCAGCGCCTGGACCAGGTCCACGTCCTGCCTTTCCCGCAGCCTGCCTACGACCACGCGGACTTCCTCCAGCAACTGGCGGGCGATGGCGGCGGCGTTGGCGACGTGGGAGGGACGGGCGGGCTCCGCCACGCGCTGCGCCAGGTCCAGTTGCAGCTTCAGGGCGACCAGGTGGTGGCCCGCCGTGTCGTGGAGTTCCCGGGCGATGTGCAGACGCTCCTCCAGGCGGCTGGCCTCCGCCAGGGCGCGCTGGGCGGCCACCAACTCGCCATTCAGCCGGGCCAGTTCCCGCTGGCCGCGTGACTCGCCGGCGGCGAACCAGCCGGCGCAGAAGGCGAAGAACTGCCAGGCCAGCACGGACAACAGGGTGACCGCGAAGGCGGTTTCGGCGGGGCGTGCCTGCAGCGCAGTGAGGCCTTCGAACACGCCGCTGTGGGCGAGCAGCAGGGACCACAGCACCATGACCACGGTCTGGCCGGCCAACCATTGCAGACTGCGCCGGGACGCCAGGACCAGGGGCGCCTCGGCGGCGACGATGTACATCAGATCGGTGGCGATCAGCAGGCCGCTCACGGCCTGGACGAGCAGCAGGAGCAGACGGTGTCGGCTGTCGCCATCGGCGGGAATGGCCCGCATGTTGAGCCAGAAGCAGATGGCGAATACCGCCAGCAGGCCGAACACCAGCCCCTGCACGGCCAGGTAGGCGAGCCGAGGGACACCCGGTAGCGGTGGCCACGCCGAGGCCGCCTGGCTCACTCCCACGAGCAGCCAGACGGAGAGACCGGCGAAGCGCAGCAGGGATTCGGTACGTGGGCGGATCATGGCCGCCAGTCTACCGAAAAGCCGGTGCCCGACCAGGTGCCGGAAGTCATCCCTGGCGCCCATGACTTCCGGCACATGCGCCGCTCAGGCCTGGCGTGGGAGAGTGGCGGCGTCGCCAGCGAAGGAGAAAGACATGCCGCACCGATTCGCCATCCTGCTTGTGCTGCTCGCCGCTCTATCCGGCTGCGGCGAAGATGAACCCGTGCGCCTCGAACGAGGCGACCAAGACAAGGTGGCGGCCATCCTGGCTAGCGAGATCGAGACCTTGCTGCGCAAGCGGGATATCGCCGGGCTGAGTATCGCCCTGATCGACGATCAGCGCATCGTCTGGGCCAAAGGCTTCGGCATCGCCGACCGTGCCAGCGGCCGGCCCGCGACGCCGCAAACGCTTTACCGGGCCGGTTCTCTCGCCAAGGTGTTCACCTGCCTGCTGCTCCTGAAAATGCGGGACGAGGGTCAATTGGGCCTCGACCAGACGCTCGCCGAAGTCCTGCCCGGCTTCGCCATGAAGACGCCGTTCCCGGAGGCCGCGCCCCTGACCCTGCGTGCGCTGGCGGCCCACCACGGCGGCCTGCCAGGCGACCAGTTCCGGGGCATGTGGGCGCGGCAGCCGGGAACCCTCGCCGGCCTGCTCCGCGAACTCGAGCAGGAGTTCCTCGCCGCGCCGCCACAAAGCCAGTACCGCTACTCCAACCTGGGCTTCTCCGTCCTCGGCCGCGCCCTCGAAGCGCGCGCCGGACAAGCCTTCGAAGCGCTCATCGAGCGCGATCTGCTGCTGGCCATGGGCATGCCCCGATCACGTTTCTCCGCCGCCCGTCCGGAGGGGCAGGATGTCGCTACGGGTCATGGCGGGCAAGCGGCATGGCCGTGGCTCGCGCTGCGCGACACGCCCGCCGGCGGACTGACGACTTCCGTGTGGGAACTGGCCCAGCTTCCCAAGCTCATCTTCGCCGGCGGCCTGAGCGACGGGCGGCGAGTCGTTTCGCCGGCCAGCATCCGCGACAGCCTGGAGCCGCAGTTCCCTGGCCTGGCCCTGGATTTCGGCCACCGCGTCGGGCTGCCCTGGATGCTCTCGGGAGTGCGCACCTCCGCCGGCGATGCGGTGGTCTGGCACGACGGCTTCGCGCCGCCATTCAATGCCTCGCTGGTCATGCTGCCGCGCGACAAGCTGGCGGTCGTCGTGCTCGCCAACAGCGAGGGTGCCCGGCCCTTCGTCCTGCCCCTGGCCACCCGCGCCTTGAGCCTGCTGCAGACCGCCAAGACGGGCGGCATCCACCAGTTTCCGTCACCGCCGAAGAGTCAGACCATTCCGGCAACACGACAGCAGATGGAAGGGTACGCCGGCGACTATGTCGTGGTCGGTCAAAGACTGACTTTGCGGGCGGTGGACGGCGGCTTGCGCAGCCGATTCCGGGGGCAGGATTTCGAGCTGCGACCCACCGCGGCCGGCCATTTCATCCTGCAGACGCGGCTGCTGGGCCTCTTCGGCGTGACCCTGCCCGACCTCGGAATCGCACTGCCGGAACCAGGTTCGGACGCGCCGGGCAGGCTGACCGGCCTGCCCGCACCGATCCCCGTTACCCGCCTGCCCGCGGCCGTCATTTCCCCAGCCTGGCAGAATCGCCTCGGAGAGTGCCAGGTGGATGACGACGGAGAGTACTTCCGCGTCGATGCCTGTGCTCTGGAACGGGAAGGCCAGCATCTGCTGCTGCGGGTCGGCGCCACGAACGCCTTCACCGGCCAGACCGAGCAACAGGCGATCCCGCTGCTTCCGGACAATGACCGGCGGGCGCGCGTGCCCGGCCACGGGCCCAACGAGGGCTACGTGCTCCCGGTCGACGGCGAACCCGGGCGGGAGTCGCTCCGCTATTCCGGTTTCCGCATCCGTCTGTCCTCCGCCGGCGCCCGGCCCGGGCAGGATTTCCCGACCGCAAAGGAGTGAAGCGTGCCACGCCAGAACCGCCTAGCGGCGTCGCTCGGCGCCTGCCTCGTCCTGTTGCCCGCCTGTTCCGGCCTGCCCATGACGGGTCACGCCAAGGTCGGCGGCAGCGCCCAAGCCTATCGCCTGGAGGGTGCAGGCTCGCCGGCCGTGGTGTTCCAGTCCGGCCTGGGGGATGGTGGCGATGCTTGGCGCAAGGTTTTTCCACAGCTCGTCCGCCAGCGCGCCGGCATCGCCTACGACCGCCTGGGCTACGGCGACAGCGGCCAGGCGGCAGGCCGGCGCGACCCGTGCGCCATCGCCCGTGAGCAGCACGAGCTGTTGCGATCTGTCGGTTTGCAGCCGCCCTATATCCTGGTCGGCCATTCGCTCGGCGGCCTCTACCAGTACGCCTACGCCAAGCTGTATCCGGACGAGGTGGCCGGGCTGGTGCTTCTCGAGCCCACCCATCCCGAGCACCTGCAGCGCATGAAGAGCGAAGCGCCGGCCATGGCGGCACTGATCCGCTTCGCTTACCTGCGCTTCAGCGGCACGATGCAGCGCGAGTTCGACAGCCAGACCGTCTGCGTCGACGCACTGAAGGACAAACCGATGCCCGCGGTGCCGGTGAAACTGCTGCTGCGCGGGCGCTTCCTGCCGCCCGAGTCGGGAAGCTTCGCAAGCCTGATGAAATCGCTCTCCGCCGACTGGGAAAGCCTGCTGGGCGGTACCCGCGCCATGCCGGTGGCGGGTGCCGGTCATTACCTGCAGAGAGTTACCGTCTGTTTGCCGGCTGTGACCGTCTGAGGCGTTCGCGTTGCAGTTCGAGTTTTTCGAGTGTGGCGACGAAGTCCTGGAGGCGCTTTCTTTCCTGTTCGACCACCGCGGCCGGAGCGCGCGCGACGAAGCTCTCGTTGGCGAGTTTGGCTTTCGCCTTGCCGATCTCGGTGCCGAGTCGCGCGATCTCCTTGTCCAGGCGTTCGCATTCGACGGCGAGGTCGATCTGAACCTGCAGCATCAGCCGGGTTTCGCCCACGATGGCGATCGGTGCGCTGGCGTCGGCCGGGATTTCGTCGACGATCTGCAGGTCGGAGAGCTTGCAGAGCGCTTTGAGATAGGGCGCGAAGCCGGCGAGCGATACGGCCTGACCGCAGGCGAGCAGCGGGACCCGCAGTGCCGGTGAGAGGTTCATTTCCCCCCGCAGGTTGCGGCAGGCGTAAGCCAGATTCTTCAGCTCCTGGACGCTGGCTTCGCTGGCCGGGTCGATGCTTGTCGCCTGCGCCTGCGCCTGCGGATAGGCGGCGAGCATCACCGAGGCATGGGTCTTGCGGCCAGCAATCGGCGCCACCGCCTGCCAGAGCTCCTCGGTAATGAAGGGCAGCAGCGGGTGGGCCAGGCGCAGCACCGTCTCCAGTACGCGCGCCAGCGTCCGCCGCGTCGCGCGGACTTCTTCGACGGAACCCTGCTGCAGTTGCACCTTCGACAACTCGACATACCAGTCGCAGAACTCGTCCCAGACGAACTCGTAGACCGAGCGCGCCAGCAGGTCGAAGCGGTAGTCGGCGTAATGCTGTTCGACCTCGGCTTCGGTACGCTGCAGCTTGCTGACGATCCAGCGGTCAGCGAACGAGAAGCGCAGTGTCGACCCACCGTCGTCGGTCGTACCGCTTGCCAGGCCGAGATCCTGGTCTGCGGTGTGCATCAGCACGAAGCGTGCCGCGTTCCACAGCTTGTTGCAGAAGTTGCGGTAGCCTTCGCAGCGGTTAAGGTCGAACTTGATGTCGCGACCGGGGCTGGCCAGCGACAGGAAGGTGAAGCGCAGGGCGTCGGTGCCGAATGCCTGGATGCCTGCCGGGAACTCCTTGCGCGTGCGCTTTTCGATCTCTGCGGCCTGTTTGGGGTTCATCAGTCCGCTGGTGCGCTTCTCGATCAGCGCGTCGAGGCCGATACCGTCGATGAGGTCGATTGGGTCGAGGACATTGCCCTTCGACTTGCTCATTTTCTGGCCTTCGGCGTCGCGGATCAGGCCGTGCACATAGACGTGTTTGAAGGGGATTTTGCCGGTGAGATGTCTGGTCATCATCACCATGCGCGCCACCCAGAAGAAAATGATGTCGAAACCGGTCACCAGGACTGTCGACGGCAGATAGAGGTCGAGCGCCGGGTTGCTTTCGGCTGGCCACTGCGGCGTCCAGTCGAGCGTCGAGAACGGCCACAGTGCTGACGAATACCAGGTATCGAGGACGTCCGGATCGCGTGTCAGCGGGCCGAGGTAGCCTTGTGCCGCGGCCTCGTTCCTGGCTTCGGCTTCGTCATGAGCGACAAAGATCTGTCCACTCTCGCCATACCAGGCGGGAATCTGATGGCCCCACCAGAGCTGCCGCGAGATGCACCAGTCCTGGATGTTGTTCAGCCACTGGTTATAGGTGTTGACCCAGTTCTCGGGGAAGAAACGGATCTCGCCTGCCGCGACACATGCCAGTGCCTTGCCGGCGATGCTGCTGCCATCGGCACCGGCCTTGCGCATGGCGACAAACCATTGGTCGGTGAGCATTGGCTCGATCACCACCCCGGTACGGTCGCCGCGCGGCACTTTCAGCAGATGCGCATCGACCTTGTCGAGCAGGCCTTCTGCTTCGAGGTCGGCGACGATCTGCTGGCGCGCTGCGAAGCGATCCATACCCTGGTAGCGAGCCGGGGCGTGGTCGTTGATCTTCGCGTCCAGGGTCAGGATCGGGATCATCGGCAGCCTGTGGCGCTGACCGACGGCGTAGTCGTTGAAGTCGTGAGCAGGCGTGACCTTGACGCAACCGGTCCCAAACGCGAGGTCCACGTAGGCATCGGCGATGATCGGGATCGCGCGCTCGCAAAGCGGCAGCCTGACCATTTTTCCGATCAGGTGCCGGTAACGCTCGTCGTCGGGATGGACCATCACCGCGGTGTCGCCAAGCATGGTTTCCGGGCGTGTCGTGGCAACGGTCAGCGAGCCGCTGCCATCGACCAGCGGATAACGGATGTGCCAGAGCTGGCCTGGTTCCTCTTCCTGCACCACCTCGAGGTCGGAGACCGCGGTCTGCAGTACCGGGTCCCAGTTGACCAG
>DIME01000081.1:51704-63340 GCA_002425405.1 Candidatus Accumulibacter vicinus
GTCCGCGAAAGGCCGGCGTCCATCGTGAAGCGCTCGCGGCTCCAGTCAGGCGAAGTGCCGAGGCGGCGCATCTGCCGGGTGATGGTGCTGCCGGAGAACGCTTTCCACTCCCAGACTTTTTCGAGAAATTTCTCGCGTCCGAGTTCGTGCCTTGAGATTCCCTGGGCGTCGAGTTGCCGTTCGACGACGATCTGCGTGGCAATGCCCGCATGGTCGGTACCAGGCTGCCATAGCGTGTTGTCACCACGCATGCGATGGTAGCGGGTGAGCGCGTCCATGATCGCCTGGTTGAAGCCGTGCCCCATGTGCAGGGTGCCGGTGACGTTGGGTGGGGGCAGCAGGATGCAGAAAGCGTTCGGTTTTTCGGCATCGAGGCCGGCGCCGAAATAGCCTCTGGTTTCCCATTCGGGGTACCAGCGACGCTCGATGTCGGCCGGTTCAAAGCTCTTGGCGAGTTCCATGGGAGGGCGGGGGGGATGGCAGGAGCGCGCATTATACCCGCATCACGCGCTTGCCCCAGTGGGGATGCCTAGGCCTGATCAGGCAAGGCCTGCTCACGAGAGGGTTCCTCGAGGGGCTGTCGAGGCTGCCCGTTCTGCTCGATGAAGTCACGCAATACGGCTTCAATGGTTGCGGCGATGCCGTTCTGCAAGTAGTCCGTGGCCGTCAGCAGTGCCGCTTCGACGAGCGCCAGGATTTCGCTCTGCAGTTGCCGATCAAGGCGTTCGGCGAGATCTGCGGCCAGCGTTTCGCGCAGCCTGGCGCTGTTTTCTTCCGGGATGTCTGGCGCCGGCAAGATCACTTCGGTGAGGACCGGCAGGTCGTCCTCGTCTTCGACCGACGGGGTGGCGGGCATCATGCTTGCTGACGAGTCGGCTGACGTGGTCGAGGCCAGGAAGCTGCGCCGTCGCCGCAACCGGCGTGAGTCGTCGCGACGATCGCCGCCAGCTGCGGCTTCGGCGTTGATCAGGGAATCCACCCGGCGGATCAGGTCGCTGTCGTCGGCCATCAGCCTTTCCCTGTCAGATCGACGTACTGGATGTCGTAGCCACGATCCTTGTAAAACCGCGCGCGCTGGCGACCGGCAATGCGCTCTTCGCTTCCCTGACCGACCACTTCGATGAGGCTGGCAAAACGAGAAAAACCCGGCGGTACCTCGGTCGCGAGGTTGAACAGTCGTTCATCCTGCGGTAATACGTCAAGCTGGCCGGCAATCAGTACCGGGGTTTCGGTGGCCAGTGGCGAGTTGATCTGCACGTGCGGGATAAAGCCGGTTGGCGGATACACCCACAGCCTGCGGTCGAGTGCCGCGGCGACCTCGGCATCCGGTGCATAGACCAGTGAGGCCTTCTTCCGTGCCAGAGCCTTGCCGATCAGGGTGGCGGTCGCGGCAATCCGGTCAGAGGCGTTGTGGTAGAAGAAAATGCGTGTCAATTCAGCTTCCCGGCGCGTTTCAACAGATAGTGCATGAGTAGCGGTACAGGTCGCCCGGTCGCACCCTTGTCGGTGCCCGACTTCCAGGCGGTGCCGGCGATGTCGAGGTGGGCCCAGACGTACTTGCGGGTAAAACGGGCGAGGAAACACGCGGCGGTGATGCTGCCTCCCCAGCGGCCACCGATGTTGGCCATGTCGGCGAACGGGCTCTTGAGCAGTTCCTGGTAGTCGTCCCACAAGGGCATTTGCCAGGCGCGGTCGTGCGCATCATCGCCGGCATGCACGAGTTCCCGCGCCAGGGTCTCGTTATTGGCAAAAAGGCCGGTCGCGACATGGCCAAGAGCGATCACACAGGCGCCGGTGAGCGTGGCGACGTCAATCACCGTCTCCGGCTGAAAGCGAGCGGCGTAAGTCAGTGCATCGCAGAGAATGAGGCGGCCTTCAGCATCGGTGTTGAGGATTTCGATGGTCTGACCAGACATCGAGGTGACGATGTCGCCCGGTCGCGTGGCGGACCCGCCGGGCATGTTTTCAGAGGACGGAACGATCACCGTCAGATTGATCGGCAGTTTCATCAGCGCCGCGGCCTTGATCGTACCCAGCACGCTGGCGGCACCGCACATGTCGTACTTCATCTCGTCCATGTCCGGTGCCGGTTTGAGCGAAATGCCCCCGCTGTCGAAGGTGATGCCCTTGCCGACGAGAACCACCGGCTTGTCATCGTTCTTGCCTCCCTTGTGCTGCAGGACAATCAGTTTTGGTGGCTGCCGTGAGCCTTTGGCGACGGACAGCAGGGAGTGCATGCCCAGGGCGGCCATCTCGTCACGTTCGAGAATCTGGCACTCCAGCTTGTGTTCAGAAGCCATCTTTTGTGCCGTTTCAGCAAGAAAGGCGGGGGTGCACACATTACCCGGCAGATTGCCGAGATTCTTTGCCAGGGCCATGCCCTCGGCAATGGCCTGCCCCTGGTGCAGCGCTTCCTCGGCAGCGGCCAGTTCGTTGCGGCGATCAATGACAAAGGTGAGTTTGCGCAGGGGCCGGCGCACCTTGTCCTTTTTGCTCTTGAACTGATCGAAACGATAGACGGTTTCCTGCGCCACCATGGTGGCCTGACGAACGCGCCAGGCAGAGCTGCGTTTCCTGACGCTCGTTTCGGTCAGAAAGACGGTGCCGTCAAAGGAGCCGGTTTCGTTGAGCGTCCGCACGGCGCTGCGAATGGCGTCGCAATACGCCTTGTCGCCAAACTCCTTCTCCTTCCCGAGACCGACCAGCAGGACCCGATCACAGAGCGTGCCAGGAACATTGTGCAGCAGCAGCGTCGAGCCCGCCTTTCCCTCCATGTCGCCGCGGCGAATGATGTCCGAAAGATGGTTGTGTGCCGCGTTGTCGAGAAGTTCAGCGGCCAGTGTCAGCTTGCGCGGTTCGAAAATTCCGACCACCACACAGGCGCTGCGTTGCTTCTCCGGGTTACCACTTTTTATGCTAAATTCCACTCACCCCTCCTCAGGCAACCCGCACCGTTTGCGAAAAGCCGATTATCACTGCAGTATTTCACCAAAGTCAAAAAATGATCTTTCAGCGTGCGGTCCGGCGCGAGTTCACGCACTTGGCGGCCGGCATCTTCACTGCACTTTTCGCCATCATGATAACCATCCAATTGATTCGGCTGCTCGGTGACGCGGCACAAGGCCGTGTCGACCCGGACGCCGTGGTGGCCCTGCTCGGTTTTGCATCGCTCAACTACCTGCCGGTGTTGTTGTCGCTGTCGTCGTTTGTCGCCATCTTGCTGGCGCTTTCACGAAGCTATCGGGATTCCGAGATGGTGGTCTGGTTCTCTTCCGGATTGTCGCTGATGGCGTGGATTCGGCCGGTCCTGGTGTTCGTCATGCCGCTGGTGCTGACCATCTCGGTGCTTTCCCTTTTTCTGTCGCCCTGGGCCGTGTCGCAGAGCGCCGAGTTCCGCGACAAACTGAGTTCTCGACACGACGCGGGACAAATCTCGCCCGGCGTTTTCCAGGAATCGTCAACCGGCGAACGCGTCGTTTTTGTGGAAGGGATCGCTGATGACACCAGCAACGTCTTCAACGTATTCGTCAACGAGATACGGCCTGAGCGTTTGGGCGTGACGATGGCCGCCTCCGGGTATCAGGAAGTTGCCGCAAACGGTGATCGCTTCATCATTCTGGAGAATGGCCGCCGCTACGAGTTCCCTCCGGGCAGCGCGGAATTCCGCATTATGGAGTATGCACGCTATGCGGTTCGTGTGCAGACCAAGGAGGCGCGCGGTATTGCCCCGACACCGAGGACGATGCCTACCATGGCTTTGTTGCCCATCGATTTGCCAGTCTATCGGGCTGAGCTGCTGTATCGTTTGAGCGTGCCGTTCTCGGCGGTCGTGCTGGCGTTACTGGCGATTCCCCTGTCGTTCGTCAATCCGCGCGCCGGTCGTTCGGCGAACATGCTGCTGGCCATTTTCGTCTATCTGATCTACAACAATCTGGTGACCATCAGCCAGGGCTGGGTGGCGAGCGGGAAGGTTTCGTTTGCTGTCGGTGTGCTGGCTGTGCACCTGTTCATGCTCTGTCTTCTCCCGTTGATGTTCTACCAGCGCATTGCCGTGAGTTCATTCGCCCGTCTGTCGCGATGAAGATTTATCGTCGCTACCTGGCGCGCGAGCTCGCCGGTGCCATCCTGCTGGTACTGCTGGCGTTTCTGGCCTTGTTTGCCTTTTTTGACCTGCTCGGCGAGATCAAGAGCGTCGGGCAGGGCGGGTATCAGCTGCACCATGCGCTTGGCTTTGTCTTGCTGCGCGCGCCGGGGCGTGCCTATGAATTGATGCCGATTGCTGTCCTGATCGGTACGCTCTACGCGCTATCGGTGCTCGCCCGTCATTCCGAACTCACCGTCTTGCGTGCCTCGGGTTTGTCCACCGCAGCCTTGCTCGGCGGTTTGTTTCAGGTGGCCGGCCTGTTTGCCCTGGCGACCTACCTGATCGGCGAGTTTGTGGCGCCGCCGGCCGAACGTGCGGCGTATCAGATGCGCTTGAAGGAAAAGGGCCGAATGGTTGGGCAAGATCTGCGGTCGGGACTGTGGGTCAAGGATGAACGGAGTTTTATCAATGTGCGCGTGGTTCTGCCGGATGCGCGTTTACGCGGCATCCGGATCTACGAATTTGACGAGATGGCACGCTTACGTGCCATCACCGAGGCTGCGGAGGGGAAGCACGTTCTGCCCGACAGTTGGCGGCTGACCGAAGTGGTACAGACCGTCCTGCTTGCCGAGCGGGTCGAAGTCCGGAAGATGCCGGAGATGTTGTGGCGATCGGCCCTGAGTCCGGACATTCTCGCGGTGCTGATGGTTTCACCCGATCGGATGTCGCTGCGGCACCTCTCGGCGTATACCAAACATTTGGCGGACAACCATCAGAAGACCAACCGCTACGACATTGCCTTCTGGAAAAAGGTGGTCTATCCCTTGGCAGCCTTGGTCATGGTTGCGCTCGCCTTGCCGTTCGGTGGCGCACATTACCGGGCCGATCGGGTAAGCATCAAGATCTTTGCCGGAGTGATGACCGGAATCCTGTTCTACATGCTCAACGGCTTGTTTGCCAATCTCGGTGCGATCAACAGCTGGTCACCGCTGCTCAGCGCAGTCACTCCGTCAGTGCTGTTCATGCTGACGGCGGTGGTCATGATCTGGTGGGTTGAAAAGCGCTGATCGGGACTCAGTGGATGATCAGCCGCGTACCGGCGAGACGATCGTGCAGAAATTGTCGGTCGCGGTCGAACAATGCCCAGAGGATGCCGGCGCCGCCGAGAACGAGGCTCGGCCAGCACAATAGATAGCGCAGGAGCACCCGTGCCGGGCGGACGGGCAAGCCATCACGGGTCACCAGCCGGATGCGCCAGGTTTTCATGGCCAGGGTCTGCCGCCCGTTACTCCAGAACCAGAGAAAATAGATCAGCATCACAAGGAAGCAATGCGCCCAGCCAATGACCGGGGAAACCAGGCGGTGTGCGAAAGCGCCCAGGAGAACGTGCGGCAGAAGCACCAGCACGGCCAGTACTGCAAACAGCAGCAGGGACTCGTACGCCATGCTCAACAGACGACGCAGGATGCCCGGTCGCCCGATGGCCTGCGCAGCAGCCGGCATCAGCGGCGGACTTCCGCTTCGCTGGCGGGCGGCGCAGCCGTGGTAGGCGTTGGTGCGACAGTGACCGGCGGCGGCAGGGGGCTGGCTTCGACTGGCGGGGATGGAGTGCCGACGGCTGGAGGGGCGACTGGTGTCGGCGCTGCAGTGCTGGCGGGCGTGGCGCTACCGGGTAGGCTCCCTGGTTTCGGGACCGACTTGCTTGCGGCTTGCTGCTTGAGTCTTTCCTTTTCTTCTTCCGGCAGGCTGGAGTACTCCTCCCATTTCTGCCGGAGTTCCTGTTTCTTTTCGGCTGGAAGCTGGTTGGCGGTCATGAAGCGCGCGCGCGCCAGGCTGCGCTGCTCGGGGGTCAGTTTCGCCCAATCCTGCATCTGAACCTGGACTCGGCGTTGCTCCTCCGGCGTCATGGTGGCAAAGCGGCGTGTGATGCCCAGCCATTTCTTCTGTTGACTGTACTCCATCGCGTCCCAGTTATCGCTTAGCGGCGCGAGGATGACCTTTTGCGCGACCGGCAACTCGGTCCATTGTGGCTGGGGTGGGGTGACTATGGCCGTCGGGCTGGGTACGTCTGCCCACGCCGTCAGCACGACAAAGCCAGCGAGAATTACTGCGACGCAGAGCTTTTTAGCCATGCATCAAAGCCCTTGTCGGTGAATGCGGCGATTGGCAGATCGTCCGAGAGCAGCGCGCTGTCGATGATCTCGAGTTCGGTGATGCTTTGGTCTGCATACCAGCAAGTGTAGCTGGTGATGCCGAGAACGACGACCAAGGCCAGCAACACCTGCTTGATGTGCAGGTTGTCGACCTGATGCTGTACAAAATTACCTACTCCGGCCAGTACCGATTGGTGGACCAAGACCTTTTGCTGCGTCAATGCCCGTTGTCTTGCACTTTCGAGTCGCTTGAGGGTTTCCACAGGCAGTTCGTTGAGCCCGCGATTCAGGTGTTGCCTGATCTTGTAGGCAAAATGCAGTTCATTCATAAGGTGATTCCTTTTGCTTTCAGTGCAGCCGCCAGCGAGTGATTGGCACGCGAGCAGTGCGTTTTGACGCTGCCCTCCGAGCAGCCCATGGCGGAGGCCGTCTCGGCCACATCCATATCCTCCCAGTAACGCAGGAGGAAGGCTTCCCGTTGACGTGCGGGCAGCGATTCTATCTCTTTTTCAATTATCGCAAGGAGTTGCGTTTGCTGGAGTTGGCCGTCCGGCGTTTGTGGGCTATATGATCCCGATTCACCACTGACCGTTTCAAGTGGATCGTAATCCTCGTCATCGCTGTGTGAAGAAAGCGACGAGAACAAGGTGGTCCACAGCGAGCGAACCTTGCTGCGCCGATAGTAGTCGCGAATCGTGTTCTGCAGGATGCGTTGAAAAAGCATCGGGAGTTCGGTCGACGGGTGATCGCCATATTTCTCGGCGAGCTTCATCATGGCATCCTGAACGATGTCGAGCGCTGACTCTTCATTACGCACCGCGAACATCGCCTGTTTGAAAGCACGACGTTCGATTGCAGTGAGGAAGTCCGACAGTTCGCGTTGGCTGGCCAGAGCGAGAATCCTTGCTGTTGTTGGTTGGAAACTGTTTCCGCAGGCGTCGGTTGTGTGAATGCCTTGACCAATCGTGGCCAAAGCTTTAACGTGGCAGACTTTTTTCGAGCAATTTGCTTGCTGGGGCGACGGCAATGACGATGATGACCGGTGCGGAGATTGTAATCAGGTGCCTGCAGGAAGAAAAGGTCGAATATGTATTCGGCTATCCGGGTGGGGCGGTACTTCACATTTATGATGCCCTGTTCAAGCAGGATCAGATCAAACATATTCTGGTCCGCCACGAACAGGCAGCAGTACATGCGGCCGACGGCCTGGCGCGGTCGTCATACAAAGTCGGCGTGGCGCTGGTGACCTCGGGTCCGGGCGCAACCAACGCCGTGACCGGCATTGCCACGGCCTATATGGATTCGGTGCCGTTGGTGGTGATTTCGGGACAGGTGCCGAATGCCTATATCGGTCAGGACGCCTTCCAGGAGTGCGATACCGTCGGCATCACCCGACCTTGCGTGAAACACAACTTTCTGGTCAATGACGTACACCAGTTGGCGGTGACGATAAAGAAGGCCTTTTATATTGCCAACAGTGGCCGTCCGGGTCCGGTGGTGGTGGATATTCCGAAGGACGTTACCGCAGCCAAGTGCAAGTTCGAGTATCCGGAGACGATCCAGATGCGATCGTACAACCCGGTCATCAAGGGGCATCTGGGCCAGATCAAGAAAGCGGTTCATATGTTGCTCGAGGCCAAGCGGCCGATGATCTACACCGGCGGGGGCGTCATTCTCTCCAATGGTGCCGATCAATTGACCAGGCTTACCCGCCGCCTGGGCTTTCCGATCACCAATACCCTGATGGGCCTCGGCGCTTATCCGGGAACCGACCGGCAATTCCTGGGCATGCCCGGCATGCATGGCACCGTCGAGGCCAATCTGGCGATGCAGCACTGCGACGTGCTGCTGGCCATCGGCGCCCGTTTTGACGATCGGGTGATCGGCAATCCGGAGAATTTCTCTTCCCTGCCGCGCAAGATCATCCACGTCGACATTGATCCCTCGTCGATCTCCAAACGCGTCAAGGTCGATGTGCCGATCGTCGGCAATGTCCCGGATGTTCTAGATGAAATGCTGAGGTTGCTGGAGGCCGGGAATGCCAGTCCGGATTCCGGGGTGCTGGCGGCATGGTGGCAGGAAATCGAGGAGTGGCGCGCCAAGCAGTGCATGAAATACCGGATGAAGAAGAGCATCATCATGCCGCAGTATGTCATGGAGAGGCTGTATGAGGTGACTGGGGGCAAGGCGATCGTGACTTCCGACGTTGGTCAGCATCAGATGTGGGCAGCACAATACTACAAGTTCGACGAGCCGCGGCGTTGGCTCAACTCGGGTGGTCTGGGCACCATGGGTGTCGGTCTGCCCTACGCCATGGGGGCGGCTCTGCAGCATCCGGAGATGGCGATTGCCTGCGTCACCGGCGAAGGCTCGATCCAGATGTGTATCCAGGAACTGTCAACCGCCAAGCAATTTCGTTTGCCGATCAAGATCATCAATCTCAACAACCGCTACCTGGGCATGGTTCGGCAGTGGCAGGAAATGTTTTACGGGAGTCGTTATGCGGAGTCGTACATGGATTCCTTGCCCGACTTCGTCAAGCTGGCGGAAGCTTATGGGCACGTCGGCATGCGCATCGACAAGCCAGAAGACGTCGAGCCGGCGCTGCGCAAGGCATTTATCGACCATAAGGACGATCTCGTATTCATGGATTTCATCACCGATCAGAAAGCGAATGTCTTTCCGATGGTGGCTGCCGGCAAAGGTCTTGCCGACATGATCCTGACTGAAGACCTGTAAGGGAAAGGCAAGATGCGACACATTATTTCAATCCTGCTGGAGAATGAAGCTGGGGCACTGTCGCGGGTGGCTGGTCTGTTCTCGGCGCGCGCTTACAATATCGAGACCTTGACAGTTGCGCCAACCGAAGACACCTCGCTTTCACGGCTGACCATCGTCACTTCGGGTACCGACGCAGTGATCGAGCAGATCACCAAGCAACTGAACAAACTGATCGACGTGATCAAGGTCGTCGATCTCTCCGAGGCTGCCCATATCGAGCGGGAACTGATGCTCATCAAGGTGCGTGCCACGGGCAAGGACCGCGAGGAACTGAAGCGTCTGGCCGACATCTTCCGCGGTCACATCATCGACGTCACCGAATCGACCTACGTGGTCGAGCTGACAGCCAGTGGCGCGAAACTCGACTCGTTCATACAGGCGATCGATGCCGGATTGATTCTCGAGACGGTACGTACCGGCGTGTGCGGCATCGGCCGTGGTGAACGCATTCTAAAAGTCTAATCAGATCGAACTGCGGGATAGAAGGAAATTTCATGAAAGTTTATTACGACAAGGACGCCGACCTCTCCCTGATCAAGGGCAAGAAAGTCACCATCGTTGGCTACGGATCCCAGGGCCATGCACACGCGCAGAATCTGAGCGATTCCGGCGTCAAGGTCACGGTCGGTTTGCGCAAGGAGGGTTCGTCCTGGAGCAAGGCCGAGAATGCCGGCTTGAAGGTGGAGGAGGTGGCCCGGGCCGTCAGGGGTGCCGATGTGGTGATGATGCTACTCCCGGATGAGACCATTCCGCAGGTGTATCATGCGGATGTGGCGCCGAACATGAAGAAGGGGGCTGCCTTGGCCTTTGCCCACGGCTTCAATGTACATTACAATCAGGTGGTGCCGCGAGATGATGTGGATGTCATCATGATTGCGCCAAAGGGGCCGGGGCATACGGTTCGCTCGGAGTATCTCAAGGGGGGCGGCGTGCCGTCGCTGATCGCGGTACACCAGGATCGTAGCGGGAAGGCCAAGGATATCGCGCTTTCCTATGCCGCAGCGAATGGCGGAACCAAGGGCGGGGTGATCGAGACCAACTTCCGTGAAGAGACTGAAACCGACCTCTTCGGAGAGCAGACCGTGCTCTGCGGTGGGGTCGTCGAACTGGCCAAGATGGGCTTCGAGACGCTGGTCGAGGCGGGTTACGCACCCGAAATGGCGTACTTCGAGTGCCTGCATGAACTCAAGCTGATCGTCGACCTGATGTATGAAGGCGGCATTGCCAACATGAACTACTCGATTTCGAACAATGCTGAATATGGCGAGTACGTGACCGGGCCGGAAGTGATCAACGAAAGCTCGCGTGCGGCCATGCGTGCGGCGCTCAAACGGATTCAGAACGGTGATTACGCGAAGATGTTCGTCCTCGAAGGGCGCACCAACTATCCGGCGATGACCGCGCGTCGCCGCCTGATGGCACAGCATGAGATCGAGACCGTTGGCGCCAGGCTGCGCGACATGATGCCCTGGATCAAGAAGAACCGGCTGGTGGATCAGAGCAAGAACTGATCGATTGAATGAAGGCAGTCGCGCTGCCTTCTGCCCTCTTGGTTCCTGCCCGTTTTCACTGCATAGCGCAATGCCCGAAATCAAGCCTCGCAAGACCTTGTTCAACCCCGAGTTGCGGCGTCGAGGCATCTATGTTCTGCCGAACCTGTTCACCACGGCTGCGCTGTTCGGCGGTTTCTTCGCCATCGTGCAGGCGATGAAGGGCAGCTTCGAACTGGCTGCGGTGGGTATTTTTGTGGCTATGGTGCTTGATGGACTCGATGGGCGGGTAGCGCGTATGACGCGCACGCAAAGCGCGTTCGGGGCGGAGTACGATTCGCTGTCCGACATGGTCTCGTTCGGCGTCGCCCCAGCGCTGGTGACCTACGCATGGACGCTCAAGGACATGGGGCGACTCGGCTGGATTGCCGCCTTCATCTACTGCGTCGGCGCAGCGCTCAGGCTGGCGCGCTTCAATACGACGCTGGAAGTGATCGATCGGCGTTATTTCCAGGGCTTGCCAAGTCCGGCCGCTGCGGCGCTGGTGACCGGTTTCTTCTGGGTGATGATCGACAAGCAGATTGCCGCTGCTGACGTGCGCTGGCTGGCCTGTGGGCTGGTGATCTTTGCCGGCATCTCGATGGTGTCCAATGTCCGCTTCTACAGTTTCAAGGACGTCAACCTGCGGCGCAGCGTACCGTTCATCTTTGTTGTCGCCATTGCACTTGGCTTTGCCGTGCTCTCCTACGATACGCCGGTGGCCCTCTTTGGTCTTTTCGTTGCGTATGCTCTCTCGGGGTACGTCCTGGCACTGATGCAGCTACTCCGGCGCAAGCCATCGCCGCCGCCAGTGGCTTAATGTGAAAGTCGCGTTAGCGACTCACGAATCTCCCCTCCCCACTTGTGGGGGAGGGGTCGGGGGAGAGGGAAACGGTCATGACTTTCATGATCAGGGGTGTCTTGCAAAGTCATGACCGTTAGCTCGGCATCGCCCGTCTTGCGACACGAAGCCTCTCGCAGTTTCGGTCGGTGGCCCGGCCAGGGTAGTTCATCCTTATCTCCGGAGTGAGCACATGAAAGAGCACTTGGTAATTTTTGATACCACACTGCGCGACGGCGAACAGAGCC
>DIME01000177.1 GCA_002425405.1 Candidatus Accumulibacter vicinus
CTTCTTTCGGGCGGGGGTATAGCTCAGCTGGGAGAGCGCTTGCATGGCATGCAAGAGGTCCGCGGTTCGATCCCGCGTACCTCCACCAGCATTGCGAAAGAAAATTTCCGGGTCCCCATCGTCTAGAGGCCCAGGACACTACCCTTTCACGGTAGGTACCGGGGTTCGAATCCCCGTGGGGACGCCACCAGTTCCCCGCTTTTTATCGGGCGGGCTGATGCGGTAGTAGAGCACCGCCTCGAAGGTTTCTGGTGACAATTCAATCCGATCGATCAATGGGTGGATCGCGTCACGCAGCCCGTCCGGGGGGTTGCCTTCAGATCATTCAGAATGGTTCGCAGCAGTCGGCGCACCGTGTCCGGCGTGATGTCTGCACACGGCTTCATCGCCGCCCTTTCCGATTCCATCGACGCCAGCTTGACCTCGATGCCGTCTGCAGCCGGTGTCCTGGCGGGCCAGAAGAAATGTCACAACAAACTGTCTAGCCCTCGGTGATGCGATTCTATCTGCACCAGCCATTAGCAGCAACGTCGCCGGATCTAAATTACTGTGATCGCCAAAGAAGGCCAACTGCGACCGATTCACACTCAGGCATTCACTTCGCGACCAAGCGCAAGACGAGCTTGCGCACCTCCTCGAGGAACAAGGTGGTCGATGCCACCAATACCGAGATGCCCCACTCAAAGGCCGTCAGGTCGACGGTGTCGAACACCGCCTGAGCAGGTGCCCAATGCACGGCTACAACCTGGAGGCCGACCACGGCAGCCAAGGCCAACCAGAGCTTGCCGTTGCTGAAGAACTGGTAATTGAAGGCGCTCCCGTGCTCGGCGCGGGCGTTGAAGATGTTGAAGAACTGGAACAGTACGAAAGTCGTGAATGCCAGCGTGGTCGCTTTCACTTCTTCGCCGAGCGTCGTCAGTCCCCATGCATACACGGCAAGCGTGCCTACCGCCATGGTCAGGCCGTAGAGACCGATGCGCCACATGCGTTCCAATGAAAGGATGGATGCGTCAGCAGCGCGCGGCCGGTCCCGCATGATGCCGGGGCGGGCCGGCTCTACGCCGAGGGTCATTGCCGGCGGCCCATCCATGATGATATTCACCCAGAGAATCTGGATGGCTGTAAAGGGCGTGGCGAAGCCGAGGAAAAGTGCACCCAACACGGTGAGGATGGCGCCGATGTTGGTGGAGAGTTGGAAGCGCACGAACTTGACGATGTTGTCGTAGATGGTGCGCCCCTCCTCAACCGCGCGCACGATCGAGGCGAAGTTGTCGTCAGTCAGTACAAGCGTCGCCGCCTCCTTGGTCACCTCGGTGCCGGTGATGCCCATGGCGACACCGATATCGGCCTTCTTCAGTGCCGGTGCGTCATTTACACCGTCACCGGTCATCGCCACGACGTGCCCTTGCGCTTGTAGCGCTTCGACGATTCGCATCTTGTGCGCGGGAGCGACGCGCGCGAACACCGAGCTATTCGCGATCAGCGCGGCAATCTCATTCTGGTTCAGGCCGTCGAGTTCGCGCCCTTCGTGCGTCTCTCCGGAAAGCCCCAGTTCGCGAGCAATCGCCGCAGCGGTGACACGGTGGTCGCCGGTGATCATCTTTACCTGGATACCGGCGGCGTTGCACGTGGATATTGCCTCGCGTGCCTCGGCGCGCGGTGGATCGATGATGCCAACCAGCGCATGCAGGGTCAGGTCATTCACCCAAGGCAGCAAGTCGCCGGATGGATCGAAATCCGCGGCAGGAATCTCGCGACTGGCCAGCGCCAGCACGCGCAAGGCCTCATTGGCCAACGCCTCGTTCTCCGCCGTAAAACCGGCCCGAGCTGTCTCGTCGAGCGCGGAATGCGCCAGCAGGACGTCGGGCGCGCCCTTCACGCACAGGAGCACGCGGTCGCCGTCATGATGGAAGGTCGCCATGTACTTGGTGGCTGAATCGAAGGGAATTTCGGCGATGCGCGGCAGATGCTCCAGCACTACGTCGGCATCCAGACCCGCCTTCGCCGCCAACGCGAGTAAGGCACCCTCGGTGGGGTCGCCGATCAGTTGGCCATCCCGGATGCGCGCATCGACGCACAACGCTGCCGGCAACAACACATCTCGTAGGACGCCACTGCCACTCCGGCCCTCGATGGCGCCTTCGGCACCATAGCCCTCGCCGCTGACAGGATGACGGCGGCCATGGCAGTACAGTGCACGAGCGGTCATCTGGTTGAGCGTCAGAGTGCCGGTTTTGTCGGAACATATCACCGTGGTGCAACCCAGCGTCTCGACGGCAGCGAGTTTCTTGACGATGGCGTGCCGCTTGGCCATGCGATGCATGCCGAGTGCCAGCGTCACCGTCACCACGGCGGGCAAGCCCTCGGGTATTGCGGCCACGGCCAGTGCAATCGCCGTCATCGCGGTTTGAACCAAAGGATCGCCGCGCATCAGGCCGAAGCCGAACATGAGTGCGACGACGCCACAGGCGATCAGCGCCAGCCGCTTGCCAAGGCTGTCGAGTTGCCGCTGCAGCGGCGTTTCGCCCTCGGCCGTTTCGGCCAGCAGACCCGCCAGCCGGCCCATCTCCGTGTGCATGCCGGTCGCCGTGACGATGGCCTCCAGCCGGCCACGGGTGACTACGGTGTTCATGAACACCATGTCGTGCCATTCCGCCAGCGCCGACCTTTCATCGACCGGGTCGGGCAGCTTGGCGACGGCGTGCGATTCACCGGTCAGCGCCGCCTCGGCCACTTCGACGCTGTGCGCAGATAGCACGCGCGCGTCAGCGGGAATGCGGTCGCCCGCCTCGAGCAGCAGGATGTCGCCCGGTACCAGATCGACGGCTTCGATCAGCTGCACCTTCCCGTTGCGCCGCACCCGTGCCGTCGGGGCCAGCATGTTCTTCAACGCGGCCAGTGCCGCTTCGGCACGATGCTCCTGGAAGAACCCCAGACTCGCGTTGAGCAGTACGACGATGCCGATAACGACCGCATCCTTGAGATCGCCGATCGCCCCCGCCAGCACGGCGGCGCCGAGCAGGATGATCACAAGCAAACTCTTGAACTGGTCGAGAAACTTGAGCCAGGTCGGGCGCGGCGGCTTCTCGGCGAGACGGTTGGGGCCATGAACGGCAAGGCGTTGTGCAGCATCAGTAGCAGCCAGTCCCCGCGTGGCATCGGAGGCCAGCCGGTCGATAACCTCCTTTGCCAAGAGGGCATGCCAGAGAGTGATGGGATCGCTTTGCATGGGATTCGGTTCAGGAATTGAGCGTCGCCCAGACAAACCCGGCAGTAAGTTCCGGGTTGGAAGTAGCAAAGGCGGCCAGGGTAGTCGCTACCACCCTCTTCGGAATGCGCAGATGCAGCGCCGCGTCGAGAATGGACTTGAGGAAGGACTCGCCGCCCGCAGCCGCCAGCAGAAGGCACCCCGGATGAGCGCCAGGTCGCTCATGGCGATTCGTCCGTCGCTTCGCGCGGGTCGCCAATGACCAGAACATCACATTGCGATTCGGCGAGTACGTGCTTGGTCACGCTGCCGAGCAATAATTTGTCGGCCATGTGCGAGCCGTGCTTGCCGACGACAAGCAGGTCGGCATCGACCTGGGCCAGCAAGTCGATCTGGTCCTGCGCCGTGACGACCCCAAGCACGGCAGGACCGGCGACGATGCCGATGACAATGTAGGCGATCAGCACCGGCTGGCGCAGCCAGAGCGAAACCGCCCCCTGCCGCTGCAGACATCAGCAACAAGAGCGCAAATTCGCCGAAAACACCGTGCACCATCCCTCCCTATTCCGCTTGATCTTCCTGCAAATCAGTCCGGGTACCGTCTTGCCAGCGCCAACTTTCAATGAGTCGCTCTTTGGCGCCGCTCCATCTCGTCAATCAGTCGCTACTGTAGGCAAAGCCCAGCAGGTGCAGCAAACTGGTAAACAGATTGAAGATCGAAACGAATAATGACACGGTTGCCTACTGTTGCGCCTCGGTGTCTACTTCCGCTTCGGCTTGCAGCCAGTCATCCATTTCCAGTCCCGGGGCAAACCCGCGAGCTTCTGCCTTGTAGTACGCGATCGTCGCAATGCGTTGCAGGCGATCTCCTGCTTCCGGTTCGTTTTCCGGATCGATCATCACCGTAGGACCGGCGTTCTTGCTGATTCTTGACTTGCTGAGCCTCTTGCATAACTCGCACTCCACGGCTAATTTTGCGCCGGTGGCGAAAGGGGAGAATGCCGGCGGCCACTTCTGGCATGATACGGCTATCGAGGCCAACATCATAACGCCAGCAAAATGGATACTACCCAAAGCGAACTGATCATGCAACGGTGGAAGGTCGTTCAGCACGAACTTCTGCCCGAACTGAAGCGCTGACGCCGAAGCTGGAGAATGCTGTGCGCACGCTGGAATGGGTACGCATCGAGGAATTCACGGGGGAATCGTGGTGTGGTGTGGGGCGTCCGCCCTTTGAGCGGGCGTGGTTGGCGAACGCCTTTGTCACCAAGGCGGTGTTGGGGCTGATTGAACGTCTGACGATCGACCGTGCGCTGCGACGGATCGGTGGTTTCCCCCCTGTGCAAGACGCTGCCTTCCGAGGCCACCTTCTCGCGCGCCTTCGACGAGTTGGCCGAAGCGGGCCTGGGCCAACGGGTGCATGAAGCCCTCATCAAGGAGCACCTCGGGGAGGAACTGATCGGGCATATCAGTCGCGATGGCACGGCCATCGAAGCTCGCGAACAGCCGTCTCGGACCCAGGCAGCGGCAGAGGAAGCGGCCCCCACGGCGCAGCCTACCCTGTTGCCGGCTGCAGAGAGCCCGGCCGAAACGCCGGCACCGGCGAGAAAACGCAGCCGCCCCGGCGCAGCGAAGCGCGTCCGCCCGCGAAAGCGTCTCCGATCAAGCGCCAACGCGGGCAGACATTGGCGCAAATGCTCGATGAGATTCCCACGGCGTGTGATCGCGGTACGAAGTGCAATGCCCCGGCTACAAGCTGCATCTCGATACCGCTGACTGTGGCGTGCCGATTGCGGCGCTGCTCTCCGGCGCATTGATGCACGACAGCCTGGGCGCCATTCCCCTGTCGCTGATCAGCGCCGAGCGCGTGACTAACCTTGACGATCTCATGGATGCCGCCTATTGCAGCAGCGAATTGCGTGAGCATAGCCAGAGCCTGGGCCACGTTCCCCTGATCGATCACAATCCGCGCCGTGGCACGAAGATCGAATTCGCCCTGGCCGAAGCCATCCGCTACAACGAGCGGACCGCTGCCGAGCGCAGCAATGCACGGCTGAAGGACGAATTCGGCGGCAAGACCCTCATGTCAAGGGCGATACCAAAGTGATGGCCCACTTGATGTTCGATATTCTGACGCTGTCTGCTGACCAGTTGATGCGATGACGACAATGCCCCCCTACGTTCCCTCTCCGGCTGCAGTGCATTCGAGGAATGCAGGAGGGGGGTTCGCCCGAAAAAATGCAAGCCATGCCATTAGGTTAGCCGCTCCGCCAAGGAGCCTGCTCTCGCGATGAAAATTGCTCCCAGTGACCGAATGGTGCGGCGCAGCAACCGGCCCGGGGGAGTTTTGCAAGAGGCTCCGCTTACATCGGCAGATTTTCGCGGGTGACGAGACGATTGACTACGCCTGCATGGGCCTGGATCCGGACGCGGCCGACAACCGCTGGCTCCCTGAGGCGTTCGAGAACCAGGTCCCGCATCTACTTTCTCGGTATCGCGCCTGGCCGCTACCAGGCGATGTTTCCGGTCTTCGTGTCCGCTTGGGAGGCTACGGCGTTGAAGGCGCATGTCGCCTTCGGCGTGCCCGATCAGGAATTGCTTGCGCCACCCGACAATGCTAGGGAACATCGCTATGCGCTGCGCGCCGTTAAGCAGCGACTGCATCAGGCGTCGTTCCGCGAGGCGGTCATCACGGCTTATGGCGGTCGCTGCGCGTTGTCCGGCTTGCCCGAGTCGTTGCTCCTGGATGCCGCCCACATCGTCGCCGACAAGGACGAGCACCTCGGTCAGCCGATAGTCCCCAACGAAATTCCGCTATCGAAGATTCATCATGCAGCTTTCGACGCGCATCTGATCGGCATTGACCCTGATTACCGGCTGCATGTGTCGAAACGGCTGCTGGTCCAACATGACGGACCGATGCTTGAAGCCCTGAAATGCCTGGACGGCACGATGATCCACTTGCCGAGTCGTGTTAAAGACTGCCCCGACCGCGACCGCTTGGCCCTGCGATATGAGCGCTTCAAAGCGGCGGCGTGAGCTGGCAAAAAGCGCCAAGCAGCCCCGATGGCGTCCCACAAAATCAAAGCATACGCCATCGCAAAACCCGCCGAGGCAGCTCTAAAAGCCACTTGAAAACAACAGCTTGAAAAAACCGTACTAAATTTGCGAAGTCAGGAGGTTTGAACGAAAAACCCCGCAAAACATGGCGTTGAGCGGGGTGTTCGTTTTTGCTGCAGAGCGTTTGCAGCCGGTGTCCTGGCGGAGACGAAGGGATTTGAACCCTTGATGCAGGTTTATGCCCGCATGCTCCCTTAGCAGGGGAGTGCCTTCGACCTCTCGGCCACGTCTCCTAGGAAGGCGTGATGATATCGGTTTCACCACGGCCGGTCAAACCCAACTTCGACTTCGGAGGTTTTTCCAGGCCGAAGGCCTTGTGCAGGACGCGCACCGCAAGCTCGAGGTATCTTTCTTCAATGACCACCGAGATCTTGATCTCTGATGTCGAGATCATCTGCAGATTGATGTTTTCCTTGGCCAGTGCGCCGAACATCTTGCTTGCAACGCCTGGATGGGAGCGCATGCCGACGCCAACGGCAGAGACCTTGCAGGTGGTGTTGTCACCGGCGATGTCGCGTGCGCCAATTTTGTCCTTGACGGTTTCCAGGATGGAAAGCGCTTTGCCATAGTCAGTGCGATTGACCGTGAAGGAAAAGTCGGTGGTATCGTCACGGCCGATGTTCTGGATGATCATGTCGACGTCAATGTTTGCATCGGCGATCGGCCCGAGGATCTGGTAAGCAATGCCTGGACGGTCCGGAACGCCCAGTACGGTGAGTTTGGCTTCGTCGCGATTGAAAGCGATCCCGGAGATGATCGGTTGTTCCATATTCCCTTTTTCCTCAACAGTGATCAGCGTACCTTCACCTTCCTCCTCGAAGCTGGAAAGCACACGGAGTTTGACTTTGTACTTGCCGGCAAACTCGACCGAGCGGATCTGGAGCACCTTGGACCCGAGACTGGCCATCTCCAGCATCTCTTCAAAAGTGATGCTGTTGAGTTTGCGTGCTTCCGGAACGACGCGCGGGTCGGTCGTGTAGACGCCGTCAACGTCAGTGTAGATTTGGCACTCGTCCGCCTTCATCGCTGCCGCCAGCGCTACGGCTGAGGTATCGGATCCTCCACGACCCAGGGTGGTGATGTTGCCATACTCATCGGCACCCTGAAAACCTGCCACGACGACGACGTGTCCATCGGCCAGCGCCTTGCGAATCCGGTGCTGGTCGATTTTCAGAATCCGCGCCTTGGTAAAGGTGCTATCGGTCAACACCCCGACCTGGAAACCGGTAAAGCTCTTTGCCTTGAGTCCCTCGGCATGCATGGCCATGGCCAGCAAGCCGATGGTGACCTGTTCGCCGGTCGAGGCAATCACGTCGAGTTCGCGCGGATCCGGTGTAGGCGAGATTTCCCTGGCCAGGCCGATCAGCCGGTTGGTCTCTCCGGCCATGGCCGAGGGAACCAGGATAATGTCGTGTCCTTGCGCTCGCCAGCGAGCAACTCGCTTGGCGACATTCTTGATGCGATCCGTCGATGCAACCGACGTGCCGCCAAACTTCTGAACGATCAGTGCCATCCCAAATCCAGTTGAGCAACGCAAAAGCCGGTATTCTAATGCAAGGCATGACCTTCCCGCAAAAGGCAGCCTTGTCCACAGCAATTCTCATTATGACCGAAGCAATGGGGGCGATCTGGTCGGAAAGCGCCTTTCTGCCGTTCATGAGAGGGGTTTGGCCCATAAATTTTGCTGATTTCCATGCGCCGCTCGCTGGAGAAGCAAAAGGCCTCGTTGGCCAAAATGAGAATTGCTGTAAGTTCTTGCGCCACATTCGCGTCAAGTCTATCGACGAACTGAAGACGCGCATCCTCCAGGGCATCGAGGAAATGAATCAGGCACCCATGATGCTCTAAGCACCTGTTGTGCGGAACATGAACGCGCACGTCTGCCCTGCAAGCGGGGAACAGTTCGTCTCGCCGTGGGGACGCCCGTGCCTGATCACAGGCAGAAGTGGCGGCGTTTTTTACTGGGCCAGTGCGCAATCTATTCCGACCGACGCGAATCAATGCTGATCGTCACCGGTCCGTCGTTGATCAGGTGTACCCTCATGTCGGCACCGAAAATGCCGGTTTGCACGCGCTGCCCGCTGACGCTTTCGAGCTGCTCGACAAAGCGTTGAAACAGTGCTTGCGCAAGCTCAGGCCGAGCTGCGCGACTCCACGATGGACGATTGCCTTTCCGGGTCGACGCGAAGAGCGTGAACTGACTGACTGCGAGAAGCCCACCTCTGGTGTCGACGACGCTGCGGTTCATTACCCCGGCCGCATCGGGGAAGATGCGCAGCCGGGCCAGCTTGGCGGACATCCAGGCCAGATCAGAGCTGGCATCGACCTCCTCGAAAGCGGCCAGGATCAACAGGCCCGATCCGATCGAGCCAACGATTTTTCCTCCGACTTCGACCCGTGCCGCGGCGACGCGCTGCACGACCACCCTCATCGGGTGGCCCCGGCATTCTGCTGACGGAGTTTCTCGGGGATAGGCAACCAGCGTACGGTATTGGTCAAGGGTTCCGGCTGCAGCGTCACGTGCGCAATACCCTGCTCGGCCAGCGCATGCCGACTGGCGGCGAGGACCGTCGGCCATTGTTCGAGTGACTCGACGACGAGATGCGCCGAAAGGGCAATGCGCCTCGACGACAAGGTCCAGATATGCAGGTCGTGCACCGAGGCAACACCCGCAATGCCAGCCAGTACTCCTCCGATCTGTTCGGTTGACAGGCTCGGCGGCACGCCTTCCATCAGTGCCTGCAGAACTTCGCGCAAAAGACGCAGGCTCGACGCCAGCATCAGCGCGCAGATCAGGATCGAAAGCAGAGGGTCGATGGTGGTCCAGCCGGTCCACATCACGACGGCGCCGGAGACCAGAGCCGCCACCGAACCGAGCAGATCGCCGAGGACGTGCAGCAGGGCGCCGCGCGTATTCATCGTCTGCTCGCCGTGCATCAGCAACCAGGCGACGGCGATGTTGAGGAGCAGGCCGAGCGCCGCCACCAGGGTGACCGCTGCGCCATTGACCGCGGCAGGATCGAGGATGCGGTCGACGGCGGCGACCGAGATCCCGACCACCACCAGGACCATGAAAACGACATTGAGCAGCGCCGCCAGCGTCTCCACCCGACCATAGCCGTATGTGTGTCGTTGCGTCGGTGGGCGTTGCGCAAGCCAGGCCGCAAAGGCCGCGAGCCCGAGTGAGGCGCTGTCGGTAACCATGTGCCCGGCGTCACTCAGCAATGCCAGCGATCCCGACCAGAAGCCGGTCGCTGCCTCGACCCCGGCAAAGCCGAGCGTCAGCAGCAAGGCCCAGAGCAGGCGTGGGCCGGTGTCGACATGCTCGCCGTGCTCATGGTGCTGGTGCGCGTGCTGGAGGTGTGGATCACTCATGATCCGGGCATTTTACCCGAGATCGCTGTTTGCATTGGAGATGAGTTTGGCCAGGCAGGCGGCTGGGCGCCATCGCTTCAGCCCGGCTTAATGTTTATCCGCTAAAATAGCCTCTTACGCCGAAGGATGCCGATGACCCCTCTGCCCCAACTACCCACTCGCGACAGCATCAAGCGCTTTTTTCTCCTGACTGGACTATGGGTGCTGCTGCACGTCAGCGCCTTCACCAACGACCAGAGCTACAGCACTCTCGCGGTGGCTCTGTGGACGCTGGCGACCACGGTCAGTTACACCTTCCTGTACCTGCTGCCGGCACTGATCCCGGGCTACCTGCTGCACCGGCTGCTGCTGCGGCGCCCGGCGACGCGCGTCGGGGTAGCCACTCTGGCGTTGCTGCTGATCGGCCTGACCGGGATGATTCACGTGCTCCTGTTCGCCGACCGGATGATTTATGGGATGTACGGATTTCACATCAACGGTTTTGTCCTCGATCTGGTGTTCACCCCCGGCGGAATTGCCTCGCTCGGAGCCAGTCGCAGTACCGAACTGACCGCAAGTCTGGTGGTCATCGCCCTGCTGGCATTGCAGGCGGCAACCTACTCCTGGGTGACACGTCGCGCCGCCCAGTCGCGTCCATCTCGCTGGACCCCGCGTGCGGGCTGGGTGCTGCTGGCCATCCTGAGCTTTGCGGTCGGCGAGCGCGTTGCCTATGGTTTCAGCGCGGCCGCCAACTACCAGCCGATTCTTTTTGCCAGTGAGCGCTACCCGCTTTACCTGCCGACCACCTTTCGCAAGCTGGCGTCCCGGTTGGGCGTCAGCGGCGCTCCCGAGAATGCCGGCGGGGTGCATATCAAGAATGGCGTCCTGAGTTATCCGCTGCTGCCGCTACGCGTCGAGCCGCCCGCACGCCCGCTCAACATCGTCTGGCTGGCGGTCGAATCGCTGCGCTACGACATGCTGGACCGCACCATCATGCCGCAGCTCTGGGACTTTTCCGGGCATTCGCTGCGCCTCGAGAATCACTATAGTGGCGGCAACACCACGCAGATGGGCATCTTCTCGATGTTCTATGGCCTGTACGGCAATTATTGGTTTCCGATGCAGGCGGCGCGCCGATCGCCTCTGCTGATGGATGTGCTGCAGCAACAGAACTATCAGTTCAGCCTGCATACCAGCCAGAGTTTTACCTACCCACCATTTCAGGAGACAGTTTTCGCGAGAATGGACCCGGCCGACATGCATGCGCTGTCCGATGGTCCGCCGCCGTGGCAACGCGACCGGCAGAACATCGACGACATCCTCCGGTTCATCGATACCCGCGACAGGACGCGACCATTCATGGCCTACATGTTCTTCGAGGGTACGCATGCCAATTACACTTTCCCGCCCGAGAGCGTCATTGCTCGCCCGTATCTTGAGGACTTCAACTATCTGTCGGCTGACTTCGCGCAGCAGATGGTGCAGATCAAGAACCGCTACATCAACGCCGCTCACCATGTCGACCATCTGATCGGGCGTGTCATCGCGCATCTGCGTGAAAGGAAACTGCTCGACGACACGATCATTATCGTTCTTGGCGATCACGGCGAGGAATTCATGGAACGCAAGCGCTGGGGACACGCTGCCGACTTCAATCGTTTTCAGACCAGCACACCGGGTGTCCTGTGGATTCCTGGTCAGCAGGCACGCACCATCAGCGGCATCAGCAGCCATCTCGATATCCCGGCAACGCTGATGCCCTTGCTTGGCGTCAGAAATCCGCCGGCCGATTACTCGCTCGGACAGAATCTGCTGGCGCCTGACTTCCACCGCGATTACGCGGTTGCGGCCGGCTGGAACCGTATCGCCTACCTCGGTGAAAAATTCAAGATCTCGTTCCCGGTGAATGCGGCGGGTGCAGTTCGCGACGAAGTGCTCGATGAAGACGACCGCCCGGTCAGCGACCGTGAACGCGCAAAAAGCGAGATCCAATCGGCAATGGTCGAAATGATGAACAATCTGACACGCTTCAGCCGTCCGAAAGGGTAGAGGTAAAACGCCAGCCTTACGGCGGTTCTGGTGATCGTCCCGGCAAGACTCCGCCAGGATCCGGTCAGCCGCAACAGCAAATGGGAGGAGCATGGCAACCCATCGTGAGAGCCGCGCCATTGCACTACCGTCGGAGTGGTTGTTCGATATCGTTGCCGATGTCGAGCGGTATCCCGAGTTCCTGCCGCTGATGCGCGCAGCGAGGATCGTCAGACGTTATCCCGAGGCTTATGAAACCGAACAGACCCTGGCCCTGGGGCTGTTGCTGCATCGCTTCCACACGCGCACCGAACTTGCCCGGCCGAACAGCATCACCATCGTTTCCGACGATCGCTCGTTCTGTCGCTTCGACGTTCGCTGGGCATTTTCACCGCTTGCTGACGATCACTGCCACGTCGACTTCGCGCTGGACTGCGCGACCCGCTCGTTGTTCCTCAGGCCGGTTGTCGAAATGCTGATCCTGCCGATGGCCGCCAGCATGGTCACGGCTTTCGAGGCCAGAGCCCACGCACTGGCTGCAAAGACCGGAGCGGTGCCCGCGGCGACGGCAGGGCATGCAAGTCAACCGGGGTCGGGTGGCGTCGATGGCCGGTCGATTCCCTGAGCAAGGTATGAATTCTCGCTGCTTTGAACCCCCGGCCGGTTAAAATGCGAGCCTTCTCGAATCAAGGATTGCATCGTGAGCCAGGAGCCAAATAGCCGAGCGGCAAGTCCGGCAGCACTCGCCAGCAGCAATTTCATCCGCAACATCATCGAAACCGATCTCGCTGCCGGCAAATACGCGGCACGCCGGTGGTCTGGTCATCCCGGCCCTGCCGAACAGCAACTTGCCGGCCCGCTCGACAGGGCGCAAATCCGCACGCGCTTTCCGCCCGAACCCAATGGCTATCTGCACTTCGGCCATGCCAAGTCGATCTGCCTCAACTTCGGCCTGGCGCAGGATTTCGGCGGTCGCTGTCACCTTCGCTTTGACGATACCAATCCGGAAAAGGAAGAGCAGGAATACGTTGATTCGATTATCGATTCGGTACGCTGGCTCGGCTATTCCTGGGAAGACCCGGTCTGCGAAGGCCCGTCGGACGCGGAGTGCAACCTTTATTTTGCCTCCAACTACTTCGACTGGATGATCGAGTTCGCCGAATACCTGATCCGTAGCGGCCACGCCTATGTCGAGAGCCAGAGCGCCGAAGAGATGCGCAGCAATCGCGGCACGCTCACTGAAGCGGGGAGCAACTCGCCTTTTCGCGAGCGCAGTGTCGAGGAGAACCTGGACCTTTTCAGGCGCATGCAGAATGGCGAATTTCCGGACGGCACACATATCCTGCGCGCGAAGATTGACATGGCGGCAGCGAACATCAACCTGCGCGATCCGGCGATCTACCGCATTCGCCACGCCAGCCATCACAACACCGGCGATCGCTGGTGCGTCTATCCGATGTATACCTATGCTCACCCCATCGAAGACGCGCTGGAGAACATCACCCACTCGATATGCACGCTCGAATTCGCCGACCAGCGCCCGTTCTACGACTGGCTGCTCGAGCGTCTGGCGGAAGGCGGGTTGCTGCAGCGCCCGCTGCCGCAGCAGATCGAATTCTCGCGCCTTAACCTGACTTACATCGTGCTTTCGAAGCGCAAGCTGATCCAGCTCGTCGAGGAGCAGCATGTCGCCGGCTGGGACGATCCGCGTTTGCCGACCCTGGTCGGCGCGCGCCGCCGCGGATATCCGGCGGCAGGTTTTCGCCTGTTTGCCGAGCGTCTCGGCGCATCGCGTTCTGATTCGCTAATCGAGTACTCGCAACTCGAAGACACCATGCGCGAAGTGTTGAACGAGTCGGCCGAGCGCCGCGTCGCCGTGCTCGATCCGCTCAAGCTGATCATCGACAATTATCCGGCCGGCCAGAGTGAGGAGTGTGTCGCACCTAACCATCCGCTCAAACCTGAATTGGGCAAGCGCGCGATGCCCTTTGGCCGGGAGCTGTGGATCGAGCGCGAAGACTTCATGGAACAGCCGAGCAAGGGCTACCATCGCCTTTACCCAGGCAATCTCGCTCGGCTGCGCTACGGCTACGTGCTCAGATGCACCGGCTGTGACCATGACGAGGATGGCACCCTCATCGCTGTGCATTGCGAATACCTGCCAGATTCGAAGAGCGGTACTCCGGGTGCCGACAACTACAAGGTCAAGGGCAATCTGCACTGGGTTGCGGTCGCCGGTGCCTTTCTTGCCGAAGTGCGGCTCTACGATCGACTGTTCGCGGTTCCCTCTCCGGGTGCCAGACGTGCGGGCGATCCCGACGACGTCGAACGAGACTTTCGCGACGACCTCAATCCGAACAGCATCCGGGTCATCCGGGCCTGGCTCGAACCCGCGCTGCAGCATGCCCGGCCGGAAGAGAGTTTCCAGTTTGAACGCCATGGTTATTTCGTTGCCGATCGCGTCGACTCCCGGGAAGGCGCGCCGGTTTTCAACCGCACGATGACGCTCAGGGACTCATGGTCGAGCAAACCCGGTCAACGCAGCTAGCAACTTGCACAGGCAAACGGTGTCGGAAGCGGTTTCAGCGGCAGATGGCCCCCTGGCGTGAGTCTCGCAGGCGAAAACCTGGAGAACATTTTCACAGGCTCTCAGGCGCAGGCTTCTCTGGCGAGAAAGTCTGTATAGGTCTTACCCAGCCCTTCTTCCAGACCCACCGTGGTTTGGCAGCCCAGAGTGCGCAGGCGCGAGACATCCAGCCGCTTTCTTGGCGTGCCGTCCGGTTTACGCGGGTCGAATTCGATGCGGCCGGTATAGCCGACGACCTGGGCGACGGCTTCGGCCAGTTGGCGGATGGTCAGTTCCTCGCCGGTACCGACGTTGATGTGTGAGAGCATCGGCCGGGTGTGGGCCTTGTAGGTGGCTTGGTCCAGGTTCATGATGTGCACGCTGGCCTTGGCCAGGTCGTCGACGTAGAGGAATTCGCGCCTGGGAGTGCCGGTACCCCAGAGGGATAGGGAAGGCTCCAGGGCCCAAGTGCAGACGCCTTGCAACTGGCGCTTGAGGTCCTGCGGAATCGGGCCATTTCTGGTTTCGTCCTGTTCGATCGCGGACCAGTTGTGGTCGGCGGCGAGCTTGGCAAGGTGCAGCTTGCGGATCATCGCCGGAATGACGTGGCTGTTCTGCAAGTCGTAGTGATCGCCGGGTCCGTAGAGGTTGGTGGGCATGACGCTGCGGTAATCCGTGCCGTATTGGCGGTTGTAGCTTTCGCAGAGCTTGATGCCGGCAATCTTGGCGATGGCGTAAGGTTCGTTGGTTGCTTCCAGGGTCCCGGTGAGCAGTGCTTCTTCCGGGATCGGCTGCGCGGCGAGTCTGGGGTAGATGCAACTGCTGCCGAGAAAGAGGAGTTTCTGCACGCCGACTCGCCAGGCTTCATGAATGATGTGGGTCTCGATCATCAGGTTCTGGTAAATGAATTCGGCCGGGTAGGTCTGGTTGGCGTGAATGCCGCCGACCTTGGCGGCGGCAAGGTACACCTGTTCGGGTCTTTCCGCTTCGAAGAAGGCGCGCACGGCGGCCTGCTGGGTGAGATCGAGTTCAGCGTGTGTGCGGGTGATCAGCGTCGCTGTGCCGCGTTGCTGCAGAGTGCGAACAATGGCCGAGCCGACCATGCCGCGGTGGCCGGCGACGTAGATTCGGGCGGGCGTCATGGTCTGTTCATTCGTTGTGGTCGAAGGCCTTGAAGCCGGCCAGTTTGACCAGGGCATCGCGCCTGGCGGAGTTGTAGTCAGCCAGTGCCATTTCCCTGACCAGTTCGTGCAGGCTGGTGGTCGGCGTCCAGCCGAGTTTTTCGCGGGCTTTGCGGGGATCGCCCAGCAGGGTCTCGACTTCCGTCGGGCGAAAGTAGCGCGGGTCCACCCGGACGATGACCGTACCCGGCCTGACTTTGGCCTTGTCGCCCTCGACCCCGGTGACGATGCCGATCTCATTGACGCCCTCGCCTTCGAAAAGCACGCCCATGCCCAGTTCGGCTGCGGCGAATTCGACAAACTGGCGAACACTGTATTGCACACCCGTGGCGATGACGAAGTCTTCAGGATGATCCTGCTGCAGCATCAGCCACTGCATTTCGACATAGTCGCGGGCGTGGCCCCAGTCGCGCAGGGCGCTGAGGTTGCCAAGATAGAGGCAATCCTGCAGGCCAAGGGCGATCCGGGCGATGCCGCGGGTGATCTTGCGGGTGACGAAGGTTTCACCGCGAACCGGGCTTTCGTGGTTGAAGAGGATGCCGTTGCAGGCATAAATTCCGTAGGCCTCGCGGTAATTGACGGTGATCCAGTAAGCGTAGAGCTTGGCGACGGCGTAGGGGCTGCGCGGATAGAAGGGAGTGGTTTCCTTTTGCGGTGTTTCCTGGACCAGACCGTAGAGCTCCGAGGTGCTGGCCTGGTAGAAACGGGTTTTCTTTTCCAGGCCGAGGATGCGAATCGCTTCGAGCATGCGCAGGGCGCCGATACCGTCGGCATTGGCGGTATACTCGGGTTCTTCGAAGCTCACGGCGACGTGGCTTTGTGCGGCCAGATTGTAGATCTCGTCGGGTTGCACCTCCTGGATGATGCGGATCAGACTGGTGGAGTCGGTGAGGTCGCCGTGGTGGAGAATGAAGCGCCGCCCGGGCTCGTGCGGATCCTGATAAAGATGATCGATGCGGTCGGTGTTGAACAACGAGGAACGGCGCTTGATACCATGCACTTGGTAGCCCTTGTGGAGCAGGGATTCAGCCAGGTAGGCGCCGTCCTGGCCAGTCACGCCGGTAATCAGGGCAACCTTTGGGGGAGTGGTCATGGGGGGGGGTCATCCGTCAGTGAGGCGATGATGCTCGGCAAAGGCTAGCCGATAGTCTTTTTGTAATCGATTTTGCGCAATGACGTCGTTTGATTGGTGATCTTAGACGGGCAATCCCAGACGCTCCTGTAACAAGCTCAAACGGCGTGCCATCTCGCTGCTGCCAAACCCTAACTCGCGAATGATTTGCAGGCGCTGCAACGCCGAAGCACCCGTGTAGAACGAAGAGAACGAGCTGAGCCTCTCCAGTTCCTCCAGAACCGCGGCCAGAACCCAGTTGCCGATGACCTCACCAGGTACGATCGAATCAAAGCGTTCACCCGGTGCAAGAAACGGTTCGCTGGTGTCCACCTGCTGCTGCTGAAGGATCGTTGTGCACAGTTGTGCCAGTGCGTTTACCGCCAGGGATCTGGAGCCGTAATCTCTCGCTACTCGCGCCAGGCTGGCCAGCCGCAGGTGTGCAGCCTGCTGTCCGCAAAGCGTCTCGAGGCAGCGGAAACCGGCCTCCAGCGCAAGAAAACGCGCCGTTGCCGGCAAGGACGAATCCCGGCTGAGCGCATAGAGGGACAAGGCATGTGCGACCTCTTCACTGCCCCCAGAATTCATGGTCACTTCCCACTCATTCGCGAGTTGTGTCCCGTAAGGTAATCCGATGATGGCATGCTGCCAGCGATGGACATCTAGACTGCCATCGATTCCGAGAAGCTCCTTGATCTGCTCTCCTGCGGTTTCAAGTCCGGCCGAATCAAGCAGAACACCGCGTTCGGCAAGTCGTGCGGCGCGGTCGGGCTTGCAGCAGAACAAATTGAGCAGGAACCCATCCATTTGCGCTTCGGGATTGAAGGGCACCAGCAGGTCGAGTCCGGGTACCAGCCGATAGGAAGTGTAGCCAAGTGCAGCAAAGGCTTCTATCAGATGCATGTGCAGGTCGGCACCCGCCTTGATCTCGTACTGGACCAGCGGTGACAGCCGCGCGAAGAAGCGTTCGCCGCCCTTCAGGATATTGGCCTCCTCGCCCTCGGCGTCGATCTTGACGACCTCGATGTCCTGCCAGCCATAAGTCTCCAGGCATTCATCAAGCGTTACCAGGGAGACCAGCTCGGTCTCGGTCGTTGCGGCGGGGTCATGCACCAGTGCGTTCAGTTCGGAGTGTGGGCTCAGCGATAGTCGGGCCGTACCACTCGCAGACGAGAGTGCGCTTTGTACCAGAGTCACCTGCGCGAAACCGTTGGCGGCAATGCCTTCGGCAAGAAGACCTGCCGTGCTGGAGCTTGGCTCAAAGGCCCACACCTGGCCTGTCGGCCCTACTGCCCTGGCCATGCACAAGGCGTAAACACCGTAGTTGGCACCAATGTCGATGACCTTCTGGCCCGGTTGCAGCAAGTGGCGCAGGAACTTGATTTCATCCTCGAACCAGTCCTGCTGCTCGCGCAAGACATACGGAGTAATCAGTTCCAACGAGTCAGGAGTAACGATCCTGACCCCGTCAAGCAGAGTGTGAGTGATGGTGTCAGTCATCGACAATTGCCCCTCCAAGGAAAGGTCATCACCATACCGTTTTGCGCAGATAGACGCAAAAATTCTGTCGGAACGTCGGAACAATTGACCATGGTTGATGGAGAAACATATACTCCCCCACGGTGTCGGATTTTTCATCCTTCCAAGCATTCAGGAAAGGATGAGGAAACTCGTCGACGTTCGACACAAGGTGCCTGAGCACGCTGTTATCGACCCAGACGCAAACTTGCAAATCCACTAGAAAGAGGCCCGACCATGACCCCAACCGCAGAATTGGTGCTTCCAAACGATGTGCAGCCTGAAACCGTGCCCACCGAGCCGCTGGACGCACTGGCGACCCCAACCCCGGCCATCGAACCGAGGATGGCCCAGTTGCTTGAACTCACGCAGGCCAGCGGTTCCAGCCTGATGCCGAAGGAGATCAACGCACAGCTTGACCGTCTGCTGCGTGACTACGACGAGCTGACCGCCCTCTATGCCGAAAACAACCGTCGTATCGACCAGGAGTTGGCCGAAATCCGCCAGTCCGGCGGCGCGGTCTCAAGCCAGGTGCATCAGCTCGGCGCCGATTTGCAGCAACAGGGCCGGTCCTTGGCCGGACATGCCGCCGCCACGGAACAACGCATCGATGCGGTGCGCGGTGACGCTCGCACCTGGCTGGCCGACTCGGAGCAGCGCTGGAATACACAGCTTGCAACCCAAAATGCACGTATCAGTTCGGATCTCGCACAGCTCGACGCCGGTCTCGGTTCACTGCACGGTCTGTTCAAGGCACAGGAACAAATCATCGCCGAGCAACGCGCGCGCCTGGATCAGTTTGATATCACCTATCAATTGCTTGATACCGCGACACGCGGCAACAAGAACCGTATCGAAGCAGTACGCGAGCAAGCAGAAAAGCAACACGCGATCGTCGAGGCGCGGATCGAGGGTTTGAGCGCCTTGCAACGCGAACACCATGCCGAGTTTCAGACCTTGCAAAGCCTGGTCGGCGTGCTGCAATCGGAAACGGAGCACCTGGACGAAAAAATCGGCAGGGTCGCTACCGCGCTGGCAGACCATCAGGGTGACACTCGCGACCGGTTCAAGTGGACCCATCGGGCGATTGCCGGCCTGCTCTTGCTGACCGCGGTGGGCTTCGCTCTGGTCAAGTGGCTACCGGCCTTTGCCCCCGCCGGCAACGAATCGGCGATGGCGCAACATCAGGCCCGGATCACCGAAGTCAGCGGCCAGGTAGCCGCACTCTCCGCGCAAGAAACGGCCCGCCAGGAGCACGAGTCACGCCAGCAGGCAAGTATTGACCAGGTCTCGAACCAGGTTTCCGATCTGGAAAAAAGCCTCGGCGATCTGCGTGCCGCGGTACAGAAGCTGCAAGTGCAAGGCGTGGGAGCCGGGGTGGTACATGACGGCCAGTGGTTACTCGCGCAAAACCCCAAGGCGTATACCGTACAGTTGGTGACCTCCCCCAGCCAGGCCGACATGGCACGCTTCATCGACCGCAACGTCAAAAGGCTGGCGCTGGATTCCCTGGCCTTTTCGGTGAGCACGCGCGCGCAGCGCACGGACTACCAGCTGTTCTTCGGCGTGTTCACTACGGTTACCCAGGCGCGTGCCGCCATCGCCGCACTGCCGCCGGAACTGCATGTCAACGGACCGTGGGTGCGTCAGTTCCAGTCGGTACAGGCTTCCTTGCGCTGACCACAGGATCGAGAGATTCTGCCGAACGCTGGTCGCAAAACCGCGATTGAGTTTGCTATCGCCCCAACTCATTTTTTGGCATACTCCTGCGGTATGCCATGGGTCGGTCCGATCAACCTGCCAAGGAGGTCCAGCATGTTTCAGAGAATCTCGTCGTGCCTGTCAGCATTCGCCCTCGCCTTGATCCTGGCCGCCTGCGTTGGACCCGGGATACAGGCGGAGCAGCCCATGGAAATCCGTCACGGTGTGATCGAACAGATCACCTTGGTGCAGTTGCCGAGCAATCACCATATGGGGGTTGGCGCCATTGTCGGCGGCATGGCTGGCCTCGGGATCGGCAGCCTGATCGGTGCCGGCAGCGGTCGCGATGTGGCCATGGTGCTCGGCACCATCGGCGGCGCGCTCGTCGGCAACGAAGTTCAGAAAAAGTACGAGCAGCCTGTCCAGGGTCAGCAAATCATTGTCCGGGTGGCCAACGGCGTGCTGATTTCTGTGACACAGCCGAGCAATCCGGGTCTTCGCCAGGGTCAGCGGGTGTATGTTGAAGGCAGCGGCGAGAACGCTCGCGTCGTTCCACGCTGAAACTGTCTCACCCTGCGCAGTGGCGACGCTGGAACCTGCTTCTACGCCAAACTGGACGGCCGTTGCCGACGTAGCGACGGCCAGATGAATACCCGCGGCGCGGGCGCAGTCTTTGGTCGCGCTCGCGTTGTGCGAAACCGCTCTATTGCAGCGAGTGCAGACCGATCATGTTGCCTTCGCTGTCTTCGATCAAGGCGATATGGCCATACTGCCCGATCGCCATCTTCGGCTGGATGAGGCGACCACCCGCCTGCACGGCACGAGCAGATTCGTCCGAGACATCGTTACAGGAAAAATACACCATCGTGCCGCCTTTTCCAGGACTGGCCATGGGGTGCCGAACCAGCGCACCGGCTGCGCCCGCTGCGCCTTCAATCCAGGAAAAAGCGTACATCTCGCCACCTTCTCCGATTTCCGGCAGTGCCATCAGTTCGCGCCCGAAGACGGTCGTATAGAAGACGCGCGCACGCGCCATGTCGGAAACGTAGATTTCGAACCATCCCACCGGGTTACCTGGCTTGTCCATGCTCTTGCTCCTCAGTTTTCTGTTGAAAAAGAATATTCGCGGATACTCGAAAAGCAACGGTCAGACGGCCGCCCGCCTGGCCTTCACCGGCGAATGAGCGCCGGCCCTCGCAACCCCGCCATCGCGCGCAGCAGATTCATAGTCGACCGAGCAGGACCTCGGCGACAAAGCGGCTGCCGATGTACGCCAGGAACAGCACCATGAATCCTGCCAGAGTCCAGCGCAGTGCAACACGACCGCGCCAGCCATAAACGCGACGCCCGACCAGCAAGGCGGCAAAGATTCCCCACGAGGCGAAGGCAAACAGGGTCTTGTGATCGAGAACCATGGCCTTGCCAAAAATCGCTTCGGAAAACATCACCCCACTGACCAGCGCGGCCGTGAGCAGGCAGAAGGCGACGAGAATCATGCGAAACAATAGCGCTTCCATGGTCAGGATCGGCGGCAGACTGCTCAGGCTTCTGGTGACCGCCCGCTGGTGCAGCTTACGTTCGGCAAAACCCATGAACACGGCGTGCAGTGCGGACAGCGTGAATAGACTGTAGGCGAGCATCGCCGTCAGAAAATGAAGCTGGAAGCCCCAGGCATTGGCATTGGCCACCTCACGCAATTGCGGAAACAGCGCTGGCGCCAGGGCCGCGAGCGCCGCGAGCGGCAGGACCATCGGCTGCAGGCCATCCATGCGTGCGCGAAAACTCTCCAGCCAGTAGATCAGGACCGCCAGCCAGAGCATCAGGGAGAGCGCAAAACTGAATGAGAAGCGCATGCCACCGGCACTGAACAGGCCAGAGTAAAGGCCGATGCCCTGCACCACCAGAGCACCGAAGATGGCTGCGCGCTCCCAGGGTTGCATCGGCAGGGTCAGCCGCGGCTGCGTGCTTTCGCGCCAGCGCGTCTGCCAGAAATGGATGCCAAGAGCAGTGTAGAGCAGCGATGCAAGGACGTGCGGCAGAAGCTGAAGTAGAATGTCTGACATTCTTAAAGTCTACACCAAGCTGGAATCCAAATGCTCGACAACCTGACCCAACGCCTTGCCCGCGTCATGAAGACGTTGCGTGGCGAAGCACGCCTGACCGAATCCAACATTGCCGATGCCTTGCGTGAAGTGCGCCTCGCCTTGCTCGAAGCTGATGTCGCTTTGCCCGCGGTCAAGGCTCTGATCGCCGCCGTTCGGGAAAAGGCGGTTGGCGAGGAAGTGATCGGCTCGCTGAGCCCGGGACAGGCACTGGTCGGGGTCGTTCATCGCGAACTTACCCAGCTCATGGGCGAGGCTCATAAAGGGCTGAATCTGGCCACACAACCACCGGCAATCGTTCTGATGGCCGGCCTGCAGGGTTCCGGCAAGACCACCACGGTCGGCAAGCTCGCCAGAATGTTGCGCGAGACGCAAAGAAAAAAGGTGCTCGTGGTTTCCTGCGACGTCTACCGCCCGGCGGCAATCGAACAGTTGAAAACGGTTGCGGCACAGGCGGGTGCCGATTTCTTTCCCTCGGCGACGACCGACCAGCCGGTCGATATCGCACGCCAGGCGGTCGACTGGGCAAAGCGGCACTACCACGACGTCCTGCTCGTGGATACTGCCGGTCGGCTGGCAATCGACGAGGCAATGATGAAGGAAATTGCCGATATTCACGCCGCCATCAGGCCCATCGAGACTCTTTTCGTCGTCGATGCGATGCTCGGTCAGGATGCCATCCATACCGCGCGGGCGTTCAGCGATGCACTACCGCTGACTGGCATCATCCTCACCAAGCTCGATGGCGACGCGCGTGGGGGTGCCGCCCTTTCGGTTCGGCACGTCACTGGCCAACCGATCAAGTTTGCCGGAATCGGCGAAAAACTGACGGGCCTCGAAGCCTTTCACCCGGAGCGAATGGCGTCGCGAATCCTTGGCATGGGCGACGTGCTGTCGCTGATCGAGGATGCGCAGAAGGGCATCGACGAAGAAAAGGCGCTTGAGTTCGCGAAGAAGCTGAAATCGGGCAAGGGCTTCGATCTCAATGACTTCAAGGACCAGATCGGCCAGATGCGCAAGATGGGAGGGCTGTCTTCGATGATCGAGAAGCTGCCGGCGCAATTCTCGCAGGGAGCCGGTCAGCTACCGGCAGGCAGCGAGGAAAAGGCGGTCGCGAGGATTGAAGGCATTATCAATTCGATGACCCCCACCGAGCGCAGCCGGCCCGAGTTGCTCAAGGCCGCACGCAAGCGCCGCATTGCCATGGGTGCCGGAGTTCAGGTGCAGGAGGTCAACCGTCTGCTCAAACAATTCGAACAGGCACAGAAAATGATGAAGCAGTTCTCCAGAGGGGGCATGGCGCAGTTGATGCGTGGCATCAAGGGGATGCTGCCGGGGATGCGATGATGCCCGCAGTACCGGTTCACAGCCCGGTCAACGTAGCGCCAGCTTGCTCTTCGTATAGGACCACTGATTCTGCCAGGCCATGCGTACCATGTTCGGGTATTCGGGCTGGCCAAGGCTGCCATTGTAACGGCCCAGCGCGCGGTAGAGGTCGCCACGCTCGATGTCGAGATAGTGGCGAAGGATGGTGCACCCGTAACGAAGATTGGTGCGCAAATGAAAGAGGTTGTCATCGCCGGTTCCGACGAGCTTGATCCAGAATGGCATCACCTGCATAAAACCTCGCGCGCCGGCGCTTGATACCGCGTATTTCTTGAAACCGCTTTCGACCTGGATCAGGCCGAGTACCAGTTGAGGATCGAGACCTGCGCGCGTCGCTTCGTAGTGCACCGAGCGCAGGAATTCGAAACGGGCTTCACGGTCAGGGATGCGCTTCTCAAGCCGGCGTGACATCTCGGTCAGCCAGTCGATCGCCTCCATCGAATCCTGAAACGAGCTCCTTGGTGGCGCCCGATCCGAAACCGTTCTCGATAGAGCCGACTGCACACTCGCCGAAAGGGGTTCATACTTCTGCGCCCCGGCGTGTACCGCCATTGGCAACAGGAGCATGAACAGCACCGCTACGCAGCGCACAGCCGGTCCTTCAGGAACTGGCCGATCTCGGTCATCGGCAGCATCTGCGATTCGGCGTCGACCCGGCCCTTGTATTCGAACTTTCCTGCCGCAAGTCCGCGTTCACCGACCACCACGCGGTGTGGGATGCCGATCAGCTCCATTTCGGCGAACATCACACCCGGACGCTCATTGCGGTCGTCAAGCAGAACGTCGATACCGGCGTGCATCAGTTCGGCGTACAAGGCATCGGCTGCTGCCCGCACCGCATCGCTCTTGGCATAAGCCATGGGAACGATGCACACCTGGAACGGCGCAATCGCCGCCGGGAAAATGATGCCGCGTTGATCATGCCCCTGTTCGATGGCCGCGCCAACGACGCGGGTCACGCCAATGCCGTAACACCCCATTTCCATGACCCGGCCCTGACCATTTTCGTCGAGAAAGCCGCATTTGAGTGCTTCGGCGTACTTGCTGCGCAACTGGAAGATGTGCCCCACTTCAATGCCCCGACACAGTTCGAGCGTACCCCGCCCATCCGGCGACCGGTCGCCGGCGACGACATTCCGGAAATCGCCGACCAGTGTCGGCTCGACCAGATCGCGAACGAAGTTGACACCGACAAGATGGAAACCCTGCGCATTGGCGCCGCAAACGAAGTCGCTCATCACCGCCACACTGCGATCGGCGAAGACCGGTATGTTGGCAATACCGACAGGACCAATATAGCCAGGCGGGCCGCCAAGGGCTGCAGCGATCTCATCGTCGCGCGCGAAACGGAACTCGCCGATGGTCTTCTGGGCCTTGAGTTCGTTCAACTGGTGGTCACCGCGCAGCAGGATCAGCGCCAGCCGACCTGAACCTTCTGCCGCGTCATTCAACACGATGGCGATGGCCTTGACCATCTTGGTTACCGGAATGTCGAGGAATGCAGCGACATCCTCGCAGCGAATACGATCTGGTGTGGCAACCTTCTGCAGGTCGACAGTTGCTGCGGAGCGTCCATCCGGCGGAGCCAGGGCCTCGGCCAGTTCGACGTTGGCAGCAAAATCCGAATCCGGACAATACGCCAGTGCGTCCTCGCCGGAATCCGCCAGGACGTGAAACTCATGTGATCCAGTACCGCCGATCGAACCCGTGTCGGCAGCGACGGCACGGAACTTCAGTCCGAGACGCGTGAATATCCGCGTATAGGTGTCGAATATGTTTCGGTATTCGCGCTGCAGGTCATCGAAGCTGCTATGGAACGAGTAACCGTCCTTCATCAGAAATTCGCGACCGCGCATGATACCGAAACGCGGCCGGATTTCGTCGCGAAACTTGACCTGTATCTGGTAGAAGTGCACGGGCAACTGGCGATAACTCTTCACCTCTCTGCGCACGATATCGGTGATCACCTCTTCATGCGTCGGACCAATGACGAAATCGCGCTGGTGCCGATCCTTGCAGCGCAGCAGTTCAGGGCCATACTGCTCCCAGCGCCCGGACTCCTGCCACAGTTCTGCTGGCTGCACTGCCGGCATCGACAGCTCGATTGCTCCCGCGTCATTCATCTCCTCGCGGATGATCTTCTCGACCTTGCGCAGCACGCGCAACCCGATCGGCATCCAGGTATAGATCCCACCCGCCAGCCGTTTGATCATCCCGGCACGCAGCATCAGCTGGTGGCTGATGACTTCAGCGTCAGAGGGCGCTTCTTTGAGCGTGGACAGAAAAAACCGTGTGGTACGCATCGGAATTGGTTTGGCAGGGATGAAGCCGCGATTTTACTCGACAGACGACCAAATCGCGATGTCAATCGTGGCACACGAAGTATGTTTTCATTTGACCGGAAGCCCACTAATAGGCTATTTTTGCCAGTTTGAGCCGAACCTTTCCGATGCCACAACCAAACTCCGGGCACCTTGCAGACAATGCCACCTCCGGCAAGGCAGGAACAGCTGTTGGTGAACTGAAATTCGAAGCAGCACTCGCCGAACTCGAACAGATCGTTCAGCATATGGAGGAGGGCCGCCTGCCGCTCGAAGAATCGCTGGCCGCATATCGACGCGGTAGTGAGCTGCTCCAGCACTGCCAGCAGCAACTCAGCGACGCCGAACGCCAGATCCAGATTCTCGAGAATGGCACGCTGCGCGATTTCAAGTCGGCAGGCGGAGAGGCGCCATGAGCACGCCTTCCTTGCAGCCTGCCAATCCCCACAGGCTGTCCTTTCCGGACTGGATGTTCAGTGTTCAGGATCGACTGGAAACAACGCTTGCCCACTGCCTGCCGCCCGGCGAGGCCATTCCAGGCCGTCTGCACCAGGCCATGCGCTACGCCACCCTGAATGGCGGTAAGCGGGTGCGCCCATTGCTGGTGTTCGCTGCCGGTGAATTGACCGACGCTGCAGCAGAGCGACTGGCAGTCGCCGCCAGCGCCGTCGAGCTGATCCATAGCTACTCGCTGGTGCATGATGACCTGCCGTGCATGGACGACGACGTGCTGCGCCGCGGCCAACCAACCTGCCATGTCGAGTACGACCAGGCAACCGCTCTGCTGGTTGGTGACAGCCTGCAGTCGCTAGCTTTCGAACTGCTGGCGCGCGCGGATTTTGGTGACCCCTGCCGGCAACTGGAAATGTTGCACCTCCTGGCGCGCGCCAGCGGTTCCTGTGGCATGGCTGGCGGGCAATCGATCGACCTTGAGGCAGTCGGCAAGCGACTCAATCAACCCGAACTCGAATTGATGCATGCGCTCAAGACGGGTGCCCTGATCCGTGCCGCCGTGCTGCTCGGTGGACTGTGCGGCCAGGCACTGACGGTTGCAGAACGTGCATCGCTGGATCGCTTTGCAAAACGCGTCGGCCTGCTGTTCCAGGTCGTCGACGACATCCTCGACTGCACGGTCAGCACAGCGACGCTGGGTAAGACGGCAGGCAAGGATGCAGCCGCCGACAAACCAACCTATGTCACCTTGATGGGACTCGACCGCGCACGTGAGTTTGCTGCCGATCTCAGGGAACAGGCAATCGAAGCCCTCGCCATTTTCGATGTACGCGCTCAGCGGCTGGTCGAACTGACCGATTTCATCACTCAGCGCAAGTTCTAAGACCCACTTCTGTCTGCCACCGAGCGCTTCAGCAGGACGACCCATGACTCGTTACCCTCTCCTCGACACCATCTGTGATCCTGCGCAGGTTCGCAAACTTGAGCGCAAGCAACTGCCGCAACTCGCCGACGAGTTGCGCAGCTTCCTGGTGGAATCGGTAGCCAGGACCGGCGGGCATCTTTCTTCGAACCTCGGCACGGTCGAACTCACGGTCGCCCTGCACCATGTATTCGACACCCCGCACGATCGCCTGGTATGGGACGTCGGCCACCAGACCTACCCGCACAAGGTACTCACCGGTCGGCGCACCGGCATGGCCAGGCTGCGAATGCACGGCGGCGTTTCGGGTTTTCCAAAGCGCAGCGAAAGCAGGTACGACACTTTCGGTGTCGGTCACTCATCCACCTCGATCTCGGCTGCCCTTGGCATGGCGCTGGCCGCCAAGATCAAAGGCGAGTCGCGCAAGGTCGTGGCGATCATCGGCGATGGCGCAATGTCCGCCGGCCAGGCTTTTGAAGCACTGAACAATGCCGGCGTGGCGGACGCCGACATGCTCGTCGTGCTCAACGACAACGACATGTCGATCTCACCTGCGGTGGGTGCCCTCAACCGCTACCTGGCGCGGCTCTTCTCCGGGGGCAGCTTCAATGCCGCTCGCAAGGCAGGTGAGAAGATTCTCGACTTTTCGCCCTCGCTACGAGAATTCGCCAAACGCGCCGAGGAACACGTCAAGGGCATGCTGACACCTGGCACCCTGTTCGAGGAAATGGGATTCAACTATATTGGCCCGATCGACGGCCACGACCTCGAATCGCTGATCCCCACCCTGCAGAACCTGAAAAATCTGAAGGGGCCGCAGTTCCTGCATGTGATCACCAAGAAGGGGCAGGGTTACAAGCTGGCAGAGGTTGA
>DIME01000054.1 GCA_002425405.1 Candidatus Accumulibacter vicinus
GGGCAAGGGCGTCGCCGCGATGCGGGGTCTGGAGGAAGCCCAATCCAAAGCTGCGGGGCGATGAACAAAAACCGTAGATGAGGCGTGATGCATCCGGGGCGAGCGGGCACGTGACCGCGAAGCCCTCCCTCTGCGGTTGGGGTGCATTTTGTAAATCCGGCGTCTATGCAGCGAAGGTAACGAGTCTTACCCCGGGAGATCCCTCCGGTGCCTCAGAGGAGCGAGGCTGGGCGTTGGGTGACTGGCGCTGAATACCGTGGAGAAGTCAGCAGAGGGCATAGTAGGGTAGGCGACGGCGAGGAGCCAGAGAGCCAACCGAAGGCCCGAACGGTGTTCCGCGAGGAACTTGAAAGAGAGGAGTAATCGTTGTCCAATGAAGACCATGACTGCATCCGACCGGATGAACGTGGGCTTGGAGCGGATAGAGATGAGGCTCCGGTTGCGGGCCGCGAAACCTTGGGCTGCTTCAGCCCTGGGCCACTCGACTCGTCGACTCAATCTGCCGAACCGCCGTGTACGTGACCCGTCCGCACGGTGGTGTGGGAGGGGGGAGCCGTGAGGCTTCTCCCTATCCCGATTAGACACTTGGAGCCCTCATGAAACGCCTATTGCTCCCCTTGGTCATCCTATTGGCTGTATCAGCGTGTGCTAAGAAAGAAGAATCGGCAGCGATGGCGCCGGCTGCAACCGTAGCGTCGGCGCCAGCAGGAAGAACATCCTCGTTCCTGGCCTACGAACATTCGCTGTCAGTCGACACCGAGGAACAGGAGGTTGCCACCATCTTCGAGGCGGCGCAGGCTGCCTGTCGTGACACTGCTGACGAGCTTTGTACCGTTTTGGAGTCTCGCATCAGTTCCGGGCGATCAGCCTCAGCTTCACTGAAATTCCGCGCTAGACCAAACGGCATAAGGAAGATTGTTGCAGCCCTAAGCAAACAGGCCGAAGTCACGAATCAATCGACCACTGCTGAAGACCTCGCGGTCCCGATCACAGATGCCGCGAAGAAACTGGCAATGCTCAAAGACTACCGATCAAAACTTGAGGCTCTCCGTGGTCGCGCCGGCAATGATGTCGATGCCCTCATCAAGGTGAATCGAGAACTCGCACAAGTCCAGAGCGAACTTGAGGCCAGGGAAGGGACGCATGCACACCTTGTTCAGCGTGTGGAGACAGAAATCCTCAATGTGTTCATCCGCTCTGTTGAACATCGAGCGTTCTGGAAGCCGATCGGCTTCGCAATCTCAGACTTTGCTGGCAACTTGTCACAGGGAATTTCTATCGCAATTACTGGCATTGCCTTTCTGACTCCCTGGGCCATGCTGCTTGTCATCGCAGTCTGGGGCGGTCGTAAACTATGGCGTCGCAGGAAAGGAGCGAAAACAAGTGCCTAACCCACCGGTCAACCGGACCGCCCACAAGCGTTGCTTGCGGGTCCCCTCCGCGCTGCGCGCTCCTGCGGCCAGTTACCTAAAACGTTGGGCGTCATGATTCCCACACCAGTTCGCGCAGAGATTATTTCTCGCATTCAAAGAGCCGAAAGCGAGCATAGCGTGCGTGTGCTCCTTGCCGTCGAATCTGGCAGTCGAGCGTGGGGCTTCGAGTCGCCAAACAGTGATTACGACGCCCGCTTTATCTATGCACATCAACCCGACTGGTACTTGTCGGTGAACCTTGAAGATATGCGCGACGTTATTGAGTACCCGATCGTCGACGACATTGACCTCAACGGTTGGGACGTTCGAAAAGCACTGCGCCTTTTTGCACGATCCAACCCGGCTTTTGTCGAGTGGATTCAGTCACCAATCGTCTATCTAGAGCGTGGCAGCTTTGCCGCGCGTGTTCGGCACTTATTGCCGTCGGTATACTCATGTGTCCGTGGAGTACATCATTACCGCAGCATGGCGAAAACAAACTATCGCGGCTACCTCAGAGCCGACCTCGTTCCGCTGAAGAAGTACTTCTATGTGCTTCGTCCGTTGTTATCCGTGCGGTGGCTGGAGAAATACGGTAATCCTGCGCCAATCGAATTTGAACGCCTACTCCATCTCGTCGGCGATCAGCACGCGCTCTTGGACGACATCAACCGCCTACTGGAGAGAAAACGGGCCGCCCCAGAAATGGGTCTCCAACCGCCTGTCAGGAGTATTCACGCCTTCATTGAGCAAGAACTTGAGCGCCTTGAGAACGTGCAAATCCACGCATCATCTCCTTCCGTAGTGGGTAGTCTCAATGAAGTCTTTCGTACGGTGCTCCGCGAATGATGCCCAACGAATAAAAACAAGGAGTTGGCGCGCAGCCGGAAATTTCGTGTAGACCTCAGCATTGCATCAACGATGGAAGCACTACATGAATCGTTCGTGGGATATCTGCCAATTCGCAAAGACCCCCACCCTACAAGCAAATGCGGCGACCGACTTGATTTCTGCGCTGGTAATTTCAACCCATCAGGTAATCATATTCCGTGCAGGCATCAGTTCCAAACCAATTCGGCTGACCGAGCGCCCAGGCAATGGCCTCGCACAGCCGGGCCAGCGCATCGCGGCTTTCCGGTAGATATTCCCCATAGGCGTGGAACTCGTGGTTCATATTCGTCCAGACATCCAAGCGCACCCGACCACCCTGGGCGGCAACCGTCGCCGCAAAATCACGGATCATGTCGACGAGGATTTCCTTGCCGCCGGCCTGCAGGTATATCGGCCCCAGATCGTGGAAATCCTGGCAGATCGGCGAAAGTTCGGCGTCGCTCAGAACCTGGCCGCCTTTGAGCCAGTTTGCGAACTGCAAGGTCATGTAGCCCTGAACGAGGTCGTAGGGATCGTTGCCGAACTGACTCTCGCCTCGCCGGCCAACATCGGTCCACGGGCTAAGGCCAAGTGTCAGGGCCGGTTTCGGCAAACCTGCCTGGTGCAGCCTGATCAGGGCCATCAAGGCCAGGTGGCCACCGGCCGAGTCGCCGCTGTCAATGGCGGTCAAAAACCGCCGAAATCTGGCGCCACCGAAAATCCGGGCACGAAAATTGCCGGCCTGGAGCCGGGTCAAGGGCGGGCGCCAGCCCGGCGCAGCAAACCCTTGACGCGGTGGAGGGACGGATACGCTGGGGCATGGCTGTAAGCGCGGCAGTTCCGCGCTTACAGCCATGCTGACCTGCGCTTTTCTCCGCCAAATTGCCGCGGTTTCTCACCGCCATCAACA
>DIME01000178.1:0-34511 GCA_002425405.1 Candidatus Accumulibacter vicinus
TACTTGCCGCGCAGGGTGATGCGATAGGTATGGCGGTCGACCCGCGTGACGCCGCTGAGCGCAAAGCGGTCGAGATCGATCCAGGCGTCCGGTGGCAGCGTCCTGGCTTCTGCCTGCAGCGCGGCGCCGAGTTCGCGCAGGCCGACGATGCGCTCGGCCATCATCCCGAAGATCGGCGAATGCAGGCGTGGATGCGCCAGGCGTTTGATCTCGTAGATGTAATCGTCGGCGATCAGCTCGCGGCTGGCTGTGGCGCGAAAATCGGCAATCTTCTCGATGCCGCGCAGTTGTTCACGGTCGAGATTCCGATACCAGGGTTGACCGGCGGCATCGCTGGCAAAGGCCGGATGCGGTTGATAGCGGATGCCGGGGCGAAGGCGAATCTCGTAAACACTGTGCGCAATGGTTTCTGCCGGCGCAGTCGCCGGCAGTTCGCGACCGCGATCGTCGTAATAACGCGGTGTCGGCACGGCCTCGCTGGTCAGGGGAATCAGCGTGTACGGTCGCTTCAGGTAATGGTATTGCAGCGGTGGCTCATAGATCTGTGCGGTGAAGGTGATTTCGTCCTCGGTGTAGGACTGCACCGGGTCGAGATGCTTGGGCCGCTCGGTGAATGCCGAGTAGAGGATGTTCTGGCCGCGTTCGGCGCGCGGATAGGGGTCGTTCTGCTCGCTGCCACAGGCCGTGAGCAGGAGCAGCAGCGACAGAACAGTGAAGCGGAAAAAAGGCATGGGCCGAAGTGTAGCGCGAAGTGGGCGGTTCCGTTGCCGAACCGATGGCCACTGGCCATGTTGCCGGGGACGCCTGGCGAGACGGACCGCGGCCAGCAGGCTGACGCGCCCATTGCGTCACTTCAGGCAGTTTGCGCAGCGAAGGACGGGGGCTTGACGGGGAAGCGGCGGCGCTGGAATGGATCGCGCTACGCTGCGCAGTAGCCACTGATGATCGCACCCCGGCTGACGCTATTGCTATTCCTTGACGATCAGTTCGGCAATCCAGCGCTTGAAGTCGCTCAGCCTCGGGTCATAGCTCTCGCAGGCCATCAGACTTTGCCCGAACACGTAGGCGTAGAGCAGTAGACTGCGGCTCTTCGCCTCGTCGTCGGCAAGGCCGCGAGCAACGAACAGTTTGCGGGTGCATTCCAGACGGCAGTGGTCGACTTCCTCGACCACGGCGGCGGCCTGGGCATCCCGGCGTGCCCATTCGCGTACCGCCAGTTCGATCGAGATGCCTTTGTGGTTGCGCGTGGCGCCGTAGACCTCGATCAGGTGCAGGAGTTGTTCGTGCTCCTTGCCAGGCGTGGCCACCGTCTGCTTGTTGATGTCGCGGATGCGACCGTCACGCCAGGTCGTGAGAACGGCATTGAAGAGGTCCTGACGGTCCTTGAAATGCCAGTAGAAACTGCCCTTGGTGACGCCAAAGTCTTTCGCCAGAACCTCGATCCGCATGCCTTGCACGCCCTGTTCGGCAAGTACTGCGATGGCTGCCTCGACCCACTCGTTGCGGTCGAGTGCCGCCCGTGGCCGGGTATTTCTGTGCTTCATCGTCCGTGCTCCTTTCCTGAATCACGCAGCTAAGGCAATATTACTATTTCACGCACCGCTGCCGCGGGCTATGGTGTTGACAGGCATCACTCCATACGGTACCGTACGCCATCCATACGCTCTGGTATGGCGCATTGTCCGGTGAGCATTCGGCAATGTCAAACGCGGCCTGCCTGGATCGCGATTGCTATCGATTACGCTGCAGTAATAAAGGAGAGAAAAATTGAAGATCCTCGTGCCAGTCAAACGGGTGGTGGATTACAACGTCAAGGTGCGCGTCAAGGCGGATGCGAGCGACGTCGATCTGGCCAACGTCAAAATGTCGATGAATCCCTTCGACGAAATCGCCGTCGAGGAGGCGGTGCGCCTCAAGGAAGCCGGTATCGCTACGGAGGTGGTGGTGGTTTCGGCGGGGGTGGCGAATTGCCAGGAAACCCTGCGCACGGCGATGGCCATCGGCGCCGACCGCGGCATTCTCGTCCAGAGTGAAGGCGAATTACAGCCACTGGCCGTCGCCAAACTGCTCAAGGCGGTGTGTGAGAATGAACAACCGCAGATGGTCTTGTGCGGCAAGCAGGCGATCGACGACGATGCCAACCAGACCGGGCAGATGCTGGCCGGTCTGATGAACTGGCCGCAGGCGACCTTCGCCTCGAAGATCGTCGTCGCGGGCGGGCGGGCGACGGTCACCCGCGAGATCGATGGCGGTCTTGAAACCATCGAAGTGCCGTTGCCAGCGGTGGTTTCTGTCGACCTGCGCCTTAACGAGCCGCGCTACGCGACCCTGCCGAACATCATGAAAGCCAAGCGGAAGCCGCTCGCGACGACCACTCCGGCGGCGCTCGGCGTCGATGTCGCATCGCGCCTGAAGACACTGAAGGTTGCCGAACCGCCGAAACGAACGGCGGGCATCAAGGTGGCCGATGCCGCCGATCTGGTGATGAAACTCAAGACTGAAGCAAAGGTGATCTGACCATGGCCATTCTCGTTATTGCTGAGCACGACAATATCTCGATCAAGGCGGCGACACTCCATGCCGTCACTGCGGCAACCCGGATCGGTGGTGACATCCACCTGCTGGTTGCCGGCAGCGCCTGTGCGCCGGCAGCCGAGTCGGCGGCACGGATCAGCGGGGTGAGCAAGGTGCTGGTCGCCGACGCTGCTGCCTATGCCGAGCGGTCGCCCGAGAACCTCGCCGCGCTGGTCGTGGCGCAGGCTGCCGCCTATTCTCACCTGCTGGCTGCTGCGACCACCAGCGGCAAGAACTTTCTGCCCCGCGTCGCCGCCTTGCTCGACGTGGCGCAGATCTCCGAGATCATCGCCGTCGATTCCGCCGATACTTTCCGGCGGCCGATCTACGCCGGCAATGTGGTTGCCACCGTCCAGTCGGCCGACCCGATCAAGGTCATCAGCGTGCGCGCGACCGCTTTCGAAGCGGCAGGCGAGGGCGGCCATGCCAGTATCGAGACTCTCGCTGCGGGCCCCGATGTGGCCAGGAGCAAGTTGATCGGCCGCGAACTGACCAAGTCCGAACGTCCCGAACTCACCGCCGCCAAGGTCATTATTTCGGGGGGGCGCGGCATGGGCAGCAACGAGAACTTCCATAAATTGCTCGAACCCCTGGCCGACAAGCTGACGGCTGCCGTGGGGGCATCGCGCGCGGCGGTGGATGCCGGTTATGCCCCGAACGACTATCAGGTTGGTCAGACGGGCAAGATCGTAGCGCCGCAGCTCTACATCGCGGTCGGCATTTCGGGGGCCATCCAGCATCTGGCCGGAATGAAGGACAGCAAGGTGATTGTGGCCATCAACAAGGACGCTGAAGCGCCGATCTTTCAGGTTGCCGATTACGGGCTGGTCGGCGACCTCTTCGAAGTCCTGCCGGCGCTGCAGGCTGCCCTCGGCTGAGCCTTCCCGGGAACCGGGACCGCGGCATGAACTTGCCGGACGGACTGCTCGACGGGCAATGGACCTGGCTGGCATGGTTGCTGTTTGCCGCGCTCGCCTGGCTGGCGGCCAGACGGGCGCCGTGGCGGGTGCTGGCCGACAGCACCCGTCTGAACGCCTTTCTGGCGATGATCGTCGCGCTGATCCTGCTCTGGCATCTGCAGGCCGGAGTCAGACCTGGCCTGTCCCTGCATCTGCTTGGCGCGACGCTGTTGACCCTATGTTTCGGATGGTCGCTGGCATTCATCGGCCTTTGCCTGGTTCTGGTCGGGGTCAGCCTGAACGGAGCCGCCGGCAGCGAGGCTTTTGCAATCAACGCCCTGCTGATGGCGGGCGTCGGCGTGGCCGTGAGCCAGGGACTGCACCGGCTGGTCGAATGGCTGCTGCCGCGCCACCTGTTCGTCTATATTTTTTGCAAGGGCTTCTTCACCGCAGCGCTGGCGGTGATGGCTGTCGGCGTGACGGTATGCCTGCTGCTGGCGCTGGCCGGGGCCTACTCCAGCGAGTATCTGATTGGCGAGTATCTCCCGTATTTCTTTCTGCTGGGTTTTTCAGAGGCCTGGCTTTCGGGAATGTTCGTTACCCTGTTTGCCGTTTATCGGCCGGATTTGCTGGCGGATTTTGAGGATGCACAGTTTCTCGGAACAAAATGACTTCTCTTTGTCAATTCTCCGCACGCCACGGTGCGCATTCCTGATGGCGCTGCCCATTTCCGGCTTCTGGCCGGGCCTCCTGCCCATGATCTGTGCGCTGCTCCTGCTGCTGGCGGTGCCCGAGGCGCCCGCGCTGTCGCGGGCAGCAGACCCCGCGGCAGCGGCGCAGCAAGATCCGGACCCTCTGCCGGGAGTCAGGCAGCGCGTGCTGCCGGCAGCGGCCGGCGGGGTCAATGCTGAACCGACGATGCCCTTGCGCCTGAGCGAAGAACTGTCTGCTTCACCCGCAACGACCGACCTTGGCCGTCAGTTGCTGCGCCTTGAACAGCGGACGATCGAGATCCTCAGAGATGGGAATACGGACCAGCAGGTGCTGAGCGACAAGCTGGCCTGGCTCGAAGCCAACGTCGCAGAACTGAGACGGGCAGAGGAGCACCTTGCCGGTGTGGCGGCGGCGATACCCTCGCCCGTGGCAACTCCTCCCGGCGGCGCTACTGCAGTGGGGGCGCCGCCGCCGGCGGTCGCGATCCCGACCGGGCCGGCTGCTGCCATTGAATTCGAGCAGTGGATCCTGTACGCCGGGGTCGCCGCCTTGGTGCTGGTGCTGGTGCTGCTGTTCCGTCGTCCCGCTGTGGCAGAAGTTCTTCCGGGTAGCCAGAACATTTCATCGATTCCGGACCAGAGAGAGCCTGTATTGTCGAACAGGCCAAAGAGGTCGGGAAGTCCGCCGCCGGCGGCCGTGTCGGTCGGTCTGCCGCCTCGCCGCGGGGAAACGACTGCTGCGCGACCATCGTGATGGGCAGCGCAGTGGTTTCACCTGCCGGTCGTCGATGAAGCATGGTTCCTTGATCGATCTCTCGGTGGCCTGCGAAGCTCCCCAGCCGTCTACACAAACCCTATGAGGAGAAACACATGAGTGAATACATTGCCCCGCTCCGTGACATGCAGTTCGTGCTCAAGGAACTTGCCGGGCTTGAGCGGGTAGCTGAGCTGCCGGGTTGCGAGGAAGCAACGCCCGATCTGGTCGACGCGGTTCTCGAAGAGGCCGCCAGGTTTGCCGCGGAAATTCTGTCGCCGCTCAACTGGTCGGGGGACCAGGAGGGCGCCCGCTGGCACGACAAGACGGTGACCATGCCGGCGGGTTTCAAGGAAGCGTACCGGATGTTCACCGACGGCGGTTGGCCGGCGCTGGCCTGCGAACCGGAATGGGGAGGGCAGGGACTGCCGAAAGTGGTCGCGGCCGCCGTCGCCGAGATGTGGAAATCGGCCAATCATGCGTTTTCGTTGTGTCCGCTGCTCACTGCCGGCGCCATCGAGGCCCTGGTACTGACCGGCTCCGACCAGTTGAAGGCGACCTACCTCGAAAAGATGGTCAGTGGCCAATGGAGCGGGACGATGAACCTCACCGAGCCGAGCGCCGGTTCCGACCTGGCGGCCGTGCGCACGCGTGCGGAACCGCAGGCCGACGGTAGCTACCTGATCTTCGGGCAGAAGATCTTCATCACCTACGGTGAGCACGACCTGACGGAGAACATCATCCACCTCGTGCTGGCGCGGACGCCGACAGCGCCCGAGGGCGTCAAGGGGATTTCGCTGTTCGTGGTGCCGAAGTTCATGGTCAATGACGACGGCAGCCTCGGCGAGCGTAACGATGCCTATTGTGTGTCGATCGAGCACAAGCTCGGCATCCACGCCAGCCCAACCGCGATCATGGCCTTCGGGGATCATCGCGGTGCTGTCGGCTACCTGGTCGGTGAGGAGAATCGCGGTCTCGAGTACATGTTCATCATGATGAACGCTGCGCGCTTCGGGGTCGGCCTCGAAGGTGTCGCCGCTTGCGAGCGTGCTTACCAGCGTGCGCGCGATTACGCGCGCGAACGCGTGCAGTGTACCGATGTCGGCGTGCGCGGTGGTCCGAAAGTGGCGATCATCAGGCATCCCGACGTGCGCCGCATGCTGATGACCATGCGCTCGCGTGCCGAAGCCACGCGGGCACTGGCCTACGTGGTGGCGGCCGCACACGACACCGCGCTCCGCCATCCGGATGCCGCCGAGCGCAAGCGCCAACAGGCCTTCGTTGATCTGATGATCCCGGTAGTGAAGGGCTGGAGCACCGAATCGGGTGTCAGCATCGCCTCGATCGGCGTGCAGGTGCACGGCGGCATGGGTTATGTCGAAGAGACCGGTGCCGCGCAGCACCTGCGTGACGCACAGATCTCGACCATCTACGAGGGCACCACCGGCATCCAGGCCAACGACCTGATCGGCCGCAAGATGGCGCGTGAGGGCGGCGCTACCCTGAAAGTAGTGATCGAAGAAATGCGCGCGCTCGACGCCGATCTCGCGAGCCGGGAGGGCGGACATCTTGCAGCCATTCGCAGCCGCTTCACGGCCGGCGTCGATGCGCTGGCGGCTGCCGGCGAGTGGCTGGTGACCATCTACGGGGTCGACGTTCGTGCCGCATCGGCCAGCGCGGTGCCGTTCCTGATGCTGCTCGGGATCGTCGCCGGCGGTTGGCAGATGGCACGTGCGGCGCTGATCGCGCAGGCGAAGATCGACGCTGGTGACAGCGATCCCTTCTATGCCGCAAAGATCATCACCGCCCGTTTCTATGCCGACCATGTGTTGTCGCAGGCCGCCGGCCTGGCGAGCAGCATCACCGAGGGTGCCGAAGGCGTCAACGCCTTGCCTGAAGACATGTTCTAAGCGAGTTGGCCGGTTGCGGTCGCCGTGTTTGGCGGCCGCAACCGGCTTTCGCCGGCATCTGCGGGTGTTCGGCGGGAATTTTCAGCCATCTGATCAAGGAATTGCCATGACCAACCCACGCATACTCGTCCTGACCAGTCTGATTCCGGTCCGCTGGGGGGACATGGACGCCTACGGCCACGTCAACAACACCATTTATTTTCGTTACATGGAGCAGGCGCGTGTCGAGTTTCTCGAACGGATCGGCTGCACGCTGACGCCGCGTGGCCAGGCGCCCGTGATCATCAACGCCAGTTGCACCTTCCTGATTCCAATCAATTACCCTGGTGTCGTCGAAGTCCGAATGTTCTGCGGACATCCGGGCCGCAGCAGCGTGCTGACGCATTACGAAATCCGCCGGCAGGGAGACGACACCCTGTACGCGACCGGCGAATCCAAGATCGTCTGGATGGATGTGGCGACCGGCAAATCGGTGCCGATTCCGGAAAGCATGCGCGCCGGCCTGCCGGCCTGAAGAGGAGGGGAGATGGACCCTGCAGTTCTCTGGCGCCCAAGCGCCGAAAGGATCGCGGCAGCCAGGCTGAGCGACTTCATCACCGCAATCCACAGCCGCTGGCAGGTCGACTGCCCGGATTACGCCAGTCTCTGGCGCTGGTCGGTGGCGCAGCCCGAGGCCTTCTGGACTTCGCTATGGGAGCAATGCGGCGTGATCGGCGAACGCGGTCCGACGGTACTGGAGAACGGCGAGCGGATGCCAGGTGCCCGCTGGTTTCCGCAAGCCCGGCTGAACTACGCCGAGAACCTGCTGCGCCGCCATGACCACGCCGACGCACTGGTATTCTGGGGCGAGGACAAGTGCCGGCGTCGCCTCTCGCATGCCGAGCTTTACGCGCAGGTTTCGCGCTGCGCGCAGGCCTTGCAGGCTGCCGGCATCGGCCAGGGTGATCGTGTCGCCGCTTACCTGCCCAACCTGCCCGAGGCGCTGATCGCGATGCTCGCCACCACTTCGCTCGGTGCGATCTGGTCGTCCGCTTCGCCCGACTTTGGTGTCCAGGGCGTTCTCGACCGTTTCGGGCAGATCGAACCCAAGGTCCTGCTCTGCGTTGACGGCTACTGGTACAACGGCAAACCGGTCGATTGCATGGCCAAAAACACCGAAATCGCAGCACAGATCGCCAGTGTCGCCAGGACGGTCGTCGTCTCCTACCTCGACGATTGTCCTGTGGTGGCAACGATCCGCAATGGCGTGCGCTACGCCGACTTCATCGCCCCCTTTGCCGCCGACGAAATCGAATTCGCGCCGCTGCCTTTCGCACATCCGCTATTCATCATGTTCTCCTCGGGTACCACCGGCATTCCCAAGTGCATCGTGCACGGTCATGGGGGCGCCCTGCTGCAACATCTCAAGGAACACCAGTTGCACGGTGACCTCAAGCAGGATGACCGCCTCTTCTATTTCACCACCTGCGGCTGGATGATGTGGAACTGGCTTGTTTCCGGCCTCGCTTCGGGCGCGACGCTGCTGCTCTACGACGGTTCCCCCTTCATTCCGGGCGCCAGCGGTCAGCCCGGAGCGATCCTCTTCGATTACGCCGATGCCGAACGCATGACGCACTTCGGGACCTCGGCAAAATTCATCGATGCGCTCGCCAAGACCGGCCTCAAGCCGCGCGAGACGCATCGCCTCGAAGCCCTGCGGACGATGTTCTCGACCGGCAGCCCGCTGGCTCCGGAAAGCTTCGACTACGTCTATCGCGAGATCAAGGCCGACCTGTTGCTGGCGTCGATTTCCGGTGGTACCGACATCCTCTCGTGTTTTGCGCTCGGCAATCCGATTCTGCCGGTGTTCCGCGGCGAGCTGCAATGCCGTGGCCTGGGAATGGCCGTCGCAGTCTTCGACGACGACGGCCAGCCGATTCCAGCCGGCCGCGGCGAACGTGGCGAACTGGTATGCACCGCGCCTTTTCCGGCGATGCCGATCGGCTTCTGGAACGACCCCGACGGTGCCAAATACCATGCCGCGTATTTCGATCGCTTTCCGAACGTCTGGTGCCATGGCGACTTCGTCGAACTCACGGCCAACGAAGGCATGATCATCTACGGCCGCTCCGACGCCGTGCTCAACCCCGGCGGCGTGCGCATCGGCACCGCCGAGATCTATCGTCAGGTCGAGCAACTGCCGGAAGTGGTCGAATCGCTGGTGATCGGCCAGGACTGGCAGCACGATGTGCGCGTCGTGCTGTTCGTCAAGCTGCGCGAAGGACTGCTCCTCGACGAAGCGCTGTGCGACCGCATCAAGCAGCAGATCCGCCGCAATACCACGCCGCGCCACGTTCCGGCCAAGGTCCTCCAGGTCGCCGACATCCCGCGCACCAAGAGCGGCAAGATCGTCGAACTCGCCGTACGCAACGTCGTGCATGGCCGGCCAGTAAAGAATATCGAAGCACTGGCCAACCCCGAGGCGCTGGAGTACTTTCGCGAACGGGTCGAACTGCAGAGCTGAACAGACGAGACTCTTGCCGCAGCTTCGCGCCACGGCCACCTAGGCTGTCGGATGGCGCTCACCTTGATGCATGGCGTGCTGGCGACGCTGGCTGGCCTCCTCGGCGCTTTTATTGCGCAACATCACCCGCTGTGGCCGGCATCGCTGAGTGCGTTTCTTGTCGTCTGGTGCCTGACCGTCTACTGGCACCCGCACATCTGGCTATTCGTTCTGCCGGCGCTGTTGCCGGTCGCCGGTTTTTCCGCGTGGACCGGATGGATCGGCATCGATGAGTTCGACTTGCTGGTGCTTGGCGCGGCGGTCGGCTGCCATGCGCGCATGGCAGCCGACCGATTACGGCGCACCTCTCAATCCGAACTCGTCACCAGGCAGCCAGCCGAAGCGCAGCGCTGCGCGGGACCGTCCATAGATGGGTGCCGTGAGCCCGAACGGACCAGGCCGTTCGGTTTTACCCAGATCTGGCTGGGCGCGCTGGCCGTATCCTACCTGTGGGCAACGCTGCGCGGCCTGGCCGATGCCGGCGGATTTTCCCTGGGGTGGTTCCAGGGTTATGAAGAGCCCTTGAACAGTCTGCGCATTGCCAAGAGCTTCTTGCTGGCACTGCTCTTGCTTCCAGCGTTGCGGAGCCAGCTGCAGACTAGGGCGGCACTGGCGGGGCAATGCCTTGCGGCCGGGATGGCGAGCGGGCTGGGCGGGGTGAGTCTGGCCGTTATCTGGGAACGTAACGGGTATCCCGGACTGCTGGATTTTTCAACTCCCTATCGCAGCACGGCGCTGTTCTGGGAAATGCATGTCGGTGGCGCAGCGATCGATGCTTTTCTTGCCCTGGCGGTGCCATTTGCGGTCTATGCAGTGGTGCACGCGCGCACCCGACGGCACTGGGCGGTTGCTGCGTGCCTGGCGGTGGTCGCTGGCCATGCTTGCCTGACCACTTTTTCTCGTGCCGTTTATCTGAGTGTCGGAGTGTCCCTGGTCGTCCTTGCCTGGCGCTTGCCGGCGCCCTGGCTGCGGCGATCCCGGCTGGCGCGCGTCATCGGGTCTGTCGCCACCGCCAGAGTCCCCGAGCCGGAGCCTTGGCGGCGGTGGGGAGGCCGGCTGCTGGTCAGTGTGCTGATCCTTGAGGTCCTGGTGGTCATGTGTCTGGGGGATTTCATGGGCAGCAGGGTGTCAGCCGGCGAGCGCGATCTGATTGGCCGCCTGCAGCACTGGCAAGAGGGCCTGAGCCTGCTGCGTACGCCCCCGGAATGGCTGCTGGGCAGAGGGCTCGGGCGTTTTCCGGCCAGCTATTCGCAGACCGTTCCCGGACGTGCGATGCCAGGTCGCCTGCAGATCGTCGAGGCAGGCGAGGGGAGCCATCTGCGCATTTTCCGACCGCCTCACAGCGCCCGCGCTGGTGGCGCTTTCGAACTGCTTCAGCGCGTCCCGGCGTTTGTTGCAGGGAGCACTTATACGCTGGCAATGGACCTGCGCGCGCTGCAGCCGGCGAAGCTGCACGCCGGCTTGTGCCACCAGCATCTTCTTTATGCCGCGAACTGCGCACAGACCGGCCTGACCTTGTCGGGCAAGGATGAGCAATGGGATCACTTTACGCTGACCCTCACTGCGGGCAAGGACGGCTCCCGAGGTTGGCCGGTACCGTGGCTGGGATTCCTCTCGCTACGGCTGGAGGGGGGAGCCGACTTCGTCGATGTCGACCATTTGAGCCTTCTCGATGCGAAAGGCCATCAGCTGCTCGACAACGGCGATTTTTCCAGCGGCATGGCGCACTGGTTCTTCGCTGGCCGCCATTACTTCCTGCCATGGCATGTCGACAGCCTTTTCATCGAGACGCTGATTGATCAGGGAGTCGTTGGCCTGCTTCTGCTGCTCGGCCTGCTCGGCATGGCGTTTGCCAATCTGCTGCGGGGTCGCGGGCGCGAGCATGTCCTCGCACCCTATCTGCTGGCAGCCCTGACTGCCTGTCTGGTCGTCGGGATATTCTCGAGCGTACTGGACATGCCGAGGCCTGCTTTCCTGTTGTACTTGCTGTCATGCTTTGCCCTGTTCCTCGAAGAACGTTCCCCCTGAGGGGCTGCAACGCGCCTTCCGCATCCCTGAAAACGCCTTGAAGGTTGTCGCCCGATGTATAATGCCAGCGCAAGACAACCAATCATAGGATATAAAATTTAATTATATCATGTAATTGTGTTGTTCTTTAAAAGTGGTGTCTTGGTTTTCAACGGGCACAGCAGGGCTTTCTTTCCTTGGCATTGTCCCTGGCTTGTGCATTAGGTCACGTTCTCCAATTATCTGCGGTGATAGCCTTCGTTGCGTGACGTTTGCCGAGCTTTCCTGATTTAAAGCAGCTCTCAGAGCAGCGGTCATCAACGAGAAGTGTCCAGGTATATGCTTGCAAGGAGTCTGTCGTGATCAAGGTGTTCAATCATTGGTTTCATCGGAAGACGATTGCCCAGGTGGCCGTTGACCTGATGTTCCCGGTTGCGTGTGTGGTCCTTGCCGCCATGTGGATCGGGCATGGCGCTCCGCTTGCTCTGGAGCGGGTTGCTTTCTATGCAGTGATTTTCGCGCTGACGATGATCGTCCTGAATGCCTGGCTGGGCATCTATAATCGGGTGCATAGCCGAACGCGGGAAGAGACCCAGGCGCGCGCGGTGCTGTCGCTCTACCTGGCGATTCCGCTGGCGTATCTGGTGTTTTCGCTGCTTTCGGTAGCCGAGGTCGATCGCAGTTTCATGTTGCTGTCCGGCCTGGCGGCGCTCTTTGCGACGCTGGCGCGGCGTGTGCATCTGGCGCACAGCCGCACAAGTTCCTTGCTGAGTCACCGCGTGCTGGTTTTCGGGGTCGGTGAGGAAGCGGAAAACGTCGGCCGCGTACTGCGTAAATCGGATCCGGATATTCATATCGTTGGCTTCTATCCGTCCGTCAACGACACCGAGATCGTCGTTCCTTCGCAGGTCATTCTTTCCCAGGATCGGTCGCTCTCGGACACGGCGCATGCCTTGAGAGTCGACGAGATCATCGTTGCCGTGCGCGAGCGCCGCGGGGGCTCACTACCCTTGCGCGAACTCCTCGACTGCAAGCTGTCGGGTGTCCGGGTGCTCGATCTGGCGAGCTATTTCGAACGTGCCCTTGGTCAGATCCGCCTCGATTCCCTGCGTGTTGGCTGGCTGATTTTTGGCGAGGGCTTTCGGCAGAGTTGGCGGCGGACGACGATCAAGCGGCTGTTCGATATCGTGGTGGCGTTCCTGCTGCTGTTGCTTGCCACGCCGGTGATGCTGCTGGCAGCGATTCTGATCATCCTTGAAGACGGTTTTTCGATCTTTTATCGACAGGAGCGGGTCGGTCTCGATGGTCGTTTGTTCAAGATCATCAAGTTTCGCAGCATGCGCAATGATGCCGAGAGTGACGGTAAGCCGCGCTGGGCGATGGTCGATGATGATCGTGTGACGCGTGTCGGGCGTGTCCTGCGCAAGCTGCGTATCGACGAATTGCCGCAGTTGTACAATGTGCTGACGGGGGATATGAGCCTGGTAGGGCCGCGTCCGGAGCGCCCCTATTTTGTCGACCAGCTGACACGTGACATCCCGTTTTTCGCGGTACGCCATAGTGTCAAACCAGGGCTGACCGGCTGGGCGCAGGTAAGTTATCACTATGGGTCGACGATTGATGATGCTGTCCAGAAACTGCAATACGATCTGTATTATGTCAAGAATCACAGTCTGTTCCTTGATGTGGTCATTCTCTTCGAGACCGTCGGCGTGGTCTTGACGGGCAAGGGTGCTCGGTGAATAGTGCGCTATGGGTTACACCATGATCGCGAATGGGAATGCAAAAGGATAGATATCGTTGATGGACAGCAAGATAGAAATGGTCGCGGCCTGGAGTTACGGCCTGGCGGCAGTTCTGGCAGCCTTTCTGACGCTCTATCTGTCCTCTGGCTGGCGCGCTGGTGGTCGCAGTCGTGCGATGTTTCTGGCGGCGGGCCTGTGCGCACTGTGGAGCGGGCTGTCGCTGGCCTTTGTGATGACCGGCAAGGCGGTTTTTCTTGCCGGTAGCCTATTGGCCGATGTGCTGCGATTCGGTGGCTGGTATTTCTTTCTCCTCGTCCTGATGAAACCGGAACCGACAGATGCCGAGAGTGCATCGGCGCGCTTTGGCTGGCTGAACGGTTTCGCCTGGCTGCTGGTCATCGTGGCTTTCGCCTCGCAGCTTCTGCTGGTGTTCGGTATTGATCTCATCGTGCCGTCACAACGGGTGGTCCTGTTCGTCTCTCTGGTGATGACCGTCTTCGGCCTGGTGTTGGTGGAGCGCCTGTTCCGCAACGTTTCTCCGGACTTTCGCTGGAGCATCAAGCCCTTATGCCTCGGGCTTGGGGGTGTTTTCCTGTTTGACCTGTATCTGTATTCGGACGCCCTGCTATTCAACCGGGTTGATGCCGATGCCTTCAGTATCCGCGGCTTTGCGCACGCCCTGGGCCTGCCCCTGGTGGCTTTGTCGGCGATTCGCAGCCATGACTGGAAAAGACGTTTGGTGATGTCGCAGCGTGCCGCCCTGCAGTCGGTAACGCTGCTGATCGTCGGCGTCTATCTGCTGTTCATGGCGGCGGCCGGCTATTACGTGCGTTTCTTTGGTGGCGAGTGGGGGCGGGCATTGCAGTTGGCGCTGCTCTTTGCGGCTTTGCTGGTGCTGGCGGGACTGACCTTTTCGGGTTCGATGCGGGCGCGCCTGCGTGTGCAGGTGGGCAAGCACTTTTTCAGCTACCGCTACGATTACCGTGAGGAGTGGCTGCGCTTTACCCAGACCCTGTCCTTACAGGGCGGTTTTTCCGGCATGGGGCGGCATGTGGTGCGTGGCTTGGCCGACATGGTCGAGAGCCCGAGCGGCGCACTGTGGCTGAAGGATCCCTCGGGCCAGTTCTTTGCTCAGGCAGCGTACTGGAACATGTCCGCTTCGTCGGCGACCGAAGATGTCGGGAGCCCGTTGTGCAGGTTTCTGCTCGACAGCGGTTGGGTGATCAACCTCGAAGAGTATCGTTCCCTGCCGCGTCGTTATGATGGTCTCGAGATTCCGTCCTGGCTGGTTGAAGTACCGAATGCATGGCTGGTGGTGCCGCTGACGACCGGGAATGAACTGATCGCCTTTGTGGTGCTGGCGACAGCCCGTACCAAGATTGATGTGAACTGGGAGGTCAATGATCTGCTGAAGACAGCTGCTCGCCAGGCCGGCGCTTTTCTGGGTCAGATGCAAGCCAGCGAGGCCCTGCTTGAGGTCCGGAAGTTCGACTCGTTCAATCGCATGTCGGCTTTTGTCGTGCATGATCTCAAAAACATCATCACCCAGTTGTCGCTGATGCTCAAGAATGCCGAGCGTCATCGCGACAACCCCGAGTTTCAGAAAGACATGCTGATGACCGTTGAACACTCTGTCGAGCGTATGCGCAAGCTGATGATGCAACTGCGCGAAGGTGCGACGCCGCTTGATGGTCCGCGTGGCATTGATCTGGCGGGTGTCCTGCGACGGATTCAGACCGCCAAGTCCGGACAGGGACGGGATATCGAGTTGGTGATCGAGGAGAAGCTGGTTGCCCGTGGGCACGAAGACCGGATTGAGCGGGTGATCGGCCATCTGGTCCAGAACGCACTGGATGCCACCGAGGATCGTGGGCGAGTGTGGGTCAGGCTGGCCCGGCAAGGGATACACGCCTTGGTTGAAGTCGGCGATAGCGGGCACGGCATGAGCCCAGAATTCGTTCGCGAGCGCCTGTTCAAGCCTTTTCAAACGACCAAGCCGACCGGAATGGGCATTGGTGCTTACGAAAGCTTTCAGTATATTCATGAATTAGGCGGCAAAATGTCTGTCGACAGCGCAGTTGATGTCGGCACGCAGGTGGACCTGTTGTTGCCATTGTTTGATGTCAGACACACCACAGCGTCGGCTGACTTGCTGAAGGAATCAGAATGAGCGCAGAGAAGCTTCCGCACCTGTTGATCGTCGAGGATGATCGCGCGTTGCAGAAACAGATTCGCTGGGCTTTCGACCAGTACGAAGCACTGACCGCGGATGATCGTGAGAGTGCGCTGCTGCTGGTACGACGCTATCAGCCGCCGGTGGTGACGATGGATCTCGGATTGCCGCCAGACCCGGATTCGGTGTCCGAAGGTTTCAAGTTGCTCGAAGAGATTCTGACGCTGGCACCGGATACCAAGATCATTGTCCTCACCGGTCAGAACGATCGCGCTAACGCGCTGCGTGCGATTGCTCTGGGCGCCTATGACTTCTTCGCCAAGCCATTCGAGATTGAAATGCTGGGCCTGACCATCCAGCGCGCCTACCGCCTCCATGAACTGCAACAGGAGAACGAGCGACTGCAGGCGATGCGGCAACCCGCCGTACTGTCTGGTTTGCTGACCCGTGACCCGGAGTTGCTACGCATCTGTCGCACCGTCGAGCGGGTTGGCGTCACCGACGCAACGGTGTTGTTACTTGGCGAAAGCGGCACCGGCAAGGAGCTTCTGGCGCGTGGTTTGCATGAGGCGTCACCGCGTCGGCGCGAACGTTTCGTGGCCATCAACTGCGCAGCCATTCCGGACAACTTGCTGGAGAGCGAACTCTTTGGTTACGAGAAAGGGGCTTTCACCGGGGCCGCCAAAACGACGCCAGGCAAGATCGAGACAGCCAACAATGGCACGCTGATGCTTGACGAGATCGGTGACCTTCCGCATTCGCTGCAGGCCAAGTTGTTGCGTTTTCTGCAAGAGCGTGTCATCGAAAGGATTGGTGGGCGGCAGGAAATCCCGGTCAACGTCCGGATCGTTTGCGCAACGCACCAGAATCTCAAATTCCTGATCAACGAGGGACGTTTCCGCGAGGACTTGTACTATCGCCTGGCGGAGATCATTATCAATATCCCGCCCTTGCGCGCCCGCTCCGGTGACGCCGCCTTGCTGGCGCACGCCTTCCTGAGGCGGTTTGCGGCCGAGAACAATCGCGGCAACTTGACCCTGCGTGAGGACGCTGTACGAATGATAGAAGCGCACTCCTGGCCGGGGAACGTGCGCGAGCTGGAGAATTGCATCAAGCGGGCGGTCATCATGGCCGATGGCAATCAGATTACCGCTGATGACATTGGTTTGGCGGGAGATGCTCAGGAGGACGCAATCAAGCTGGACCTGAGGCATGCGCGTGACCACGCAGAGCGGCGGGTGATCATCACCGCGCTGGCTCGCGCCGACGGAAACGTCGTCCGCGCCGCCGAGTTGCTCGGTATAAGCCGCCCGACACTGTACGACATGATGCACAGATTTGGCCTGAAATAGTGTTGTTCCTGCAAACGTTGACCGATCTCATGAGGGCTCTGATGAATACTGGTAACTCGATCCACCTGCTGCGCAAGGCCACCGCTTCAGCACTGCTGGCTACTCTTCTGCTGGTGGGTTGCGGCAGCGAGAAACCGGAGACCATGCTGAATTCGGCGAAGGCATTTCTCGAGAAGAACGACTATAAGGCCGCCGCAATCCAGCTGAAGAACGCCTTGCAGCAGGACCCTCAACTTGCCGAAGCGCGTTTTCTGTTGGCCAGATCGTTGCTCGAAGGAGGCGATGCGACTGGTGCTGAAGTCGAGTTGCGCAAGGTTCAGGGCTTGAACTATCCTGCCGAACAGGTGACGCCATTGCTGGCACGCACCATGCTGATGCTCGGGCAACCCCAGAAAGTGATTGAAGAGCTGGCCAAGGCGCAGCTTACGACACCGGCGGCAATCGCTGACTTGCAGACTTCGGTGGGTCACGCCTACCTGATGCAGGGCAAGGAAGAGCAGGCTGTGGCGGCTTACGCTGCAGCGCTGGCGGCGCAACCGGGCTATGCACCTGCCTTGCTCGGCGAGGCGAGACGGAAAGCGGGCCGCGGTGATCTGCCGGGTGCTTTGGCCTTGCTCGACTCGGCTCTGGAGAAACAACCCGGGCTGTATGATGCCTGGCAGCTCAAGGGCGACATGTTTGCTGCCCAGAACGACCTCGTAGCGGCGACGAATGCCTATCGGAAGGTGCTGGAAATCAAACCGCACTATCTGCCGGCGCATTCGATGATCATCAGGATCCTGATAGCGGAAGGCAAACTCGAAGAAGCTGGCAAGCAGATCGAGACGCTCAAGCAGTTTGCCGCCAATCATCCGCAAACTCAATACCTGCGGGCCTTGCTGGCCTATCAGCAGAAAGATTATGCAGCGGCCAGGGAAGCCATCCTCCTGCACCTCAAGGCTTCTCCCGAGAGTCCTATTGGCCTGCAACTGGCGGGCCTGATCGAGTACGAATCACAGGCTTACGCGCAGGCCGAGACCTACCTGCTCAAGGCACTGCCGCGGACCCCGCCACTCGGTCTTGCGCGTCGCGTCCTGATCGCCAGCTACCTGCGCAATGCCCAGCCGAACAAAGCCCTGGGAATGCTGGAACCGATTCTCGACAAGATCGACAAGGATTCGAACTTGCTGGCGCTGGCTGGCCAGGTATTTCTGCAGAATGGTCAGGTCGACAAGGCTGGCACCTACTTTGCCAAGGCCTCCGCGCTCGACCCGAAAAACCCTGCCAAGCGCACCTCGCTGGCGCTGGTCAGCCTGGCGAAAGGCGACAGCGAGGTGGCATTCCGTGATCTGGAGCAGGTGGCGGCAACCGATACCGGCATCCGGGCGGATCTGGCCCTGATCACGGCGCACTTGCAACGCCGCGAATTCGATCAGGCACTCAAGGCCATCGCTGTGCTCGAGAAGAAACAACCCGATAACCCACTGACGTACAACCTGCGCGGCACTGCCCAGCTTGGCAAGCACGATGCCGCGGCTGCCCGCAAGAGCTTCGAGAAGGCTCTGGCCCTGAACCCGACCTTTTTGCCGGCAGCAGCCAATCTGGCCAATATGGACCTCAACGAGAAGAAGCCCGAGGATGCCCGGAAGCGTTTCGAGTCAGTGCTCGCAAAAGATCCGAAGAATGTGCAGGCGTTCATGGCGCTCGCTCAAATGCGTGCAAAAGAAGGCGGCACGACCGCAGAGATTGCGACTCTGATCAGCAAGGCGGTGACGGCAAATCCGACCGATCCGGCACCGAGACTGGCGCTGATCGGCCTGTATCTGAGCAAGACGGAGGTCAAAAGCGCACTTGCCGCGGCCCAGGAGGCTGTTGCCGTGCTGCCGGAACGGCCAGAGATCCTGGATGCTTCCGGACGTGCCCAACAGGCCGCCGAAGACTACAATCAAGCGCTCGCCACCTATCAGAAACTGGCGGCGTTGAAGCCGGATTCTCCGCTTCCCTATCTGCGTATGGCTGAGGTTCAAATAGCGTCGAAGAACAAGGAGGCCGCGCTGGAGAATCTGCAAAAGGCGCTCAAGGTCAAGCCGGATTCGCTGGAGGCACAGCGCGGAATCATCCTCCTTGATCTTGATGCCGGTCGCAGCACGGAAGCGCTCGCAGTCGCTCGCGAAGTGCAGAAACAGAGACCCAAGGAAGCCGTCGGCTACATATTCGAAGGTGACGCACACATGTCGAAGAAGGCCTGGTCCGAGGCCATAGCAGCCTATCGTACCGGGCTCAAGGAAGTCCCCACGACCGATCTGGCGGCCAAGCTGCATTTGGCGCTGCTGGCCAGCGGCAACACCGCCGAGGCCGACAAGTACGCTGAAACGTGGCTCAAGGAACATGCCAAGGACAACCGTTTTCGCCTTTATCTGGCCGAGACGGCGAGCATGCGCAAGGACTATGCGGGCGCTGCCCGGCAGTACCGAATTCTGCTCGAGGCGCAGCCGGACAACCCTACCGTACTCAACAACATGGCCTGGGTTGCCGGGCAGCTCAAAGACCCGAAAGCGGTCGAGTATGCCGAGAAGGCCAACAAGCTGGCGCCGGATCAACCGGCGCTGCTGGATACTTTGGCGGTCCTGCTGGCGGACAAGGGCGATCACGCGCGCGCCATGGGACTTTTCAAGAAGGCCCTGGAACTGGCTCCGCAGGCGTCACAGATTCGTCTCAACTACGCCAAAGCGCTGATCAAGGCCGGGAAGAACAGCGAGGCCAGGAGCGAACTGGATCAGCTCGCCAGGCTGGGCGACAAATTCCCGGCGCAGGCAGAAGTCGCGCAGTTGCTCAAGGGACTCTAGGAAGCCGGTGTGGCTGAAGACGAATAGCACTCAGAGAATGGAGAATTGATGACTATTGTTGCAGTGGTGGGTTTGGGTTACGTCGGTTTGCCGCTGGCGGTCGAATTCGGCAAGAAGCATCGAACGATCGGTTTCGATCTGTCGGCAAGCAAGGTGGCGCATTATCGGCAGCATGTCGATCCTACCGGCGAGGTGAGCAGCGCTGATCTCGAGGCGGCGGTCCATCTGGAAGTCGGCACGGATGCAACTGCCCTGAAAGAGGCTGATTTCGTGATCGTTGCTGTGCCGACGCCTGTCGATCAGGCGCATCAGCCAGATTTCGGACCGTTGATCGGTGCCTCGGAAGCTGTCGGCAGAAACCTCAAGCGCGGCGCGACGGTGGTCTTCGAATCGACGGTCTATCCCGGCGCGACCGAGGAAGTCTGCATCCCGATTATCGAGAAGTATTCCTTGATGAAGTGGAAAGACGATTTCTTTGTCGGTTATTCGCCGGAGCGGATCAACCCCGGTGACAAGGAGCGGACGCTGACGAAAATCGTCAAGGTGGTTTCCGGGGATACCCCGAAAACGCTGCAGCAGGTCAGGGAGATCTATGGCAGCGTGATCGCTGCCGGCGTTTATCCGGCTTCGAGCATCAAGGTGGCGGAAGCCGCCAAGGTCATCGAGAACACGCAGCGGGACCTGAATATCGCCTTGATGAACGAGTTGGCAATCATTTTCGATCGCATTGGCATCGATACGCTGGAGGTTCTGGAAGCGGCCGGGAGCAAGTGGAATTTCCTGCCTTTTCGTCCAGGCCTCGTCGGCGGTCACTGTATTGGTGTCGATCCGTATTATCTGACGCACAAGGCGGAGATGCTCGGCTATCACCCGGAGGTGATCAATGCCGGACGCAGAATCAATGACGGGATGGGCAAGTTCATTGCCGAACAGACGATCAAGCAGATGATCCGTAATGGCTGGCAGGTCAAGGGTGCGCCGATCATCGTGCTCGGACTGACCTTCAAGGAAGACTGCCCGGATCTCCGCAACTCCCGCGTCATCGACGTGATCCGGGAACTCGAATCCTATGGGGCGCAGGTGCTGGTACATGAACCGGTTGCCGATGCCGACGAGGCCCGGCATGAATATGGCGTCGAACTGACGGCGTGGGAGCAACTCCCGGTAGCGGGCGCGATTGTTGCGGCGGTTGCCCATCGCCAGTTCAGGGAGCGGCCACTTGCGGACTATGTCGGCAAACTGCAGCAGGGCGGCGTCCTGACCGATGTGAAAAGCATGTTCAGTGAGGCCGAGCTGGTGGCGCAAGGAGTGACCGTGTGGCGTCTCTGATTTTCCCTTCCTTGCCGGTTGCACTGGTCGAGCGGCTGCTGACCCAGCCAGCATGTTGGCTGGTGACCGGCAGTGCCGGCTTCATCGGCTCACATCTGGTCGAGACCTTGCTCAAGCTCGGCCAGACAGTGATCGGCCTCGATAACTTCGCCACCGGTCATCGTCGCAATCTCGACGAGGTCCGCTCGCAGGTGACGCCCGAGCAGTGGCTGCGTCACCGCTTCATCGAGGCTGACATCTGCGATCTCGACGCCTGTCGCGAGGCTTGCTGTGCGGTCGACTTCGTATTGCATCAGGCAGCATTGGGGTCGGTGCCGCGCTCGCTGGCCAATCCGGTGGCGACCAACGCGGCCAATGTCGACGGCTTTCTCAATATGATGGTGGCGGCCCGCGATGCTGGCGTCAAGCGATTTGTCTATGCCGCGTCGAGTTCGACCTACGGCGATCATCCGGCGTTGCCCAAGGTCGAAGACTGCATCGGTCGGCCTTTGTCGCCGTATGCCGTCAGCAAACTGGTGAACGAGCTTTACGCCGAGGTCTTCGCGCGTTGTTATGACTTTACCTCAATCGGTTTGCGCTATTTCAACGTGTTCGGCGCCCGTCAGGACCCGGAAGGCGCTTACGCTGCGGTCATTCCCCGCTGGACGCGCGCACTGCTGCGCGGCGAACAGGTGACCATCAATGGTGACGGTGAGACCAGCCGTGATTTCTGCTTCGTGGACAATGCCGTTCAGGCCAACCTGCTGGCGGCGACGACTGCAGATCCGGCAGCGCTGAATCAGGTCTATAACGTCGCGGTGGATGATCAGACCACGCTGAATCACCTGTTCGAGATCCTGCGTGACGCCCTCCTGACGTTCCGGCCCGAGGTGCAGCATATCCAACCGGTGTACGCAGACTTCCGGCCGGGTGATGTACGCCATTCGCGGGCCGATATTACCAAAGCCGGGCGCCTGCTCCGGTACCTTCCCAGCCACCGGTTGGCAGAGGGCATTCAGGCGGCAATCCCCTGGTATGTAGCACGCTTTGGCGTCGCCGACGGAGTCCATGGATGAGGCCTGCCTTGCAATGTCTGGCACTGCTGCGTCGTGGCATTCTGGTTCACTGCGGCCTGCTGGCCCTCATTCTCTCCTCTGCCGCCGCTGCCGCGGACGTTCCCAGCGAGGCGGCTGCCGAGCGTCTGCTGGCTTTGCGCAAGGAAGCGCAGGCGCACGAACATGGGGAGGGGGTGCCCAGGGATTATGCGCGGGCGGTCAAACTGTATTGCGATGGTGCCCGCTTGGGTGATTCCGAAGCCCAGTTCAGTCTCGGGTGGATGTACGCCAACGGGCGAGGGGTCGATCGCAACGACGCCCTGGCGGCATACTTTTTCAGCCTGGCGGCCAGGCAGGGACATCTCCAGTCGCAGAAGATGCAGCGTTTTGTCGGCGACCCGACGTCGGAGGTGCCGGATTGCATGCGCCCGCTGTTGCTGCCGCCTGTCGACGATGGCACGGATGACATGCTGCCGCGCAACGAAGCGCAGAAAATGATCGTCGGTCTGGTGCACCAGTTGGCGCCCGAATACGGTGTCAGTCCGCGTCTGGCTCTGGCGGTGATTCGGACCGAATCCAACTTCAACGCCGGAGCACTGTCGAGCAAGAATGCGCAGGGACTGATGCAGCTGATTCCCGATACTTCGGCACGCTTCAACGTCAAGAATCCCTTTAATCCGGAGCAGAACCTGCGCGGTGGTCTGGCCTATTTACGGTGGTTGCTGGCCTATTTTGAAGGCGATGTCAGTCTGGTGGCGGCTGCCTATAATGCCGGTGAAGGAGCCGTCAACCGTTACCGCGGCGTTCCCCCTTACGCGGAGACACGCGGTTACGTGCAGCGGATCATCAGCCTCTTCAAACGTGACGACCATCCCTATGATGCCAGGATTACGACGCCTTCTCCGGAGTTGCCGCGGATTCGCCTGAGCAAGGGAGCCTAGGGATGAGATTCTGGTTCTTGCTGATCTGTGGTGGCGCTTACCGGCGCGCTGCGACCGTTTCGGGGAGGCTGGCGGCTTTTGCGCTAATCCCTGGCTTGCTGTGGGTTGCTGGACCCGTCTGGGCAGATTTGCCCGAGCTGATCGAACGGGTCAAACCTTCCGTGGTGGTCATTGGTACCCTTCAACGCACGCGCAGTCCGCAATTCGTAATGCGCGGTACAGGTTTTGTGGTCGGCGACGGTTACGAGGTGGCGACCAACGCGCACGTCATTCAGGAAGAACTCAATGTGGCCGCCGGCGAGACGTTGGCCATCGTCTTCCGTTCTGCCAGCGCCGCAGCCCAGCAACGCTTGGCGAAGGTGATCCGGGTCGACAAGGTGCACGATCTGGCCCTGTTGCGTGTCGATGGTCAGGCCTTACCGGCGCTCATCCTGCACGATTCCGAGTTGGTCAGGGAAGGGCAGTCGGTTGCTTTTACCGGTTTTCCGATCGGCGGGGCACTGGGGCTGTCGCCAGTCACCCACCGCGGCATCATCTCGTCGATTACTCCGATCGTGCTGCCCAGCGCGAATGCGCGACAGCTCAACGCCAGGGTCGTGCAGCAGATCAGGAGCGGCAGCTTTGACATCTATCAGCTTGACGCCACTGCCTATCCCGGCAATAGCGGTGGCCCGCTGTATGAAACGACCCGGGGCGAGGTGATCGGCATCATCAACATGGTATTCGTCAAGGAAAGCAAGGAATCGGTCCTCAGCAAGCCTTCTGGAATCAGCTTCGCCATCCCTGTGCGCTACCTGCGCGAGTTGATGACGCAGAACTACTGATTGATCTGCCACCATTCCTGTCATTGGCGTGCATGGCGATATATCCATGATTAGCACATTGACTATCAAGAGATCGGTGTCTCGTAACCTTTGAGTAGAAATACGCGCATCCGGCCTTTGCCCTTGACGACAATCTCGCCACGATCTTCGCAGATAAAGTTGCTTGGCAGCAAGGCGCGCGTCGCGTCGCTGATCTGGATCTCGCCGGATATTCCCTGCGATTCCATGCGGGCGGCGATATTGACCGTATCGCCCCAGAGGTCGTAGATGAAGCGCTTCTTCCCGATCACGCCAGCTACGACTGCTCCCGAATTGATGCCAATACGGATCTCCAGCCCAGGGAAATCCTTGATTGCCGTCTGCATTCGCAAAGCCAGTTCTGCGGCTGCGATGGCGTGATCGGGGCGCGCAACGGGAATGCCCGCCGCGACCATGTAAGCATCGCCAATCGTCTTGATCTTTTCCAGCCCGCTTTGCTCGGTGAGATCATCGAAACGTGTAAAGATGGCGTCCAGGAGACCAACGACGTTGGGCAATGATTCGGATAGCGCAGTGTAGCCCACGATGTCCGCAAAGAGCACGCTGCATTCCCCGAAGGCATCGGCGAAGGTGCGTCCCTCGCGGCGCAAGCGCTGGCTGATCGTCGGTGGCAGCATGTTTTCAAGGAGTGCTTCCATGCGCGCGTTGGCACCCGCGAGCTGCTTCTCGGCTTCAGCCATATCGGCCACAAAAAGCCGGGCTACCCAGATCAGCGAGGCGAAATTCGCCAGCGAGAGAATCCAGCGGCCCGTCCGTTGAGCGTCGGGCAGGTAGGCAGGGCCCAGTGCTGGCCAGGTCAGTAAACCCAGTTCGACCGAAACGAAGATCATGACACAGGTGCCCACATACACCCGCCGACCGAGCTTCCCGTGCTCGAAGAACAACAGATAGGCGCCACCGATCAGTGGAAGCAGTTGGTAGTGGCTCATGCTGAGAAATGGACCCGTCACGCCCTCGAGTGCAATCATGCCGGCGACGACCGGAATGACGATGCAGAAATAACTGTGACCGGCAAGACCGAGTTGTCCGCGGCAGAGACAGAACCACACCCAGGCCCCTCCGCAGACTGAAACTCCTTGCAGGATCAACGTTGGCCAGTCGCCCCGCGTCAGTGCAACAACACTCCATGCCATCGCATAGGCAAGCAGGAGTCCGACTCCGGTATGCAACAAGCGCAGCGCCCGGTGGCGGCGATACTGGCGAAATTCGACGTCGGTATAGACGAATTCCCCTGAGGCACCGCAGTTACTCATCACGCTTCCTGACTCCTGTCGGCCGGCTTCGGGAGACTGGATGCGTTCATGCAGGCAGAATGGCAGAGTTCAGGCGAAAAGATCAATGGCCGACCCCGGCGATTGCTCACTCGTCGCGGTATCGGTATAGGCGGCCAGCGTCGGCTGGCCTGGTGTGCCGGATGTGTCGTGCCGGCGGGCACTGGCGTTGCCCTGGCTTGCCAGTTCCATGCTGGCCTGCATCGCCATGCGCGTAGCCATGGCGGCGACCTGCCGGTCTTGCCCCGAGGGGTCGGCGGGGGCCAGCGCAGCGGCCCTGATCTGCTCGGCCTTGGCCAGAGTTTCAGCGGGTGTGCGTCCGGGCGAGGTGTCGATCCCGACTTCACCACCCATTGCATAACGTTGCCCATCCGGGCCGAATTCGTAGGTAAAACTGGCGCCACCGCGGACCAGGCTGCCGCCGGCAGCGACATGCGCCATTTCGTGAGCGCGTACTTCACGGTCGCGTTGCTGCAAGACCTGTATTTTTTGCAGATCGGCCTCGGAGAGTTGGCCGTCGCCTTGGCTCCTGGATTGGATGCCGGGTTTGCTGTGTTCGCTCTGGCCGTCTGCTTCGACATGCGACGTGACACTGCCATCGCTTGCCGTATCGCGACTCGATAGCGATACATCAGGACGCTCTTGACGTACGGCTATGAATGTACTGCTGCTTGGCGACAGGTTGGCGATCATTTCTCGACCTCTGGTTTCTGGTTAGGATCAACTGTCGGTCAGGGCACCCAGGTCTTCTTCCACCGCTGCCGGATTGTCGAGTCGGTCCCAAGGCTCAAGCAGCAGCAGCCACAGAAGTTTGTCGAATTCGCCGGCGAAGCGGTTGACGATTTGCTCAGGGTCGTCGACCATGTTCTTGTCGGTGATGAGTCCGAACTGTACACGGCCGTTGTAGGAGAGGATGCTGACACCCATGCCGATGTCGCCGGCTTGCGGGACCCAGACCATTTCCTGCTCGATCCTGCAGCCGGCGAAAAAGCGTGGCTGTTGCGGGCCGGGGACGTTGGTCATCACCGCCGTGGTCTTGCTGGCCAGCAGATTGAGGAGCTGGTCCTGGATGAACTTGGGAGCCATGCCGGCGGCGCCCAGCAGGGTGAAGGTCAGCATTGCCTGATAGGAACCCTTCAACGCCATCATCCTGGCGCGAGTGGCGTAGAGCCTGGCCAGTGGGTTGTCGATGCCGATCGGCAGTTCGAGAGCCACCAGACCAAAGCGGTTTCCAAGATCCTCGATGTCATCCGGTGCGCGCAGATTGACCGGGACCATCGCACGAATCTCGGTGGCAGCCACCGGGTCGCCTCTGGCCATCAGGTAGCCGCGCAGGGCACCTGCCACCGAAGCCAGCAGGATGTCGTTCACCGAGCAGCCGAGAACCTTGCCGACGGCCTTGATTTCGGGCAAGGAGATCGGCTCGGACCAGGCGACCCGTTTGACCGTCCCCGCTTTGCCCTTGTAGCGCGTCGGGGTGTCGTTGGGCAGTAGCGCCAGCTTGCCGACTTCCTCGGCGATGGCCCTGGCGACGAGCACATAGTCGCGGATCGTCGCGGGGTTATGACGCAGGCCCAGGTAGTGTCCCCACACTTGGCCCCCGATGCGGATCGAGGCCAGAGCAACTTCGCTGAGCGGCTCCAGGATGGTTCGCCAGAAAGCGTCGCCAGTATCGCTCCCTTGGTCGTCAGCAGGATCATCCTGAGGAGGCGCTGCCACCGTTCCGCCGTCCTCGGGGGCATCAATGTCGTTGTCGGTCAGCGAATTGATGACGCCAGTCAGGGCGATGCCGTCCGCAATCGCGTGATGGATTCTGACCACCAGTGCGGAGTTGCCGTCGGCAGTGTCGACAAGGTTGAATTCCCAGCGGGGTCGTGACGGGTTGAGTGGGGTGCCGGCCATGGTGGCAACGAATTTTTGCAGCTCGTTCTTGCCGGCAGGCGCTGGGAGAAAAGAATGGCGGACATGCGTGTCGATGTCGAAGTCGGGGTCGTCATCCCACCAGTTACCATGGGCATCCTGCCTGGCAATTTGCCGGAAGCGCCGGTAACGCACGATGCGCTGTGCGACGGTACGCTTGAAACGTTCGGTGTCGATGCGGCCCTTGAAGATCATGACCCCGACGATCTGCATCAGGTTTTCTGGACGATCCATGCGCAGCCAGGCGTTGTCGACGTGGGCAATTCTTTCGCGTGGGTTCATTGCGGCTGCTCCCGGGAAAAATGGCCAGCCCATATAATAGCAAGTCATTTCAAGTGATCATCAACCGGAGGAACCAACGTGAGTGACTTGCAAGCCCAGTTCGAGGCCGCCGTGGCCAGTTCCAAGACCCTGCCCGAGCGCCCGGACAACGCCACCTTGCTGAGGCTCTATGCCCTTTACAAGCAGGTGACCGAAGGCGATGTTGAAGGTCGTCGCCCCGGCTTGACCGATATGGTCGGTCGCGCCAAGTACGATGCCTGGGCGGCAATCAAGGGCACTGCAGCGGACGTTGCGATGCAGCAGTACATTGCCGTGGTCGAGCAACTGAAAGCAGCCTGAAAGCAAGGACTGGCGGCTTGCCCGACAGTCTGGTTCAGACCGGAAAGTTCTCGTCGAAGTATCTGTGGGCTGCGCGTTCGATGGCTGGTTTGACAGCGAAGAGCAGGAGTCCGAGACGGATGCTGAGCGACACTTCCTTTTCGTCGAGGGTCAGTTCGCCGGTCACACCCGGCCGCTTGAAACGCATCCGGTTGCCGTCCCACGCGTAGTCAAGGTCAAACTCTTCCTGTAATTCGCCGGCCATATGTTCGGCGGCGGTACGCGCCTCGGCGAGGCTCTTGTCATGCCGGCGGCGAATGATGATTTCGCTCATGTGAGAGGTCCTTGGATGTCAGCCGATTTCGGCACAGAGTGAGCGGAACGCCGCATAGCGGCGAGGGTCGATGGCGCCATGCTCGACGGCGGCAAGGATACTGCAGTCGGGTTCGCGGTCGTGCTGGCAATCGCGAAATCGACATTGGCCGAGCAGTGGTCGCAGTTCGAGAAAAGCCTGCGCAATGTCCTCCGACGAGAGATGGCGCAGGCCAAATGCCATCAGCCCTGGCGAGTCAATCAGCGCAGCACCCGTACTGGGGTGATAGAGATGGGCATGCGTAGTGGTGTGCTTGCCGGCGTTGAGTGCCTGCGAGATTTCCCGGGTGGGCGTACAGGCGTCTGGGATCAGGGCATTGATCAGCGTTGATTTGCCCATCCCGGATTGGCCGATCAGCAGGCTGGTATGGTCCGCCAGGTACGGCAACAGGCGTTCGCCATCGTTGCGCGCAGAGAGCTTCAGAACCCGATAACCCAGTTTCTCGTACGCCAGCAGGGTCGCCGAAGCTGCCGGTACACGTTCACTGAGGTCGCACTTGTTGAGAACGATCAGAACCTGGATGTCCTGACTTTCGGCGGCGACGATGCAGCGTGTGATCAAATCGTCCGAAAACGGCGGTTCGGTGGCGACGACGATGATGAGTTGTGTCACATTGGCGGCAATCAGTCTTTGCTTGAAGTGGTCCGAGCGATAGAGCAGCGTTCGCCGCGGTTCAAGCGTGGCGATGACGCCCTGGTCGGCACTGGTTCGCTGCACCTTCACCTGGTCACCGCAGACCAGTTCGCTCTTTTTGCCACGAGGAACGCAGAGCAGCGTCTCGCCATCGCGCAACTCAACCCGGTATTGCCGCCCGTAAGCGGCGATGACGCTGCCGGCCAGTCTCAAATTCGTGCCAGTGCTTCGATCTTGGCGGCGCAGATGAAATCGTTGCGCGACAGGCCGGCAACGTCATGCGTGCTGTAGCTGATCTTCACACGGCCATAGCCGACTTCGAGATCAGGATGATGGTTCTCTCGTTCAGCAAGGCCTGCGACGGTGTTGACGAATAGCAGGGTGACCGCGTAGCTGGCAAAGGTGAACTCCTTATGGAGCAGACCGGGCTCGGCAATCTGCCAGCCTGGCAGGTCGGCCAGCAGGGCCGAGGCCTGTGCGGGATCCAGGGCGTGTTCGCTGCCGCGTAGCGGCCGGCAATGTTCGAGAGCAAGTTCGGTGAGCATGGGATCCTCCTGTTTCTGCTTAATGTGAAAGTCGCGTCAGCGACGCACGGAAGGGGCGAAGGCGGGGTTTCGCGGAGCACTGCTCTGCTCTGCTCTGCGCCGCCGTAGCCGGCCCGCGATGCAGCGCGGGCCGTGGGAAGAGCCGGGGGAGAGGGAACGGTCATGACTTTCATCATCAGGGGTGAAGTCATGATCGTCAGGCGTCCTGCAGGCGGGCGATGCGCAGGGCAGCGGGTGGGTGTGAATCGTAGAACAAGGAATGTAGCGGGTCAGGGGTCAAGGTCGCGGCATTGTCTTCGTACATCTTGACCAGGGCGGCCACCAGATCGCTGGCCGAAGCATGGGCCGCCGCGTAGCGGTCTGCCTGGAATTCGTCGCGACGCGAGAGGAGACTCAGCAGCGGGGTCAGCAGAAAAGCAAAAACCGGTCCGGCGAGAAAGAAAAGGACCAGCCCAAGAGCCGTGTTCTGGCTCGTCAGACCGAGACCGCTGAAGAACCAGCCGGCATCGATCAGTTGCCCCAGGATGGCAAGAAACCCGAGTGACAGGACAAAGAGCATACCGATCCGCTTTTGCACGTGCCGGTATTTGAAGTGTCCCAGTTCGTGTGCCAACACGGCTTCGATCTCAACGGCTTGCAGGCGGTCGAGCAGGGTATCGAAGAAGACGATGCGCTTCGTCTTGCCGAAACCAGTGAAGTAGGCGTTACCGTGGTTCGATCGCTTCGATCCGTCCATCACCAAAAGATCCGAACTGGCGAAGCCGCAGCGATCCAGCAGTGCCTCGACGCGCGTTCTGAGTCGGGCATCGTCGAGCGGGACGAACTTGTTGAATAGCGGCGCGATCCAGGTTGGATAGATGAACAGGAGGAGCAGGTTGAAAGTGCACCAGAAGAGCCATACGTAGAGCCACCACAGCTCCCCCATTCTCGCCATCAGCCAGAGCACGGCGAGCAGCACCGGCGTGCCGATGACGATGGCCAGGATGGCCTGCTTGAGGTGATCCGCGAAAAAGATTCGGAGAGTCATGCGGTTGAAGGAAAATTCTGCTTCGATGACAAACTGGTGATACAGGCTGAGCGGCAGGTCAACGATGGCGGAAATCAGCAGGACGCTGAAGATGAGTGCGACCCCGTAGGGCAGGCCATCGAGTCGTGCTGACCAGAAGTCATGCAGTATCTGCAAACCTCCACCCAGCGTGAAGGCGAGCAGCATCGCCACTTCAACGGCCAGGCCGATCCTGCCAAAGCGGCTGCGTGCTACGGTATAGTCGGCGGCCTTTTGATGAGTCTTGAGATCGACACGATCAGCGAAGTTCTCGGGTACGCGGCCGCGATGCGCCATGACATGCGTGATTTGCCGCTGCGCCAGCCAGAGGCGCAAGGCGCACATGACCAACAAGGCGGCAAGAAAGATGAGGGAGAAGGTATTGAACATACGGTTGTGACACAATGGCGACTTTACGGTTCAGATGGATTATATGACAAAGGACGCTTCCTACCTCGTTTGGCTGGACATGGAAATGACCGGTCTGGTACCTGACTGCGACCGCATCATCGAACTGGCGATGGTGGTCACCGACAGTCAGTTGATGACCATCGCCGAATCAACGGTGTGGGCTGTACATCAGGAGGATGCCTGCCTCGATGCAATGGACGAATGGAACCGGAAGACACATGCCCGCTCCGGACTGATTGATCGGGTCAGGGCATCCACATTCGACGAGGCGGCTGTCGAGGCAGCCGCGCTGGAGTTCATGCGGGCTTATGTTCCCCAGGCGGTCAGCCCGATGTGCGGCAACTCGATCGGCCAGGATCGACGCTTCATGGCAAGATACATGCCGCAGCTTGAGGCCTGGTTCCATTACCGAAACCTGGATGTCAGCACCCTCAAGGAACTCTGTCGGCGCTGGAAACCCGAGGTGGCAAGAGGTTTTGTCAAGCGCTCCGAGCACTCCGCGCTCGCGGATATCCGCGAATCGATTGACGAATTGAAGTACTACCGCGAGCACTTCATCAGACTCTAATTGCCAGGCGATGAACCTCTCTTGACGTCGCGCCGATAGAGGTGCAGTCGGTCGCTGTCCCGGCGTTCGGCGGGACGACCGCCATCCCAGACCTTCCGCCAGCCGCTGGCCGCTGGGGAGCGGCCATCCCTGGGGGCGCCGTGGATCAGCAGCCAGTCGCACTTCCTGGCGGTGGCGGAGTTTGCCGGAATAGTACGGATCCCGTCGAAGTAGTCCAGTGAGGCGATGATCGAATCAGCGAGGTTGGCTCCGGCAATGCAGTGGCGATTCTCGGGCAGTGCCTTGGCCAGCGAAGCGGATACCTGGCGGTAAGTCTTGCTGTAGTCGATCCAGGGCATCCAGAGCGTTACGATCAGCAGCCAGAACAAGGTCAGACCGGACATCCAGTGCATGATCCCGCGCATGGGGGAACGCGGACTGGTCATAATCAGCCAGCACCAGACCAAGGTTGCCAGCAGGGCGACGCTGGCGCACAGGATACTGAAGTGCCCCACGAATCCCGGTTCGAGTCGAACAGCCTGGCGTGCCAGCCTTTCTGGCCAGCCGAAGACCATTGCGCACCAGCCAATCCAGGCCAGCAGGGCAAGGAGACTGAAGGTGATCATGCCAAACCAGTCAAACGCGTTCGCCGCGCCACGTCGCAGTGAAGCGACGCCCGGAACGGCCAGCAGAACCAGCGGTGGCAGCAGCAGCAAAGCTGGTACGCTGCGTGCTCCGATAGCGCTGCCGACCATCAGCAGAGAGACTACGAAAGCAAACATCGGCAAGGCCAGCGGGGTCGTAGCCCATTGGCGCCGTTTTGCCCAGAGTGCCCAGCAGGCGAGAGGGGAGGCTGGCCAGGCATACCAAGGGAGCATCAGCAGCAGGCGCTGCACAGCGAGCAGGGGTTGCCCATTGGCGCTGAGCTGGGTCAACTCGCCCTGCGAGAAGGCGGCGAGGTACTCGGGCGAGGTCGCGAACAAGGCGGCCAGCCACCCGCCGGCAAGCGCACAGGCAAACAGCAGCGAGCCAAGCAGCAGCAGCGCCGAGCGTTGACGATGGTCGGATCGCCAGACCACGAACGCTGCCACGGGCAGCAGCGGCAACATCGCCGCCAGGCCGTTGGCGAGGAAACCCAGTCCGAGCGCCGAACCGAACCAGGAAGCGCCTCGCAGCGGTCGCCTGTCAAGTTGCGTCAGTCCCCAGTAGGCGGCGGTGTGCGCTGTTAGCGCCGCCAGCATGGGCTGCGCTTCATGCGCGTGGAACAGGAAGCCAATGCTGCCGGCAAGCAGCAGCGGTGCGGCCGGAGCTTGTTCGCGACCGTGCAGTTCGCGTGCAGCGAGGAAAATGAAGCCCAGGGCGAGCAGGGTGAATACTCCGCTGGCCAGTCGCGTCGCCTCATGCAGCGGCAAGAGCCAGGACAACAGCCGACTGCCGCTGGCTGCCACCCAGTAGTAGAGAGGTGCGTCGGGGTAAGGGCGACCAGCGAGGCTTGGCGTCAGCCAGTTTCCGTTTGAGACCAGGTCATGGACGATGCCGATCGTGACTGCATCATCATTTCTCCAGGGGTCGTGACCGATCAGCCCCGTGCAAATATAGAGGACGAGGAGAATCGCCAGAGTCCAGCCATTGGGCGGCAATGGAATTCCCCGGAAGCGAGCATGCTCCGCCTGCGCCGGCATCTGGAAATGAGTACTGATAAGCCGCTATTTGGGAACGAAAAAGGCAGCCGTGGGGCTGCCTTTTTCTGTCGACCCCACTGTTCGACCTAGACCGGTTTGCGCATCGCGCCATACTTCTGGTTGAATTTCTCGACGCGGCCAGCCGTATCGATGATTTTCTGTTTACCGGTGTAGAAAGGATGGCAGGCCGAGCAGACCTCGACGTGCAGCGCTTTCTTCATTGTCGACCGGGTGGTGAAGGTGTTGCCGCAGGAGCAGGTCACCGCGATTTCACCGTAGGCAGGATGGATTTTGTCTTTCATCTGGTGCTTTTCCTGTAGGTTAAGGCTGTCATGATCAGGCGACAAGCAGAGCATGAGGCATCAAAGGCATCATTATCGGCGATTTTTCCACTGTCTGCAATCCGGAGTCTTTCTCGCTGATATCGCGATCACCGATCGAAGGCCTTCCTCTTTCCGTGCAATCCATTGATTTTCCAGCCGATAGGGGTCTGGATAGCCCAGCGCAGCCAGTACCCGGCGCTCCTGGTTTTCCATTTCACGGGCCTCCTTCTTGCCCGTTTCATGGTCGTAGCCCTGCAGATGCAGCATGCCATGGACGATCAGATGGGCGTAATGGGCTTCGAGCGATTTGCCCTGGGCGCTCGCCTCGATCGCAACGACCGGCGCACAGAGCACGAGATCACCGCAGAGCGAGGGTTCCTGCTGATAGGGAAAGGACAGGACGTTGGTCGCGTAGTCTTTGGACCGGTAGGTACGGTTCAGGCTGCGGCCTTCGTCGGTATCGACAAAGCGTACGGTGATCTGTCCGCCAACGCCGTGATGGACTGCCGCAGCACGTGCCCAGCGACGAACCTGCGATTTCCCGGGGAGGTCCGGCCAGTCACCGGCATGCTGTACGCTGACCTGCAGCCGCCGCTCACACTTCGCCATGCCCGGCCGGCGCGGCGGCGTGAACTTCCAGCGCAGCGGTGTGCGCTTCGTAGGCCGAGACGATGCGCGCCACCAGCGGATGGCGCACGACGTCTTCCTTCAGGAACTCGGTGAAAGCGATGCCGCGGACTTCCCTGAGGATCTGGCGGGCCTCGATCAGGCCGCTCTTCTGGCCACGCTGCAGGTCGATCTGGGTGACATCGCCGGTGACTACCGCCTTGGCGCCGATGCCGATGCGCGTCAGGAACATTTTCATCTGTTCGGGCGTCGTGTTCTGCGCCTCGTCGAGAATGATGAAAGCGTGGTTCAGGGTGCGGCCGCGCATATAGGCCAACGGTGCGATCTCGATCGCACCGCGTTCGAACAGCTTGCCGACGCGCTCGAAGCCCATCAGATCGTAGAGCGCATCGTAGAGCGGTCGCAGATAGGGATCGACCTTCTGTGCGAGGTCACCCGGCAGAAAGCCGAGGCGCTCGCCGGCTTCGACTGCCGGGCGGGTGAGCACGATGCGCTGCACCAGTTCGCGTTCGAAGGCGTCAACCGCCGAAGCGACGGCAAGATAGGTTTTGCCGGTACCGGCCGGGCCGGTACCGAAGGTGATGTCGTGTTCCTGGATGTGCTTCAGGTATTCGATCTGGCGTGGCGTGCGGCCGTGCAGCTCGGTCTTGCGGGTCAGCAGCGCCGGTGCCAGGCCGCCACCCGACGCGTTGTGGCGTACCGGTCGGTTGAGCAGTTCGATCAGGCCGAGCTGAATGTCATCGACCGACAAGGTGTCCTTGGCCTGGGCGTAGAACTGCTGCAGAGCCTCGGAGGCGCGCGCCCGCTGTCCGGCTTCGCCGCGCAGCGTAAAGCGTTCGCCGCGGCGGGCAATCGAAACGTCGAGGGCGGTCT
>DIME01000178.1:34619-34859 GCA_002425405.1 Candidatus Accumulibacter vicinus
GGCCCGGCTTTTCGGCGGCGAGGAGTGTGCAGCCGGGCGCTCGGAAGCATGCGTGTTCATGTGCTTGCACCGACGATCTCGCCGCGTAGCGAATGCGGCAGGGCGGAAGTGATGCGGACATTGAGAAAGTGATCGAGAAGGGGCGTGTTGTCGCCAGCCTTGCCGGCAAAATTGACGACACGGTTGTTGTCCGTTCGCCCCGCGAATTCCCGGCGGTTCTTCTTCGACACGCCTTCGACC
>DIME01000007.1 GCA_002425405.1 Candidatus Accumulibacter vicinus
GAGTTGTGCGTAAGGGTATGCCTCAAATGACTCTCCGTCAAAGTGCACCTCTTCAGCGAAAACGTGAGCATCGGCCTTGGCGTTGTAATCTGCAATCTCGGTTATTGCTCGATCTGAAAACGTCACTGCTTGCCCACTGGAGAGATAAAACGGCGGGAGAAGGGCAGTCGCATCGCGTGTAAGCTTTTCGTGCACCGGAGTGCCCGGGAGGGTATAAACCCCGAATAAAACCAAGGTCTCGACGCTGAATGCAAAAACACTACCGCACCAACTGGATAACACGAAGTAAAAAACAACCGCTGCGCTTCTGGCGGGAAGGCAAATCCAAGAGAAGTTCATCGCTTTACTCCACTTCAATCTGTAGCGAAGACAAGACGGGTTTGGCTTCTACGGGTGCTGCTGGGGCAGCCTCGGCGGTGACCGTGTAGCGGGAAAACGGAGTGCCACTGGAAGGTGTGGTCACCGCCAGCGGAATTTCACTAACCGCACCCGGCTCCAGGTTAATCGTCCACGGACCGGTGTTTCCAGCCAAATCGGACGGCAACCACATTCGGACGATGAACACTCCTGACGTAGCCGAGGGTGACGAGATAAGACGAAGGGTCATTGGTATGGCTTCACCGCGTTTCCAAGACCTCGACCGCTCTTGAGCCAGTATGCGTAACGCGATACTGCTGGGAGCGTAGGTTCTCGAAACCCAGGAAAACGTCCTAGTGTCCAGCCCAACCGCTGACACTTCGATCCTGAATGGCTGGGTTGGCACCTCGACTTTGCCGAAATGTCGCGGCGAACCAGCATGAGCGTCTGGCAACCTGGTTAATGGACCACTCCCGAGTGGAAGTCCGTGTGCATCGAGGAGGCGGAACATTGCACCGGAAACCGACGGCCCATAAATGTCCACAGCGACGAGCATTGACTCACCTGCTGGAGGGTCTGCGCCTTGGATCGGCAGGAGCAATTCGTGCCCCGGACGGCCGCCCACTTCGACAAACGATAGATCTCCAACGCTTAAGCCAGATGTCCCTGAATCCTTGCTCACGACCTCTCCGGAAAAAGCGAACTCAAGCGCCGAGCGATCAAAAGCGACGAGTCGATCCTGGCGGATGGTGAATGTATCGGGTGCCAGTACCACGTTACCCGCATCAATCTCTCCAAGCGCGATTCGACCTTTGACGATCTGTGTCGCCGGGTTCTTGCTCGTGACCGTGAAAGCCGCGCCCCGATAGGAATGGCCGTCCACCCGGATTAGGGGGCGATACGTGTAGTCAAACGTTGTCCGTCCGGACCGAGAAGTCGTGACCAGTGCATAGCTTTCCACAAGTGGCGCAGCCATCAAGGTCGTACCGACACCTGAACCGAGCAACGAGCAAAGGAGGCAGACAAGCCTTAACACAAAGATTTCACTGCGTTTCATGGCTACGGCTCTCCGAAGGACTGATGGGGTTACGAGGGCGACCGTGTTTGCCAACAAGTGCACCGATCGCCAACAGCGCAAGGGATAGCGTGGCAGGCTCCGGAATGCCGGGAGAAACGGTTTGGGCGGAAGTCAAGCCCGAATCAAGGACGACAAACGTGACGGGATCTACGATCTCGTACGGTTGGGGTCCAGGAGCGCCGGTGCCCAACCAAGAGAACTGAACAGAGAAACCGTCCAGCGCGATGCCCGGCGCAATGCCTGCGGTCAGGGACAAAGAATCAAAGAAGCCGTCCGCCGGCAATGCCGGATCTGGCTGGACAACGACATTGTCCCAACCGACTGGGGCACCCAGGGCCAGGAGATCGGAGTAACTACCCAAGGGAAACGAGATAGTGAATTCTTCGATAGGTGAGAAAAGCGTGTCGTTCTTGACCGAGTAGTTGTAACGCCACAACCCTGCACCCAGATCCGTTGCAGTGAAACTCACCGATGCGAACACATTGCAAGAAAGGGCACCTGTAACGCAGAAACTAAGAACAGATCGAAGGAACACCTCAGACCCCCCCAAGAGAGCATTAAGAAAACAATGGATATGGCACCTGGTAGATTGGTCATAGCCTTACACACAACTCATATCACAGGTGGCAAACTCCGTAGCTAACACCGACCTTGACTCTAGCAAGCAGAAGCCAGCAGTTGTAGGCGAAGTTTTTCCTACATGCAGCATACAATGCCGGGCGACCGCATCGGCAGGCGCCGTATGCCGTTCAGCGACCCCAAGCTGTTCCCACGCCAAGCGACGAGCTGCCGTGCCGCCCGCGCACCGGGCTTGCGATCTGTTGCGGTGGAGGCACAGCGCCTGTTCGGCTCCGAGGTCAAACTGACGCTCGCAGCGCGAGTGGCGATCGCGCGTGGTGGAGCCAGCCCTTCAGGAAAGCGTGGCGTGATGTCGCAACAGGGTGAGCCGCGGCGCCGCACTCAGGACAGGGGTGTCATGAATCCGGCGAAGCCGCTGATGGCGGCAGGTTCTCCAGCAGCGCGCGCAGCGCTTCGGTCTCGGCCGACGGCTGGGCGCGCAGGTCGCGGGCGAGGACGGCGCGGCAGCGGTGATACACGCGCAGCGCTTCGGCCACCTTGCCCTGGCGGTACAGGCAGTACATCAGGCCGAGATAGAGAGACTCGCGGCGCGGGTCGATCTCGATCGCGCGCTCGTAGATTTGCCTCGCCTCGACGACGGCGCCGGCGCTCTCGAGCCGCGCCGCGAGGTCGGCGAGGCTCGTCGTCACGCGCTCGCGCAGTTTGTCGCGCGGCTCGCTCGCCCAGGCGGCGCCTTCCCGCGCCAGGAAGTCGCCGGTGTAGCACGCGAGGAGCTCGCGGCCGCGGGCGACAACGAGCGCCACGTCCAGCGCGTCAGCGCCGTCGAGCAGGGCGCGAATTTCGGCCAACAGACGCTGGCAACGCCAGAGATCGACCCAGCAGCGGGCGTTGTTCAGCGTCAGGCAGCCGTCCTTGACCAGCAGCGCGTCCGACTGCCCGAGCAGGCCACGCAGGCGGGAGAGGTTGATGTCGAAAGCGGCGCGGCCGCCGCCGACCTTGTCCTTGCCGGGCTTGCCGGCGCCGCGGCCGTTTCCGCGGCCGCTGTCGTCGTCTTTCTGCTGGCCCCACAGCCAACCGATCAGGTCGTCGATCGGCACGTCGCGTCCGCCGCGGGCGATCAGCACGCGCAGCAGTTCGAGCGGCTTGGCCTGCGCCGCTTCGGCGACCGGGCGATCGTCGACCCGCAGACCGAAGCGGCCCAGCGTGTGGATCCGGATCGGCCACGGCCAGTCGTCGAGGTCGAGCCGCGGCGGCTTGAGCTTGCGATGGCGAATCAGGCGGCGGGCGAAGTCCGTCACGATGCCGCGCTCGAGCGCAAAAGCGCACAGGCGCGACATCACGCCGGGACGAAAGTACTGGTGAGTGAGATAGTCCTCCGCCAGGCCCACCGTGAAGGCGCGCCGCAGGGCCGCGCCGCACCGCGTCTCGTCGCCCGTATCCACCGCGAACAGCGCTTCGGAAATATCCACCTGGTAGGCGAAGATTGGGCTCTCCGTCGCC
>DIME01000176.1 GCA_002425405.1 Candidatus Accumulibacter vicinus
TTTATCGCCATCGAGAAAACCGGGCGCGGTCGTTTCCGCCTCAACGTGAGCCGGCCGCTGCAACTGAGCGTGGCTGCGCCCCTCTGAGGTGTTGCCGGCGCTCCTCTGCCGATCCCGCTGTTCGTTGTGCCGGGGTTCGAGTGCTGTGCCAGTTCCTCGGAGTCCCAGCAGATCGAGCTGCCCATTTGAACAGAACGCCCTCGCCCGACAGGCATCGAATATAATTCCGGACGGCCCGACGAGACCTTTGATGGCCGCCGTGGCGGGGAGTCAGCCTTGAACGAACATTTGGAGAAAGCGCAGAGCACTGCGTCCCTGTCGCGCAATTCACGCCTGGCAATCGCCGCGCTGGCGGCCGGATCGCTGCTGTGGCTGGCAGGCGACATGGTCAGCCCAGACATCCTCTCCCTCGGAAAATGGCGGACACATCACAGCAGCTTTCTCGAACTGGTGCGGGCGTATCCGGTCACCGCGGCGCTGCTCCTTTTCCTCTCGCATGTGCTGCTGGCGGCTTTGGCCTTGCCGGGCGCCTCGCTGCTGATGCTGGCCGCCGGCTCGGCCTTTGGGCCGCTCGCCGGCACGCTGATCTGCCTGACAGCGTGCACCTTCGGTGCGACGCTGACGATGCTGGCAGTTCGCCATCTGCTGCGGCCGTGGGTGATGCGCAAGTGGGGTGGTCGCCTGGCCGACATCGAGGCGCGTTTCTCCCGCGACGGCCCTGCCTGCCTGTTCAGCCTGCGCCTGTTGCCGATCGTCCCCTTCGCACTGGTCAACGCCGCCGCCGGCCTGACCTGCATGACGACCTGGACTTTCTTCTGGATCAGCTTCGTCGGCATGCTCGCCGCAACCTTCGTCTATGTGAATGCCGGCACCCAGCTGGCAAGGATCGATGCTGTCGGCGACATCTTGTCGCCCCAGACCCTGATCTCGCTGGCGCTGATTGCACTCCTGCCGTGGGCAGCAAAACTGCTGGCGCGCGCGCTGGAGAAGCGCTCGCCGGCCTCCCTGCCGCGCACCCTGGTGTTGTTCAACTACGATTGGGACCGTTTGGGCTTTTTCCGCTGGCAGCAGACATTTCCTGTCGACAGCGCCGGTTTTGACCTGTTTACGTTTCCCAGCAACACCCGCCTGGCCTGTTTCGATCTGCAGTGCTTCGTCGACCGGCTGGCACGCAAGGCGAACCGCAAGCGCTGGCAGGCGGTGACTTCCAACCACGAGCAGTTCGGTGCGCTGGCCGCGGCGATGCTTGCCGAGCGCATGGGCTGGCCAGGGACGCCGGTGACCGCGGTACTCGCCTGCCAGCACAAGCTGCACGCGCGGCATGTGTTGCAGGCGGTGGCGCCGGAAGCGAACACGCACAGCGAGCTGCTGCCGACGCGCTACGGCGAACCGATACCCGACGGCATCGATTACCCGGTGTTCGTCAAGCCGGTGAAGGCCGCCTTCTCGATCCTCGCGCGCCAGGTGGACAGTCGCGACGAGCTGACGACGATGACGCGCTTCGGCACCTGGGAACGGTGGGTGATCCGCCATCTGGTCGAACCCTTTGAGCGGATCGTCGCCGAGCGTCTGTCGCAAGCCGGCAGTGCGCATCGGCTGATGCTCGAAGCACCGGCCGGCGGACAGCAATACAACCTCGATGGTTACGTCTTCGCCGGCGAGCTGCGCACACTTGGTTTCGTCGAATCGGTGATGTATCCGGGCACGCAGAGCTTCATGCGTTTCGTCTATCCCTGCTCGCTGCCGACGTGCATGCGCGAGCGGGCGGTCGATGTCGCGCGGCGCTTCCTGCACGCCGTGGGCTTCACGCACGGCCTGTTCAACATGGAGTTCTTCTACGACGAAGCGCTCGGCCGCTTGACGGTGATCGAGTTCAATCCGCGCATGGCAGCACAGTTTTCCGATCTCTATCTGCGCGTCGATGGGGTCGACCCGCATCGCGTCGCGCTGGCACTCGCACACGGCAACGACCCGCAGTTCCTGCCACGTGCCGAGCCTGGCGCGGGCGTGGCGGCGAGTTTCGTCTATCGCAGTTTCGACCCGGCGACAGCACCGCCGCCCATGCCGAACCGGCGGCAGCGGCACCAGCTGGCGCAGCAGTTTCCCGACGCCATGCTCTTTTGCTTCGCCAAGACGCCGGGGCAGATCGCCCGCGATTTCAGGTGGTTGGGTTCTTACCGTTACGGCATCCTGCACTTGGGCGGCAACGACGCGCACGATCTGCGCGCCCGCTGCGAGGTGGCCAGCCGCTTGCTCGACTGGCCGGTTCCCTACGCGGATGCGCACGCCGAACCGGCCGGCCATCCACCGTGCCCCTTGCCCGCGCTGTCGCTGGAGAGCAGCCGATGAGACTCCTGCAGGTCGCGCCGGCAATGCCAGAAAACGCGGCGCCGGCGATCCGCGCCGATCTGCTCGCCGGCCTGAGTGCAGCGCCGGCAACGATCGCGCCGAAGTACCTCTACGACGCACTCGGCTCGCGGCTTTTTGCGGCGATCACCGAACTGCCCGAATACTACCTGACGCGCACCGAAGCCGCGATCTTCGCCGAACACCAGGACGCCATGGCAGCCGCGCTCGGCCTGTCGGCAACGCTGGTCGACCTCGGCGCCGGCAACTGCGAGAAGGCTGCCCGCCTGTTCGCGGCGCTGCGCGTGCGCCGCTACGTGGCGGTTGACATCTCGCTGCACTATCTGCGCGAGTCGCTCGAAAACCTGCAGCAGAAGCATCCGGCAATCGAGATGCTGGGCATCGGTCTCGATTTCTCGCAATCGCTGCGCCTGCCGGCCGAGGTCGGCACGGAACCGCGCACCCTGTTCTATCCCGGTTCGAGCATCGGCAATTTCACGCCCGATGAGGCGCTGGTTTTCCTGCGCCAGGCACACGCCGAATGTTGCGGCGGCTCGCTGCTGATTGGCGTCGATCTCGTCAAACCGGTCGATGTCCTTGAAGCGGCCTACGATGACCCTCTGGGTGTCACCGCGGCGTTCAACCGCAACCTGCTCCGGCACCTGAACCGGCTCGCCGGCACCGACTTCGACATCACCGACTGGCACCACGTCGCCTTCTTCAACGGTCGCGAGTCGCGCATCGAAATGCATCTGCAGGCACTGCGCGACACGACGGTGCGCTGGGCCGGCGGCGAACGGCGCTTCGCGGCGGCCGAGCGTATCCACACCGAGAGCTCGTACAAGTGGCGCAGCGAGGATTTCGCGGCGCTGCTCGAAAGCGCCGGCTTTTTGAGACCCCGCCATTGGTGCGATGCACGCGGCTGGTTCGCGGTTTTCGCCGCACCGGCGTGAGCCGATGACCAGACCACGATCAGATGACGCAACTGCGAAAGCCGTTGTGCAGGTCGTTGCGCTCGGGCGTGAAATAGTTGCGATAGCAAGGATGCGCCAGGCGCGGCGAGGTCGCCCGGCTGGCGCCGCGCAGCACGTAGCGGTCGCCGAACCAGGGTGCCGAATAGTCGCGATAGGGGTGGGCGGCGAAGCCAGGGTAGGCCAGAAAGCGGCTGGCCGTCCATTCCCAGACCTGACCCCAGTGGAAATCCGGCCGGCTCAGCGCTGCCATTTCCCACTCCGCTTCGCTCGGCAGGCGGCGGCCAGCCCAGCGGCACCACGCTTCGGCTTCGCTCCAGGTGAGATGCGTTGCCGGCGCGTCGAGCCTCAGGTCTTGCCACTGCCCGAAGACGCGCTGCTGCCAATGGCCGGCGTGCCGGCGCAGGTAACGCGGCGTTGCGGCGCCGGTTTCCTCGACGAAGGGAAGGTAACGCCGCCAACTGACGACTTCGCTGTCGATGGCGAACGTCGGCATGGCCAGCGCATGCGGCGCGAGTTCGTTGTCGAAGGCGAATCCGTCGCCGCTCCAGCCGAGCGTCCACTGCCCACTGGGAACGACGAGCAGCCGCGCTTCCGGCAACGGGACGGCCGCTGCCAGCAGCGCGTCAGACAGCGGAATGTCCAGTGCCTGCGCCATGTAAATGCCGGCTTCGCCGTGCATGTCCTCGTGGAACAGCACCAGACGGAAGAAGTACAGGGCCACGTCGGTTTCCGGCGTGGTTGCGAGCAGCGACAGCGTTTCCGCCAGGCCCTCGGCGAGATAGGCCCGCGTCGCAGCGAGGTCGGGCAGGTCGAGTTGCCAGCGCATCGTATGCGCGACGCGGCTCGAGTTGTACAGTGCATCGGCTTGTGGCAAACGCCCGACGGGACGTTCATGCTCCGGGTCGCAGGTGGTTCCGCACGCGCGCTGGTGGTTGCGGGCGATCCAGTAGTCCTGGAACCAGCCGACGTGTCCTGCTTCCCAGAGCGGCGGATTGAGCTGCGGCGAATAGGGAACGCTCAGCGAATCGCCGAGCGTGGCAGCATAGGCGTCGAGCAGTGCCAGCGTGCGTGCGCGGCTGGCATGCAGCGCCATGGCAAGGAATTCGCGACCCCCACGGCGGGCGGTTTCGGCAATGCCGGTGGTCATGTCTGTGTTCATCGGCGGGGGCAGGCAATGACCAGGATTGTAGCCGGAATGCACCTTGCAAGGGAGGGAAACGGTCATGACTTTTCCAGGCATCCCCGATCATGAAAGTCATGACCGTTAGTACGCCGCAACTGGTGATCGTCAGTCCGGCGCTGCGCGACGCCAACAACGGCAACTGGCAGACAGCCCGCCGCTGGCAGCGGCATCTGGCCGGCACGTACCGCGTGCGCGTCGTCCGGGACTGGCCGGACGCACTGGCGGCTGGCGACGCGGCGATGATCGCGCTGCATGCACGCCGCTCGGCAGCGGCGATCGCCCTCTGGAGCGCGATGCATCCGCAGCATGGGCTGGCAGTGGTCCTCACCGGCACCGACCTCTATCGCGACATCCTGACCGATGCCGAAGCACAGCGCTCGCTGGCGCTGGCGCAAGCGCTGATCGTGCTGCAGGAACGTGCGCCACAGGCGCTGCCGGAAGCGGTACGCGACAAGGCGCGGGTGATCTTTCAATCGACCAGCGAACGCCGGACGCTGGCCAAATCGCGGCAGCATCTGCGCGCGGTCATGGTCGGGCACCTGCGCGACGAGAAGTCTCCGCAGACGCTGTTCGCCGCCGCCCGCCGGCTCGCCGACCGGCCCGGCATCTTCATCGATCACATCGGCGAGCCGCTCGACCCGGCACTCGGTGAGGAAGCGCGGGCGACGATGGCGAGCGTTGCCCGCTATCGCTGGTTCGGCGGCCTACCACACGAGACAGTGCGCCGGCACATCCAGCGTGCGCACCTGCTGGTCCACGCCAGCCGCATGGAAGGCGGTGCGCACGTGATCATGGAGGCGGCGGCAAGCGGCACGCCGGTGCTCGCCTCGGCCGTCGACGGCAATATCGGCATGCTCGGTGCCGATTACGCCGGCTACTTTCCGTGCGGCGACGCCGAGGCGCTAGCAGCGCTGCTGCTGCGCTGCCGCGAAGCCGTCGGCGCAGCGGGCGCCGATCAGGCGCCCGGCGAGAATTTCCTGCAGCAATTGGGGGCGCAGTGCCGGGAGCGAGCACGGCTGTTCACGCCGGCGCGCGAACGCGCCGAGTTGCGCCGGCTGGTCGATGAATTGCTGGCTGGCGATCCTGGCGGAAGCCGCTGAGCGGATCAGCCAAGCAGTTGCCCCGCCTGGTGAAGCAAGCGCTTGCTGCGAATGAGTTCATCCCGGGGAAAACGGCAGGCGAGCAGGCTGACCACCGGGGCACTCCTCACCACCACTTTCGGAAGCACGATCTCGGCCGCGACCTCGCCGGATCCTTCGGGCATGAGCACGTTCATCTGGTCGAGCCGCAACTTCGTCCTGTCGATCCGAAGGTAGTCGGGGCCGTGCGTGAGCACCTCCCGCACACGCCCGATGACCTCTTCGAGGGTCTCGCCAGTGCTCGGAAATGCCGCGAGCGCGCGCTCGTTCTCGGAGAGTTTCCGCTCCACCTCTTCGATCTTCTGGCGCGCGCCGGCGCCCTCTTCCAGCATCGCCTCGAGCCCGACACGCTGGCCCTTCAGGATCATCAGCCGCGCCTGCAACATCGATCGCTGCGCCTTGAGATCCTGGCGCTGCATATCCACCGATGTGATCTGTTGCAGCGCCTCGGTGAGCAGGAACTTGAAGGCACGGCGCCGGATCTCGATGCGTGCATCGTGCTCGCAGCCGCTCGGCAGGACCACTTTCTTGTCGGTAAACGAAACACAGGTCTGCACTACTTCGTGCTTGACCACGCCCCCTTCAGCCACCACACCGAAGCCTGTCGCCTCGCGGCAGAGGAAGCGCAGCGTTGCCCACACATGCTCGGCCCCCGGCCTGGCCTCAAAAAAATCCTGAACCGCCCGGCTGCGGCTGAAGACCTCGGGGATGTCCCGCGCAGTGGCGAAAAGGGCACGCAACGTCGGATTCTCTGCCCAGACCGTCGCACTGGCTTCGATGGCGGGGGGAATCTGCGCCTCGACCTCGCGGCAGTAGAGCACCGCCTGCTCGACCGCTGGCACGAGCTTGCGGCGGTAGCCGGGAACGAGCTTCAAGCGCGGATTGATGATGCGTACGATCTGTTCGATGCGCTGCTCGATGACCGCAGGGGCGACCGCGGAACCGGTCGCCTCGTCGTTGCCACCGAAAAGCCAGTCAAGAATCCCCATATGCACTCCCTGCGGTTCACGTGCCAGCAAAGCCAGCAAACGTTCCGGTCAACGGTCATAAGGCGGGTTGTCGCAAGGCCCGAGCGTCGGATTTCCATGACCACCGGAGATGGCCACGTATATTGCCCGCATGCCTTGTCTGGATGGTTCTTGACCCGATCGGGCCGGAAACGCCCTCTTCGCCGCTTTCTACGACACAGCAAGAGCGTTCCCGGAGACTCGCGACCAATGGGCGCTGGGCGCGAGTTGCTACAGACTTCTTCAGCCGCCGCGCTCGCGCATCCAGCTCGCAACCTTCGGTGCGAGGACCTTTTGCGCCAGGCCACCGGTGTAGATGCCGATGTGGCCGGTGGCGATGGCAAACTCGGTGTAGTCCTTGCTGCCGACATGCTTGCCGAGAGCAACGGTGCACGGCGGTGGCACGATGTGATCCTTTTCGGCAAAGATGTTGAGGATCGGCATCGTGAGATCCTTGAGATCCACCTTGCGACCGCCAATCTCAAGGGTTCCCTTGACGAGTTTGTTTCCTTTCAGGTAGTCACGGATGAACTCCTTGAACATCTGGCCGACGGCGTCGGGGCCGCCAAAAAGCCACTTCTCCATGCGCAGGAAGTTCTGTAACGCCAGACGGTCATCGAGAATATCGATCACGTCGGCATACTTGCCGTAGTTCAGGATGAACGGCGAAGCCATCATGAACGACTCGTTCAGTATGGTTGCCGGCACATTGCCATGTACGGCCACCATATTCTCGACGTCGGCATCGGCACCCATGGTGAACATCAAGCCTTCGTGCGGCTTGTGATTTTCCCGATAGGCATCGAAATCGATCGGAGATACGGTCAGGACCAGGTGACTGATCTTGTCCGGATTGAGCGTCGCGTAGGTGGTTGACATGGCGCCCCCCTGGCAGATACCCAGCAGGGCAATCTTGTCGACACCATGGTACTTGCGAACGAATTCAACCGAATCGTCGAAGTAGCCGTTGATGTAGTCGTCGAGCGTGCGGTACTTGTCTACCATACGCGGGTAACCCCAGTCGTTGAGGTAAACGTCGATTCCCTGGTTCAACAAATTACGGACCAGCGAGCGGTCTGGCTGCAGGTCGGCCACCTCGTAACCATTGATCAGCGGCGGCATGATCATCAGCGGCGTCTTCATGATTTTCGATTGCTCGACCAGCGGATGATAATGGTAGACCTTGATGCCATCCTGCTCAAAGATGATGTCTTTTGGCGTACTGCCAATATCGATGTCGTCGTCGGTCAGATTGGTGAGGTTGCTGAGGCCCTTGGTGAGCTTCTCGTTCAGAGTTGCGGCTTCAGCCACGAGGTCAGCGGGAAGAATCTGGATGGGGAAAGAAAACATGGGTAGCACCCTCCTAAAGGTCTATTAGCTTGTAAACCCGATCAGAACAACATTCAGGCTTCGGCTCACTCGCTCTTGGCACGCGCTGCCGCGGCGACCTTGCGAGGCGTGGCGCCGCTGCCCTTGGCTGGACCTTGGGCGGCTGGCGGCAGTGCCTTTTTGAGCGCTCGGACCTCCTTCTTGAGTTCGTGGATCACCTGGTAGGTTTCGTTCAGTTCGCTGCGCGTGGGCATGTCCAGACTACGGAAGATGTCTTCGACAACTGCGCGTTGTGCCAGCTTGAATTGCTGCTGGGCTTTCGTGAACGCGTTTTGCGTATCGAGGAACTCTTGAGTGTTGAACGTCACCAGCAGCGATTTGTCGGCCGTACGATACCAGAGGCTCATCAACTGGCGCAATGCGGTGATCTTCTCGCCCTTGGCAGCCACTTTTCCGAGTTCTTCCACTGTCGCCTCGACGGCCTTGGACAAGGCCTCGGCAAACGATTTGTGGAAATTGAGACTGGTCTTGCGCAGATCAACAACGGCATCCACCAGCCGCAATAACTTGGCGTTCTTCTCACGGGAAGCACCAAACAGCGGAATCTGACCGACTCCCGCCAGGGCACTGGCGTCGCCTTCCATCGACAAAAGTCGGTTGAGTCCGGACGTGCCGCCGAGTACCGCTTCGCCGATGTGCCCGGACGAAGCGGCCTGCATCAGAAAGGTCAACCAGGGACCCATGGCATCGGGAAAATCCTTGCTGAAGGTTCCGCTCAGATTACCAAGGTGCGAACCCACGCCAAAACTGCGCTCAAGCATGGCCGTCGATTCCTTGGCCCACTGTTCGGCAAAACCCTTGAGGTCGGGACGCCAATCCTTGTTGGCTTCGAGATTGGGCGCCACGACCCTCATGGACTTGAAAAAGAAATCCATGACACGGCTCATCGCGCCCTGGCTACTCGTTATACGGTCCATCAGCAGGCGTGCAGCTTCGTTCGTACTTTGGTTGGCGGCTTCAACACCTTTTTTCACCGCTTCGACGGGGCCTTCGTTGCCGCCCGGGAGATTCTGCAGCAGCGCGGACCAGTCGCTCCACATGCGCTTCTGCGACTCGGCCCAAGCGTTCACGACGCTGCTCATTTGCTCATTCGGATCCTTGTTTTCCACTCCTGTGATCTCCTTTCAGTGTGTCGGACACGCCCACCGCCACGGTAGGCGGATGCCCTGCGGTAAGCGGGGTGCACTCTACAACAAAACTGCGGCCGTCTGGTGACGGCCGCGATCATGCAGCTTTACTGACCTGGTAACGAGATCAGGCCAGAGCCACCACTGCATCTGCCTTATGCTTTGCCTCTCCCTGCTCGTTGGCGCAGGTCAACTCGAGGCGAACACATTTTTCGCCGCCCTGCTCCAGTTTCTCGACCACTTTGCCGGTGCACACCAAGCGCTCGCCAACCTGGGTGATGGCCGTAAAGCGCACCCCGAAACTGCGAATCGCTTCCTGCGGCACCCATTGGGTCAGCATACGACCAAGGTAAGCCATGCCCAGCATGCCGTGCGCAAAAACGTCGGGGATACCTTTCGAGCGTACATAATCCTGGTCAAGATGCAGAGGATGATGGTCGCCGGAACCCGTGGCATACAGGGCAAGGGTCAGACGAGACACCGGCTCGGTGATCAACGAAGGAATCTCGTCGCCAACCTTGAGCGCATCAAAATTCGCTGTTGTCATTGAATTTCCCCTATCCCCGAATAACCATCACAGAGTGCACGTCGCACACCAACTCGCCCATCCGGCGCACCTTGACATCCTTGACGACGAACTGCAGAGCGCCATTCTTCTTGTCGTAAATGTCGGTGATCTCGCCATCGAAAGTCAGCGTATCGCCAGAATAGACCGGCTTGTGGTAGACGAACGATTGCTCGCCATGCAGCATCTTGCCGAGGTCACAGCCCATGGTTTCGAGGTAATCGAAGGGGTGCTCCTTGTCCATGTCCATGCAGAAGAAGAAGGTCGGTGGCGCCAGCACGCCCGGAAGACCGGCCTTTTTCGCGGCCTCCTCGTCGAAATAGATCGGGTTTTTTTCGCCTGTCGCCTTGGCAAACCACTTCAATTGCCACGCCGTCAAATGGACGGAATGCTGCGGCACTTTCATGCCGATGTGTTTCTTGTCGATCAACATCTGTTTCACTCCTGGACCACCCCGGAAACCGGGGTGGAAACGCTGTTTGACGACCTGTTCAGATAATTTCCAGCGCGATCGCGGTGGCTTCGCCGCCCCCGGCGCAGAGGCCCGCGATGCCACGTTTGAGACCACGCGCCTTGAGTGCGTAGAGCAACGTCACCAGAATCCGTGAACCCGTCGCGCCGATCGGATGGCCCAGCGCACAGGCACCGCCATTGACATTGACCTTGTCGCGCGGCAGTTTGAGGTCACGCATCGAAGCCATGGTCACCGCTGCAAACGCCTCGTTGATTTCCCAAAGATCGACGTCTTCGGCCTGCCAGCCAAGTTTTTTCAACAGCTTCTCGAAAGCAAAGACCGGCGCCGTGGTAAACCATGAAGGATCATGCGCAAAGGTCGAGTGGCCGACAATCCGCGCCAGGGGTTTGATGCCGGCACTCTTGGCGTCCGATTCGCGCATCAGGACAAATGCCGCAGCACCGTCGGAAATCGACGAAGAATTGGCGGGCGTGACCGCACCGTCCCGCTTGAATACCGGCTTGAGTTTGGCGATCTTTGAAACATCGCACTTCATCGGCGTTTCGTCGAGGGCAACCACTTCCTCACCCTTGCGGCTGCTAATGGTCACTGGTGCGATCTCGTCCTTGAAGACACCCGAGGTGACTGCGTTCTGTGCGCGGGTCACGGATTCAACGGCGAAGGCGTCCATCTCTTCACGTGAGAAGGCGTACTTGTCGACACACAGTTCGGCGAACACTCCCATCGGCTTGCCTTGCTCGTACGCATCCTCAAGGCCATCGAGGAACATATGGTCATGCAGCACCCCATTTCCCAGCCGGTAACCAGAGCGTGCGGCGGTCAACACGTGCGGAGCATTGGTCATCGACTCCATGCCGCCAGCCACTGCGATGTTGACCGAACCAGCCAGCAACTCGTCATGAGCGATCATGACCGATTTCTGAGCAGAACTACACATCTTGGTCAGGGTGGTGCAAGGCACCGATTTCGGCAGGCCGGCGCCCAGGACCGCCTGGCGTGCAGGTGCCTGCCGCACCCCTGCCATCAGGCAGCAGCCCATCAGCGCCTCGTCGATATCCTCGACCTTGACGCCGGCCTGCTCGACAGCGGCCTTGATCGCGACGGCGCCGAGTTGCGGCGCGGTCACACCCGCAAACTGACCCTGGAAAGCGCCCACGGGGGTACGCTTCGCACCTACGATGACAACGGATTCACTCATACGACACTCCTTGATTGCAACGGATGTTGCCAGATAAAAGTTTGCTGCTGACCGGGAATTACTTGGGCGCCATCCGGATGGCACCGTCAAGGCGGATCACTTCACCGTTCAGATAGCCATTCTCACAGATATGTCTGACCAGCCCGGCGTATTCAGCGGGTTTGCCGAGGCGCGACGGGAACGGGACCATTTTACCCAGCGAATCCTGAGCGGCCTGTGGCAGACCCTTGAGCATGGGCGTTTCGAAAATGCCCGGAGCGATCGTCACCACCCGGATACCGTGCGCCGCAAGCTCGCGCGCCACGGGCAGTGTCAGGCCGATCACCCCTGCCTTGGACGAAGCATAGGCAGCCTGACCAATCTGACCATCATAACCCGCGACGGAAGCAGTATTGACGATCACACCGCGTTCGCCTCCCTCATTCGGATCGTTCTTGCTCATCGCCTCGGCGGCCAGACGAATCATGTTGAAGGTGCCGACCAGATTGATGCTGACCACGCGCGCGAAGGTTGCCAGGTCATGTGGGCCATCGCGGCCAAGCACCTTCTTCGGCGGTGCGACACCGGCGCAGTTCACCAGTCCGTGCAACGCCCCGAATTCGTTCACGGCCAGATCGATGGCGGCGCGTGCACTGGCCTCATCGGTCACGTCGGTCTTGGCAAAGCGCGCGTTTGCGCCCAGCTGCGCAGCCTGCGCCTCACCCGCACCCGCGTCGACATCCACGATCACCACTTTTGCACCAGCGTTGACCAGGCCACTCGCCGTTTCTGCTCCGAGTCCGGAGCCTGCACCCGTTACCACAAAAACACTGCCACTGATTTGCATTTTAACCCCCAAAAAAATATCGCGACCTCACGTAATGTCGCGCTCCTGGACCGTGCCGACGGCGTTTATTGATGCGTCGTCACAGTAAAACAGAACCTTATGGCGCTTCGGAAACCCTTTTGATGACGAGTGCCTGATTTCAGAAGGCTGCCCGGCAACCACCCGTACAGCCAACCGTTGCACTCTACCAGTTACCTGGTGCTTGGCGCTTGGCCGTAGGCGAGCAATCCTGCCATTGTCGAATGCAAACTGCTGCCGAGTCAAGCCTCCGACGCAGTGCAGCAGCAAGCCCGTGCGGCAATCGATCTTTGCCAGAAATCAAGAGCCCGCGGTCACCGCTTCTCGCTTCTGTTGACCTGGATCAGGGCCGCGTCCGCGCGATGCTTTAGGATATTGCTCACTTGGGCGCTATGCCGCCCTATGTGAAGATTGTCTCAGCATTCAACGGAGAATATACATCATGGTCGAAACGTTTAACCCATCCCAGGAAGCTGCCGCGGCGACGACGGCGCTCCCCACTCCCGAAGAGAATGGTACCGTCAAACCTCCCGCCAAACCCCGCGTCGCGCGTCGGAAAAAACCCACAGCAAACCGGACGACTCTGCCAGCAATTGCTGAAGCCGCAGCGCCGAGCACGAGCACGGCCACGTTTCCCGCCGCCACACCGGTAGCCGCAGCCACGCCTGCGGCTACCGAGCCGCAGCCGCGAAGGGGGTTCTCTCGCCGCCTGGGAGATCGCCATTTGCTGGATTCCGACGCTCTGGAAAACATTGACCGGATGACCAATGTGGCGCTTGGTCAGTTGAGCGGAGGAGTTTCGCCAGCATCACTGGCGATGGCCTATCTTGACTGGACGGTGCACCTGGCAGCCTCGCCCGGCAAGCAGTTTCAACTGGCGGCCAAGGCAACCCGCAAGGCGATGCGCCTGGGCGCCTATGCCCTATCCTCAGCAATTACAGGTAACGCCGAGCCGACCATCAAACCCCTCCCCGGCGACCATCGCTTCGATCATCCGGGCTGGCAGCGTTTTCCATACAACGTGATCTATCAGGGCTTCCTGCTCAATCAACAGTGGTGGCACAACGCGACCACCGGCATTCGTGGCGTTTCCAAGCATGGCGAAGCCGCCGTATGGTTCACCGCCAAACAGATCCTCGACATGACCGCACCGTGCAACATCCCCTACCTGAACCCTGAAATCGTTGAAACCACGATCAACGAGCGGGGTGCGAATCTGTCACGGGGTGCCCAGTTCTATGGTGAGGACGTGCGTCGCGCGCTGCGCGACGAGAAACCGGCCGGAATCGAGGCGTTCAAGGTAGGAGAAAATCTCGCCATCACCCCAGGCAAGGTCGTCTTTCGTAACCTGCTGATCGAGCTGATTCAATACTCACCGACCACCGAGACCGTCCAGCGCGAGCCGGTTCTGCTGCAGTCGGCCTGGATGATGAAGTACTACATTCTCGACCTGTCGCCGCACAATTCACTGGTCAAGTACCTCGTCGATCAGGGTCACACAGTATTCATGATTTCCTGGCTCAATCCGGGTGCGGAACACCGCAACCTGGGAATGGAGGACTACCGCAAGCAAGGAACGCTGGCCGCCATCAACGCCATTTCGGACATCCTGCCGGGTCGCAGGATCCACGCGGCGGGTTACTGCCTGGGCGGAATCCTGCTGACCATTGTCGCCGCCGCGATGGCTCGCGACGGGGATGACCGTCTGGCCAGCGTCACCCTGTTCACCACCATGACCGACTTCACCGATGTGGGAGAAATCAACGTCTTCATGGATGCCAGCGAGGTGACCTTGCTTGAAGACATGATGTGGCAGAAAGGTTACCTGGGGCACAAACAGGTTTCCGGCGGCTTCCAATTGCTCAAATCCGCCGACCTGATCTGGTCGAAGATGGTACGGGAGTACTACCTTGGGCAACGCGAACCGATGTTCGATCTGATGGCCTGGAACGCCGATGGTACGCGCATGCCCTATCGCCAGCACTCCGAGGTTCTGCGTCGTCTCTACGTGGACAACGAACTGTTCCAGGGCAAGTACCTGGTCGATGGGCGCGCCATCTCGATCAGCAACATCCATGTGCCGATATTTGCCGTCGCCGCCGGGGCCGACCACGTTGCACCGTGGCACTCGGTGTACAAGCTGCACCTGCAAAGCGACGCGACCGAGCTGACTTTCGTCCTCACCAGTGGTGGCCATAACGTGGGCATCGTCAATGAGCCGGGTCGCCCGCGTCGATCCTACCAGCTCAGTGTATGCCGGGAGGGCGAACGCTTCCTGGATGCTGAAACCTGGAAGGAAAAGACGCCGTCGTATCAGGGGTCGTGGTGGCCTGCATGGCAAGAATGGCTACAGCGGCACTCCTCCGGCAGTGAAGCAGCACCGCCGATGGGCGCGCCGGATAAGGGCTATGTCCCGCTCTGCGACGCACCGGGAACCTACATCTATCAGGTTTGAGGGTCAACCTGCGCCGTTCCCTGCCTGGTAGGCATCCCGCATCGTCCGCTTTAGCGTCTTGCCGGCAGCGTTGCGTGGAAAGTCGTCCATGATCTGCAGCGCGTGCAGGCGCTGGTAACGAGCGCCGACGCGCTCGTTGATCCAGTCACGCAGTTCGCTGGCACTGGCTGCTGCCCCGTCGCGGAGCAGCACCGCAGCGACCGGCGTTTCGCCCCATTTTTCATGCGCCACGCCGAATACGGCCACTTCCCTGACCGCCGGGTGACGTGCCGCGACCTCTTCGATGTCCCTCGGGTAGATCTTGACGCCACCGCTGTCGATCATGTCTTTCTTGCGGTCAACCAGATAGAGATAACCCTCGTCATCGGCATAGCCCAGATCACCAGTAAACAGCCAGCCGTCGCGGATCGCCTGCGCAGTCAGGTCGGGGCGGCCGTAATAGCCGGTCATCAGCGACGGCCCTCGCCCGACGATCTCGCCGACCTCCCCGGGCGGGGCGTCGCTGCCGTCGTCCCGGACGATGCGCATCTCGAAAAAACAGGGCGGGGATCCGACCGAACCGGCTTTGCGAACTGACTGCGTCTTGTCGAGAATGGTCCAGAAACCTTCGGTCAGCCCATAGAGTTCGTAAAAGCGGCCAGGCAAGAGGCGATTGAGCAGGTCCTTCTGTTCCTGATAGAGCGGTGCTCCCAGTGAAAGTATCATTTGCAGCGAAGAAAGCCGTTCAGCAGAGAAATTCGGCGAGTTGAGCACGGCAATGATCTGTGCCGGTACCATCATGGTATGTGTGACGCGCTCGCGAGCGATGATCTCGATCGCCTCTTCCGGATCGAACTGGCGTTGCAGGACATAACGCGCACCCAGATAGAAACAAGGCATCATGGTCACAAAAGCGCCGTTGAAGACGATCGCACCGGTATGCAACACCACCGATTCGGGACTCATTCGCCATGCCGAGGCGAACAAGGTGCAATACATCGAACGCACGAAATGAGTGTGCATGATCCCCTTCGGAAGACCTGTCGTGCCGCTCGTGTACATCACATTGAACAATTCATCCTGTCCGACCGGTACCGGTTCGAAACCTCCCGCGGAGGCATTCCCGAACGAGGCTGCAGAGTAATCCGCATAATCGGCCGTCGGGCCGTCAATCATCAGCACGTGTGCAGCCGTCAACCCCGGCAACTCGTCGCGGATCTGATCGACGACCGGTGCCATCGAGCGATCCGTGATCAGACAAACGGCACCTGCATCACGCAGCAGGCTGGCCAGACCGGAAGCCATCAACAGCGGGCTCAAGGGAACCAGCACCGCACCGATCGACGGCACTGCCCAGTAAATTTCGAGTAGTTCCCGGCAGTTGCTCAAAACCGTCGCAACCCGCTCGCCTTTACGCACCCCAAGCGATGACAGCAGGCGGGCGCAACGGCCAACGCGAGCCTCAAACTCCCGCCAGCTCAAACGTTCCTGCTCAATAACGATGGCCACCTGATCCGGTCGGAACGTCGAGTGATGTTTGATCAGTGTCGCAAGTTGCAGCATTTTCCTTACTCTCCAAAGAACCTTCGCCACGCGAGGCCAATCGCGTCACCTTTCCGGAACCGGTCCAGAGCGCTCATCGCCAGCCTGCTATCGCAGCGCAACAAAACGTTACTATACAGCGCAACTTGACCCGCTCGTACAAGCGCTTGCGCAAACCCTGACATAGACTCGACGAAGGGCCGCGACAAGTCCTCCAAAAAACCATTTAATCTTTGATTATAGAGGGCTTGCAGAAGCCTCAAAAATAATCCTTGCGAACGGCAACGCGGGGTGAACAATTCCTGTCTAGAAGAGTAGAATACATTGTGCGCTGCAGAAAAATGTTTGGCTGTAGCTGTCGCGAGAGGGTCAGTGTGCATGCCGTCGGGTCCGGCTTGGCGAATATCCGACATGTTTGACTGCGATGGCTGCTGGCATCGTTTTCGGGTAGGAATCACCGGTATCCGTTCTTCTTCTGGCGGAGCCAGGGTAATTGCGGGTCGATCACTGCGGGTTGGCCTGTTTTGACTGACGTTATGACGTTAATTTGGAGGTTGCACAATGAATGCTCTGCTAAGAGAAATGCCTGATTTCACCACGAGTTGGTGGAGGTATACGCTGGCCATGATGCGCGCTACGAATCGCGAAGTCAGCGAGTTTAATGACAATCTCTTCATTGCCGCTCACATCGCCATGACAGCGGCCCGTGACAACCCCTTGAGCATGATGGAAACCTTCGAGATCCTCGAACACAATGTCGCCATGGGGCGCAAGGGTTTGTCCGGGATGCAGACAAAACTGGTCGACTACTCGTTTGACCAGATCGAAGAAGGAACGCGCGCCTTCCTGAACAGCATTCTCAATTCGGAAGGGGAAAAACTCAGCGGCTACATGCGCCGCGAGGCCGAAATCATGGAGGCGGTCTCCAATTTCAACGAGCAGATCGAGGCCATCGCCGATGAATTCGGTTTCCATTTCAACACCTCGAATTACAAGCTGGTGCATCAGACGGACGCTTTCGAACTCTACCAGGTGTTGCCACTGAAGGCAGGCGTTGAGGTTCGCAAGGATCTCAAGCCGGTCATTCTCGTGCCGCCGTACATGCTCGGGGTTCATATCCTGTCGTTCCTGCCCTTCGAGAACAAGAGCTACAGTCACTCGTTCGCCAACGAGGGCATCCCGACCTATGTCCGTGTCGTCAAGGACATCATGACCAATGAGAATGTCCAGAAGATGACCCCGGAACAGGACTGCGAACAGACACGCGAGCTCTGCGCCAAGGTCATGGAACTCAATAACGGCAAGAAAGTCACGCTCAATGGGACCTGCCAAGGCGGTTACATCTCCCTGATGAACATTCTGTCAGGAAAACTGAAGGATGTCTGCGATGCCTTGATCACCAACGTGACACCGGTCGACGGCACCTACAGTGATGCCATCAGCGGCATGCCGACGATGCACCACGACTTCATCACCACGACTTTGCCGAGCGGCAACAAGGTCGCCAACGGCTACCTGCTGAGCCTGGGGATGCGTTTCGTTGCCATCGACCGGGAAACCCCGCTGGTCAAGGTGCTCGATCAGGCTTCGCTGCATCGCGCCACTGACCTCAACCCCGGCAAGACGCCGGCCGCCCTCTTCCGCTGGCTGCTCAAGGAACGTGTACATCTGCCGCTAGCGATCGCCAACATGAGTTCGCACTCCTTCCAGGATCCGATTGCCGACGATGGCACCTTGCCGGTGCAGCTCTTTGGCCAGCCGCTGAACATCAAGCACCTGGTCGATCTCAATGTGCCCTGGTACCAGAACTATGCAATCAAGGACGACCTGGTCACGCCACTTTGTGCCACCGCCGGCAACAAGCACCTTGAGGGCTGGAACGGTCTCGAGTCGGTTGCTTTCTTCGGAGGTCACGTGGCCATCCTGACCAGCCCCTATGCCAAGAAAGCCCCCGTCACCGGCACCTTCAAGGACGCCAACGGCAAGGATTCTCGCGGTCCGGTGAAGTTCCAGATGGACATCTCGTGATACCGGACCTGCGTTGACAACAAGCAGCTCCTCGGCCTGAACACCCATCGTTCAGGTCGGTGGAGCTTGCCACCGGCCGGTTCCATTGGTAACCTGCCAGACGGCGCCCAGCCAGGCGCCGTCATTTCGATTTCGTCAAACCTGCGGAGACGCAAGTCCCGTTCAGAGTCCCCAGGAGAGCCTGCGTCTCGTCCAGGTTCTCGAATTTATCCCTATTGAGCCCGGAGATCTTCTTTATGACCTACGTCAACATTACGGCCGAAGTACGCGGAAAAGTCGGCCTGATCACTCTCAACCGCCCGAAGCAACTGAATGCCCTGAACGATGACCTGATGGACGAACTCGGCAATGCGCTCAGCGGCTTTGAAACCGATGAGAACATCGGGGCGATTGTCATCACTGGCTCGGACAAGGCTTTCGCTGCCGGTGCAGACATCACCGTAATGCAGTCGCTTTCGTACATGCAGGCATACAAGGGCGACTTCATCACGCGCAACTGGGATACCCTCAAGAGCTGCCGCAAGCCGGTGATCGCCGCCGTCGCCGGCTATGCCCTGGGTGGCGGTTGCGAATTGGCCATGATGTGCGACATCATCCTGGCAGCCGACACCGCCCAGTTTGGTCAGCCTGAAATTCGCCTCGGGATTCTTCCTGGAGCGGGTGGCACGCAGCGCCTGCCGCGCGCGATTTCCAAGGCCAAGGCAATGGAAATGTGCCTGACCGCGCGCACCATCGACGCCGTGGAGGCTGAACGCGCCGGGCTGGTTTCGCGTGTCGTCCCGGCCGACAAGCTCCTCGATGAGGCGATGTCGGCTGCCACCAG